>NZ_AZNV01000027.1:0-83675 GCF_000510625.1 Rhizobium sp. IBUN
TTACTCGACGATCGAGGCGACGATGCCGGCGCCGACGGTACGGCCGCCTTCGCGGATAGCGAAGCGCAGCTTTTCTTCCATCGCGATCGGAACGATCAGTTCGACGTCAACCGTGACGTTGTCGCCAGGCATAACCATTTCCGTGCCTTCCGGCAGGGTGACGATGCCAGTCACGTCCGTCGTGCGGAAGTAGAACTGCGGACGGTAGTTGGTGAAGAACGGCGTATGACGGCCGCCTTCTTCCTTCGTCAGGATGTAGGCTTCAGCCTTGAACTTCTTGTGCGGCTTGACAGAGCCCGGCTTGCACAGGATCTGACCACGCTCGACGCCGTCACGGTTCACACCGCGAACCAGAGCACCGATGTTGTCGCCAGCCTGGCCCTGGTCGAGCAGCTTCCGGAACATTTCAACGCCGGTAACCGTCGTCTTCGAGGTCGGGCGGATGCCGACGATTTCGACTTCTTCGCCAACCTTGACGATACCGCGCTCGACGCGGCCGGTCACAACCGTACCACGGCCCGAGATCGAGAACACGTCTTCGATCGGCATCAGGAACGGCTGGTCGATCGGACGCTCAGGCGTCGGGATGTAGGCGTCAACAGCTGCCATCAGCTCGCGGATCGCGTCTTCGCCGATCTTCTTGTCGGAGTCTTCGAGAGCGGCAAGAGCCGAGCCCTTGATGACCGGAATGTCGTCGCCCGGGAAGTCGTAGGACGACAGAAGTTCGCGAACTTCGAGCTCGACGAGTTCGAGAAGCTCGGCGTCGTCAACCTGGTCGACCTTGTTGAGGAACACGACGATCGCCGGAACGCCAACCTGACGAGCGAGCAGGATGTGCTCGCGGGTCTGCGGCATCGGGCCGTCAGCAGCCGAGCAAACCAGGATCGCGCCGTCCATCTGGGCAGCACCGGTGATCATGTTCTTGACGTAGTCGGCGTGGCCGGGGCAGTCAACGTGGGCATAGTGGCGGTTCGGGGTCTCGTATTCGACGTGTGCCGTCGAAATGGTGATGCCGCGAGCCTTTTCTTCCGGAGCCGCGTCGATCTGGTCGTACGCCTTGAACTCGCCGAAGTACTTCGTGATCGCTGCCGTCAGAGACGTCTTGCCGTGGTCAACGTGGCCGATCGTGCCGATGTTAACGTGCGGCTTGTTGCGCTCAAACTTACTCTTTGCCATTTGAATGCTTCCTGTGAACGAAATGGATGACCCCGGCGAACCGGTTTAGTGCCGCCGTTTAAGGCTTTCGGGGAAATTGCGCAAGACCTATTTGCGGACCGTATTCCTAGCCTGCGGGCGCATATGGGAAGGAAGCGCCCGATCGGCAATATCCACCGGAGATGGCAGCGAAGATATATTCACGAAGAACGGGCGCGACGGCGCCAAGGATATGATAGTACATCGTTTGCTGCCCTTACGCGGAAGCACTGCTCGGAGACACCGCAATGGAACCAAAGGAAATTGCAAAACGATCCGCAGGCAACTTTCTGATCTTTGCCGCCTGCGCATTCATATTGTGGGTTCTTGCCGCTGCGATCGACTGGGTCGCGCAGCTTGTACGCCTCTCCTCGCCCGAGCGGCTCCCGGCTCTGGCGACATCGATCGTCAGCTCTTCGACGCTGCAAGCGATCGTCGCAATATGGCTGCTCACAGCGGCATTTGCCATCGCCTTCCCAAAGATGCTGACGCCACTTTCGGCCACCACGACGCTGATGTTCGACGTGGGATACGGTATTCTCGGCGCCCTCACCGGCTTCGGCATCGCGATCGGTCTCTTCGGCGGCGGCTGGTCGATCCTGTTGCGCGCCGCGATCTACAGCGCCCTCATCGCCATCGGCTTCGTTGCTGTCCGCATATGGCTGTCGAGAGAGGATCTCAGCACCAACACCCAGAAGCGATGGACGATCGCCGGCATCATCGCGCTGGCCTCGCCTTTCGTGCTGCTCTGGGGCTAGAGGTACGCATAGGGACCCGGCTCGCGCAAAGCGTTACAGGAACAACAGGACACTGCGAAAATCTGGAGCGGGTAGCGGGAATCGAACCCGCGTATTCAGCTTGGAAGGCTGCTGCTCTACCATTGAGCTATACCCGCGGGGTGGTATCCGATCCAATGACGAATGGTGGAGAGAGTTGGATTTGAACCAACGTAGGCTGAGCCAACGGATTTACAGTCCGTCCCCTTTAACCACTCGGGCATCTCTCCAGTCTTTTCGTCCGGATCGTGAGACCAAGCTCGTCAGACTTTCGAAGCGTTGCCGCCCCTCGGTCTGCGCCGCGTATATGACCGGACGATTTACGCATGTCAACACGATGACGACGGAAAAAATGTGAAAAATTTCATCGACCGTGGAAAGCCGGGGTCCTGAAAGAAATCCTATGCGGAAAGAAGCACCCTCGCTATAAAGCCGCATGAGCAAAGACAAGAAAACCGGTGGCAAGCCCACTGACGACAAGTCCGCCAAGGACACGCATTACGCAACCCTGCGCCGCGCGCATCGTGATAGCAAACGCGAACGCGGTGAGATTCCGACACCGCCGCCACAGAAGCGCCGGCGCGGTGCCGAGGACTGGAAGCCTCCTGCACTCGCGCCCGAGCAGGTCTATCTCTACGGCCTTCATACGGTTCGTGCCGCGCTTGACAACAAGGAGCGCCGGAACGTCAAGTTGTCGGTGACCCAGAACGCGCTTGCGCGTCTGGAGATCGCTGCCGACGCGCTCGGCATTCCGGTCGAAATCGTCGCTCCGCACGATATCGACAAGGTCCTCGGCCCGGATGCCATCCATCAGGGTGTCATGCTGGAAACGCGCCCCCTGCCCGTCCGCCGGCTGGAAGCACTGAAGGACAGCCCACTGCTTCTCGTGCTCGACCAGGTAACCGATCCGCACAATGTCGGCGCCATCATGCGTTCCGCCGTGGCCTTCAATGCAGGTGCCGTCATTACCACACAGCGCCACAGCCCGACCGAATCAGGCGTGCTGGCGAAATCAGCCTCAGGTGCGCTGGAACTCATTCCCTATATCCAGATCACGAATCTTGCCGACGCGCTTGGAGAACTGCACAAGCTCGGCTTCTTCACGATCGGCCTCGATTCGGAAGGACCGGCGCCACTCGAGGGCACATTCTCGGGTGACAAGGTGGCGCTCGTGCTGGGTTCCGAAGGTAAGGGGCTACGCCAGAAGACGCGCGAAACTGTCAGCGCGCTTGCCAGGCTAGACATGCCGGGTGCGATCAAGTCACTCAATGTATCTAATGCTGCGGCGATCGCTCTTTATGCGGCGAGGCAGCATTTGAAAATTTGATAGGGTTGGGGGATCGCGGCGAAAGGCGCGATCTTTCTCTTCCATATGCGGGATGATAGCAGCGCCGCAAACTAGGAAGCCAGCAAACTGCTGCTGATGATCAGAAATTAAGCTCGCCTCGGTTTTGACTCTGCTCTTTTCCATGCCGCCCCGCATTCGAACAGGAGGAACATATTTCCATATGGCCGTCCGCTCCCTCGTCATCGGCACTCTGTTCGTCGGCGTATTCGTTGCCATCATTCTCAGCATCGTCTGGATCGACAAGTCGCAGCCGATTCACGAACTCGCTCCGCTGGCGCCCGCCCCTGAACGCCCTATTCCAGCACCCGTACAGTAGATCGTGTAGCTATCATCAGGGGAACCGACGGTCGGCCCCGCGCGTTGGCTTCGCACGATTTAGGAGAGAAATGTGCGGGTAATGATCGCTATTATCGTTTTCATGGTTGCCTCGGTGCTGAGCATTGCAATCATGTCGCCGTTGGGTGCCGGAGAGACCGGTGACGCCTTGCAAACGAGCGTGCGGCAGACTGCGCCTCGGAACTAGCAAAGTCGGGTCTGCGGCGTTTGCAACGCAAACTCCGATGCAAGGTCGGACGAACGAAATCACGATCGCGCGGATTTCTTCTTTACAGGACGGCAAAATCTGGTACTTGGCAGGCATCGCCCTTGTAGCTCAGTTGGTAGAGCACCTGATTTGTAATCAGGGGGTCGCGGGTTCGAACCCTGCCGGGGGCACCACTAATTTTACACGAAATCAGTGACTTGATGACTAATTCGCCTCAGTTGGCGCGTTTTTTTCATGTGACCTCAACCCGTCACGGCTCCCTCGTTCGCTGGTCGGACCAAGGCCGCAAACTTGGCGAGGACGCCGTGCCTGTAGCGCGGCGGAGGCTGGCTCCAAAGGCTTCGGCGTCTCGCAATCTCTTCATCTGGGACGTCGAGCTGCAGAAGTAGCTGATGGGCGTCGATGGTGATTTGGTCGCCGTCCTTGACAAGTGCGATTGTCCCCCCCTCGAAGGCTTCGGGCGTGACATGCCCGACCACCATACCCCATGTGCCGCCGGAGAACCGCCCATCTGTGATGAGGCCGACGCTCTCTCCAAGGCCACGTCCGATGATAGCGGAGGTCGGGGCAAGCATTTCCGGCATTCCCGGACCACCCTTCGGCCCGAGGTAACGCAGGACCAGAATGTCGCCGGCCTTGATTTTGTCCGAGAGAATAGCATCCATTGCGGATTGCTCGTCTTCGAAGACGCGCGCCGGGCCAGCAATCACCGGGCTCTTGAGCCCGCTGATCTTTGCCACCGCCCCACCCTCTGCCAGATTGCCTGTGAGTATGGCTAGATGTCCCTCGCGATACAGTGGCGCTGAGAGCGACCGGATAACGTCCTGGTGCGCACGAGGCTCGTCGGGCACGGCCGAGAGTTCGTCAGCGATCGTCTTGCCGGTGATCGTGAGACAATCGCCGTGCAGAAGGCCCGCATTCAACAGTAGCTTTAGGACTTGAGGAATGCCGCCGGCAGCGTGGAGATCAACAGCCATATAACGGCCGGATGGCTTGAGATCGCAGATTACTGGTACCCTACGGCGTATCCGCTCGAAATCCTCCAGCGTCCATTCCACCTCGGCCGCATGCGCAATGGCGAGATAGTGCAGCACCGCATTTGTTGAACCTCCAGTGGCCATGATGAGCGCCACGGCATTTTCAATCGACTTCCGCGTGACGATGTCGCGTGGTCGAATGCCGGCCTTCACCGCTTCCACCAAAACGCGCGCGGACTCGACCGCGCTATCGATCTTTTCTTGGTCGGGATTGGCCATGTTGGAGGAGTAGAGCAGCGACATGCCGAGCGCCTCGAAGGACGAACTCATGGTGTTCGCGGTGTACATGCCGCCGCAAGAGCCGGTCGTCGGGCAGGCATTGCGCTCAATGCCCTCGAAATCCTCAGCGCTCATCTTTCCGGCCATGTAAGCGCCGACGGCCTCGAACGCGGACACGATGGAGAGGCTCTCCCCCTTCCATCGACCCGGCTTGATGGTGCCGCCATAGACATAGACGGCCGGAACGTTAGCGCGGAGAATGCCGATCATACCGCCCGGCATGTTCTTGTCGCACCCGCCGAGCACTAGAACGCCATCCATCCATTGGCCCTGCACCGAGGTCTCCACACAATCGGCGATAACCTCGCGCGAGACGAGAGAATATTTCATGCCCTCCGTTCCCATGGCCATGCCGTCCGAGATGGTAGGCGTGCCGAATATCTGCGGATTGGCTCCGGCCGCCTTGATGGCGGCTATCGCCGCGTCGGCAAGCGGCTGGAGGCCGGCATTGCATGGCGTGATCGTCGAGTGCCCGTTGGCGATGCCGATCATCGGCTTGTCGAAGTCCACTTTGGTATAGCCCAACGCATAGTACATCGCGCGATTGGGTGAGCGAGCAATGCCTTGGGTGATATGCCGTGAACGGTCGTTGTGAGCCATAAGCGCCTCCCGCTAGCCAAACGGAACCATACTCTATTGGAAACCAAATACGCTGTGAAATATGCTTTTTGCCTCCAACTAAGTCGCCGCACATATCAAAGGCTGCCGATGGAACTGAGACAGATCCGCCAAATTTGTCGCCGTCGACGAGAAGCTGCAATTTCCTCGGTGTCTTGGACTCGGTCAGCAACCGCCGATCTTCCGCTTCGCCAGAGTCGCCATCAGGTCCGCGTTCATTGCGCCAGGCGGTCCAATTTCGTCACTAGCACCGTATCGCCCTCACGTGCATAGTAGAGGCACCTTCTCAGTTCCTTTCGCTTCCCGGTCCAAGCCGGTTTCGCAAGTGAACGAGTGACGTCATGCGGCCGGATGCATGATGGTTCAGACCCACGAGGAGAGCGACATGGCATTCTTTGCTAAGGGAGTTTTGCTTGCTGCGGCGGGCGCCCTCGCCTTCTGCCTTCTGGCTTGCGTTGCGCAGGCGGCATCGTGCGGCAAAAGTGCTGCCGGGTTTGAACAGTGGAAAGTAGAGTTTGCCGAGACGGCAAAGGCTGCAGGCGTCAAGGGGAAGGGTCTTGCAGCGCTTGCCGGTGCGAAATACGCCGTAGGAACAATTCAGGCCGACCGCTCCGTCAACAAGGCTTTCAGCGGCTCGGTCGCCGACTTTATGAGACGACGCGGTGGGTCCGCGATTATTTCCAAGGGCCGTTCGCTTAAGACGGCGAATGCAGCGCTCTTCGACAGCATCGAGCTCAACTACGGCGTGCCCGCCGGCGTGCTTCTCGCCATCTGGGGTATGGAGACCAACTTCGGCGCCTCTATGGGCAACCAGAACACAGTTTCGGCAATCGTCACGCTCGCCTACGATTGTCGCCGGCCGCAATTCTTCGCGCCCCATGCTATCGCGGCGCTCAAGCTAGTCGACAGCGGCGTGCTGAGTGCCGGCTCGGTCGGCGCCATGCATGGCGAGATCGGCCACACAGGGTTCCTGCCTGGGAATGTCCTGAGATACGGCGTCGGAAACAGGAACATGCGCGACAAGAGCACGGCGCTGATGTCCACGGCCAACTTCCTCAGGGCGCACGGCTGGGACGCCGGCGGGGACTATCAGGGCAACATGGGCGCCATCGCCGGCTGGAACTCCGCGAGTGTCTATCAGCAGGCGATCGCCCGCATCGGCGAGGCGATCGACGGCGGTTAGATCCTGCCTCCAGTTACAAAGCCGCCATGCGCCGAGTCAGAATGCTATTTGCGTGGGGGGTGCGGAGGACGAGAATGCTCGGTCTGTGGCTAGTCTCTCAGGCTACCAGCGACTCGGTTGGGCTAGTGTAATGGGCACGTGATCGCCGATACAGTCGATTGGCTTCCTCCGTCACAGGGTGCGCAGACATTGCGGAAACCGCGAGGGCCGAGGCGTTGTCACTGAAGGGCCACGACCCGACCGGAGACATCGTCCGTGTAGATGCAGTAGAATAGGTGGGCAGATGTAGACGCAGTCGGTAGTTCGCGAGGCTCAAGCGAGCCGATCTCCCACCAGTCCAAGTGTCTCTGCAAAAGTGACCACGCATGCAGGCGCTCCTCGTGCCAGACATCATCGTCCGGCAGTTCCTGGAAGTGGCCGTTCAGCACGACGCTCCTCCATCCGCCCTTCCCCCACTGCTCCTCCACCTGGAGGCAGACTCTTGGATTCAGCCGCATCCACTCCACTTTTCGTCCTGGCATCGAAAAACTGTAGGCTACTCGTGATTGGAACGCAAAGTAGATTGGGACCACGTAAGGCCGGCCTTCGTTACTGCAAGCCAGATGACCAAAATGCGCCCGTTCCAGCATTTCCAAGCATTCCACATGGCTCATACTCCTGAGTGTCGTTGACATGTCTGTCTCTCCCATTCCTCCGAGGAATACTCAACGGCCGCAAAGCCAGGATACCGCTTACATAAATAATCCTCCTTTTTTGCTGGATCTGCATTGTGCTGGATCAATTTCCAATCCTGAAACGTGTACGGATAGGGCAGAGGATATCGCTCGGCGCACTGCAAAACGGATGCTACCGAACCGCGTCTTCGACCGATGTTCTAAGTGTGCGTTATCCGGTGGACGGTTCGACCGATACTGCGTTAGACTGAGTCCGCGCGCCAATTAATTTCCTGTGTTCTTGACATTGATCAAAGTCTCTTGCCCACGCGCGCGCTTTAATGATTGCGCTCGATGTCGAGCGAAACGCAATGATTAGATCCGGCTTCCGGACCTCTTGGCCAACAGGAGATGATCATGCCCGATATGTTCCCCATTAAGAAAGAACAGAAGACCACGACGCCGGCTCCCGGCGGGATGTGGTCTCCATTCGACTCACTTCGTACCGAAATCGACCGGCTGTTCGACGACTTCGGCCCTTCCTCATGGCGTCCGCTCTCAGGTCAGCTCCTCGGACGCACGACTTCTGCTGACGACTGGGTCGTGTCTCCCGCGGTGGATGTCGTCGAGAAAGACAACGCATTCGAGATCACCGCGGAAGTTCCCGGCCTCGACGAGAGCAACATAGACATCAGGCTTTCGAACGGCGTGCTGACCATTCGGGGCGAAAAGACGGAGGAAAAGGAATCGAAGGACGAGGCCTACCACCTTTCGGAGCGCCGATACGGCTCCTTCCAGCGCTCGTTTCGGCTTCCTGACTACATCGAGGCAGATAAGATCGCCGCCGCTTTCGCGAAAGGCGTCCTGAAGGTCACGCTTCCAAAGGCTGCCAACACCGGGACGAACGACCGCAAGATAGAGGTCAAAGCCACATAGCCTTGGAGCGTGCGAAGGGGCGGCTGTCGACCCTGGGCGGCCCCTCTGGCGTATTTCTTCATCGTTTCGTCGATCAAGGCCATGGGAGGTTTGTCATGCTGTCGCCCGAGAGAGATTCCAAACCCGGCGGTGGGCGTTTTGCCATTCCAACGCAAGGAGAAGTCGAAGGCAAGCTGCTGGTTTCAGAGATCGTAGCAGTGGCTTGTCTCCAGGAGCTCATGAAGCTCAAGAATACTGCCGCGATTGCAAGGGTTCACCGACGCGTCCTCCACGAGCTCAAGGAGAGATGCCAAGTCCTGAAGTTATGTGTCACCGACGAAAGAGCCGTCGTCGAATATGCGGAGCAGGTGTTAAAGTGCGCTGTGGCAGAAGCAGGCGGCTGTCGCTAACGCCTCCAGATACGAGCCTCGATACATGCGTGGCACGCTACCGCAAAGAAGGGCGGTTATAGACGCCAACTTGGCATTGGAGCACGTTTCAAAACGTTCTGTATCCATTGTCACTACGAATGCCTCGGCAAGCCTGCGCGTACGGTCTCGCTATCGACGGAGAGTACGCAGTGCCGCCCCACGTCAGGATTGACGCCATCTGCCTTGTCGACGAAAGATGATCCGAGGCTTGCCCGGCTCGAGTTCCGGGCCCTCCACAGCATACGCCTGAAATCGAGCAGCGAAGAATTGACGATGGCTCCAGCCGGCGCTGCAGATGCACTTGACAAAATCGGCTTTTATTGGCGCCTAGACGCCAAGACTATGTTATCGTTCGTTGAATACGTAAAAGGAATTACATGGGCCGTTCGTTTCAGACGCTTTCCTTCCTTGCCTCCTCGGCGACAGAGGCGCTGGCGGCTCGGGAAGAGTTGATAGGCATTTATGGTGACGTGCCCCCTGAAGAGGCCGACGTGATCGTCGCCCTCGGCGGCGATGGTTTCATGCTGCAGACGCTGCATGGCACGATGAACTCGGGCAAGCTGGTCTACGGTATGAATCGCGGCTCCATCGGCTTCCTCATGAACGACTATCGAACGGAAGGCCTGCAGGATCGAATCTGCACAGCAGTCGAAAATGCCTTTCACCCTTTGCGGATGACAACGGCGAATTCTGACGGCACGAATTCGACAGCACTTGCCATCAACGAAGTCTCGCTGTTCCGGCAATCCTATCAAGCCGCCAAACTGCGGGTCGAAGTGGACGGCGTCGTGCGACTCGACGAGCTTATCTGCGACGGCCTGATGGTGGCCACGCCCGCGGGTTCGACGGCCTATAACCTCTCCGCGCATGGACCGATCCTGCCGCTTGACGCCCCTCTGTTGGCGATGACTCCGGTCAGCGCGTTCCGGCCGCGGCGCTGGCGCGGCGCCCTTCTGCCCAACAAGGTGACGGTCGATATACACATACTCGAGGCGGAGAAGCGCCCGGTCAACGCGGTCGCTGACAACACGGAAGTGAAATCGGTGCTGCATATTCGCATCGCGCAATCGGAACTTACGACCGCGCGCATTCTCTCCGATCCCGATCGATCATGGTCCGATCGTATTCTTGCGGAGCAGTTCGAGGACTGAGACATGAGCTTGCGACGAACGACGCTTTGTACCTTGCTGCTAGCCGCGTCCACCCTCTGCGCGCGAGGCGTTGAGGCAGAAGACGCGATCCTACCGGCTTCAGTCATCTTCGCGACCAGCACCGGTTACTGGGAAGACGACGGTGCGGCGCCGGCCATTCAACGATCACCTTCGGCGCCCCAAACTGCGGCTGCCGTTCCCGCTCCCGCAAAACCGCGCCACGGCTACTACAAGCTGTTTGCCGTCAGGCAGGCGGACCGCACCGCCAAGATATATTTGCAGCAAATCGAGCAGAGCGACGCTGAGCCGTCCATCACCTCGACGGTGGAGTTGCAGGAACTCAGCGATCTGAAGCCGTATGTCACCGACATCAGGCCCGAAAACTCCTCCGGCATGCTCAAGGAGCCCGGCCTTTTTGCAATGGTCTACCTGAAGACCGATCCGGATGCGGAATCGGAGACTTGGACTGTCGTCATCGACGAATTTGGTGAGGTTACCGTCGGCAAAGCCAGCAACTAGTCGCAGCCGTTGATTTGTCGCTGGAGAACTTCCGGTTTTCCCGCTTGAATCGAAAGGCCCCATTCGGGGCCTTCTCTATGTTCATACGTTTGAGCGGTTACTCGACGTCGTCGACGACAGCGTCCGGCTTGCCGCTGATGCGGTGAGCGAGAGCGGCTTCCATGAACTCGTTGAGCTCGCCATCCAGCACGTCGCCCGGCGCCGTGCTCGCCACGCCGGTCCGCAGGTCCTTGACCAGCTGGTAGGGCTGCAGCACGTAGGAGCGAATCTGGTGACCCCAGCCGATGTCGGTCTTCGAGGCTGCCTCGGCGTTCGCCGCTTCTTCGCGCTTCTTCAACTCGGCCTCGTACATACGAGCACGCAGCATGTCCCAAGCCTTGGCGCGGTTCTTGTGTTGCGAGCGTTCCTGCTGGCAGGAAACCACGATGCCGGTCGGGATATGCGTGATGCGCACGGCCGAGTCGGTCGTGTTGATGTGCTGACCGCCCGCTCCCGAGGCGCGGTAGGTGTCGATGCGGCAGTCGCTCTCGTTGACCTCGATGTTGATCGAGTCGTCGACCACGGGATAGACCCAGATCGAGGAGAACGAGGTGTGGCGCCGCGCGTTGCTGTCGTAGGGCGAAATACGCACCAGGCGATGCACGCCCGACTCCGTCTTCAGCCAGCCATAGGCGTTGTGGCCTTTGACCAGCAGGGTTGCAGACTTGATGCCTGCTTCTTCACCATCGTGCACTTCAAGAAGCTCTACCTTGAAGCGCTGGCGCTCCGCCCAGCGGGTATACATGCGCAGCAGCATGTTGGCCCAGTCCTGGCTTTCCGTTCCGCCTGCGCCGGAGTGGACTTCGAGATAGGTATCGTTGCTGTCGGCCTCACCCGATAGCATCGCCTCCACCTGGCGGCGGGCGGCTTCAGCCTTCAGGCTCTTGAGCGCGTCTTCGGCGTCCTTGACGACACTCTCGTCGCCCTCTTCCTCGCCCATCTCGATCAGTTCGACGTTGTCGTTGAGCTGCTGCTCGAGCTGCTTCACGCCGTTGATGCCGTCATCTAGCTGCTGACGCTCGCGCATCAGCTTCTGTGCTTCCGAAGCATCGTTCCAGAGGGTCGGATCCTCTGCCTTGTTGTTCAACCAGTCCAGTCGTCTTATCGCCTGGTCCCAGTCAAAGATGCCTCCTCAGCAGGGTGATAGCCTGCTTGGTTTCATCGACTACGTTCTGGATTTCCGCTCGCATTTTCCTGCTTCTTCGCGTTGCTTGAAAAGTTGCCCGTCAAATAATTGTGGCGGCTGCGGATGTAAAGGGCCGCAACCGCCACAACGGGTCAGGGAAAAGGTTAGTAGAGGCCGCCGGCGCCGGACTGGACGGCCTGGTTGGCCTGCGGCGACGTCCGCAGAATTTCTTCGGGCGCCATCGCATTGTCCATGCCGATAACAGAGAGGCTGTCGGCAGGACCGGTACCTGGCTTGAAGGCCTCGATAATCGTGTTCGGGTCGCCCTGAACCGCAGCCATGCCGGTCTTGCGGTCGATCGGAATGAGGTTCATGCCCGCCGGAATGACAAACTTAGATTCCGGCATGTCCTTCACAGCAACCTGCATAAACTCGTTAAAGATCGGCGCAGAAAGCGAGCCGCCTGTGCCGCCGCGTCCAAGCGTCGACGGCGAGTCGAAGCCGATGTAAAGGCCGGCGACAAGATCCGGCGTGAAGCCGACGAACCACGCATCTTTTTCATCGTTGGTCGTACCCGTCTTGCCAGCAACGTCACGCCCGCCGAGATCGACCTTGCCGGCGGCCGTGCCGCGCTGGATGACACCCTGCAGCATCGAGGTGATCTGGTAGGAGGTCATCGGGTCGAGAACGGTTTCGCGATTGTCGACGACGTTGGGCTCGTCCTGGTTATGCCAGTCGCTCGCATTGCAGCCCTCGCAGACGCGCTCCTCGTGCTTGAAGATCGTACGGCCATAGCGGTCCTGGATCCGGTCAACCAGGGTCGGCTTGATCTGCTTG
Source organism: Rhizobium sp. IBUN (assembly GCF_000510625.1). NCBI lineage: Bacteria > Pseudomonadati > Pseudomonadota > Alphaproteobacteria > Hyphomicrobiales > Rhizobiaceae > Rhizobium > Rhizobium sp. IBUN. The sequence continues at coordinate 12,651 of NZ_AZNV01000027.1, forward strand.
CCGCCATTGGCGATGACCGAATAAGCCGATACCATGCGCAAGACCGTGGTTTCGCCGGAACCGAGCGACATGGCGAGAACCGGCATCATGTGATCGTAGATCCCGAAGCGTTCTGCATACTCGGCGACGACATTCATGCCGAGATCGTTGGCAAGGCGCACCGTCATGCGGTTGCGCGAGTGCTCGATCGCGAAGCGAAGCGTGTTGGCGCCACCACCCTCGCCTTCATAGTTATCCGGTGCCCATACCTGGCCATTGCCCGTCTGGATCGACAGCGGATCGTCGCTGACAACCGACGCCGGCGTATATCCATTGTCCATGGCCGCCGCATAGACGAACGGCTTGAAGGACGAACCCGGCTGGCGCATCGCCTGGGTCGCGCGGTTGAATTCCGACTGCGCGTAGGAGAAGCCGCCGACCATCGCAAGCACGCGACCGGTCTTCGGGTCCATCGCGACGAGACCGCCTTCGACCTTCGGCGGCTGGCGAAGCCGGTAGGACTTGGAACCTTCGTCCCCCAACCGCTCGACGTAGACGACATCCCCGGCCGACAGAACGCCGTCGGGCGACTTTGCTGTCTTCCGGCCGGAAGCCGAGCGATATGCCCACTGCATATTCTTGGCCTCGATGGCTCCACGCTCGCGCTCGGAAGGGATCTTGCCAGCGCCATCCTTCGGGGGCTGCAGCCCGATGTCGACGCCGTCGGCCGATACGGCCAGCACGACAGCCAGTCGCCATTCTGGCACGTCCGTCAAAGCCGGAATATCGGCCAGCGCCTTGCCCCAGTCAGCAGCCGTGTCGATCTGCTTGATCGGACCGTGGAAGCCACGACGCTCATCGTAGTTGGTCAGACCATCCTGAAGGGCCTTGCGCGCAAAGACCTGCAACGCGGGGTCAAAAGAGGTACGAACGGACAATCCGCCTTCGTACAGCATCTTCTCGCCGTACTGGTCGATCAACTGACGGCGGACCGCCTCGGCGAAATAGCCGGATGCAAAAAGCGAGGGGCCGCTGCTGCGACCGGTGACACCGAGCGGCTGTTTCTTGGCCTCGGCACCATCGGACTGACTGACATAGCCATTCTCGACCATGCGATCGATGACCCAATTGCGGCGGGTGATCGCTGCTTCGGGATGGCGGAAGGGATGATAGTTGGCGGGACCCTTCGGCAGGGAGGCAAGATAGGCAGCGTCGGCGACCGTCAGTTCGTTCACCGACTTGTTGAAATAGGTGAGCGAGGCGCTCGCGATACCGTAGGAATTCAGGCCGAAGAAGATCTCGTTCAGGTACAGCTCAAGGATCTTGTCCTTGCTGTAGGCTTGTTCGATACGGAAGGAAAGGATCGCTTCCTTCGCCTTGCGCTCCATCGTCTGTTCGCTGGAAAGCAGGAAGTTCTTGGCAACCTGCTGCGTGATCGTCGAACCGCCCTGCGTCGGACCGCCGGTCAGATAAGCAACCAGTGCGCGCGCAAAGCCGGTAACATCGATGCCGGGGTGCTGATAAAAGTTCTTGTCTTCAGCAGACAGGAAGGCCGCCTTGACGCGGTCGGGAACAGCCTGGATCGGCAGGAAAAGTCTGCGTTCCTTTGCATACTCCGCCATGAGCGCACCGTTGCCTGCATGAACGCGGGTCGTCACCGGCGGCTCGTAGCTGTTCAGCACTGCGTAGTCCGGAAGGTCCTTCGTGACGGTTGCCAAGTAAACAGCAACAACAGCCGCCACGCCCAAGAACAGGACGCAAGCCACTCCGAAGAAATATCCAAGAAGTCTAATCATATTTAAGCTACCGGTATCTCAATCATCGATCAGCGCGACATAACAATCGCAGGATCGGGGCATCTTGCATGTTGGGCGACTTACTCCATGAGCGTTTTCGCCACAAGCCGATTCCGTTTCATCTATGGAAACACAAGGCTGAGTAACGGCGTGAATGTGAGTAAAATAGGGCCTTGAAGCGCTATTCCCACATTGCGATCGTGTTACACGAGCAAGTGTCACATCTGCGCCACGGCTGCAATCAGCCCCCATTTGCAACCATCGCCGTGCGGTAGTGCTTGACGGCCTCCGTCAGCAGGTCGGCCATCCTTCCCCGCCATCCATCATCAAGCAGGAGCTTTTCGTCGTCCTTGTTGGAAAGGAAGCCCAGTTCCAACAGGATAGACGGCACATCCGGTGCCTGCAGAACGCGGAAGCCCGCATGGCGGTGTGGATTGTTGATCGTCCCTACCTGATCCTTGAAGGATGTGAGCACGCTTTCAGCAAGCGAAATAGAAAAAGCCTGCGTTTCGCGGCGCGTCAGGTCGAGCAGAATATCGGCGACTTCGGGAGGCTCAGCCACGGTCTCCTTGCCGGCAATCTGGTCGGAGAGGTTTTCGCGGTCGGCGAGATCGGCGGCGAGCTTGTCGGAGGCCCTGTCGGAGATCGTGTAGACTGTCGCGCCGCGAATATCCTTTTGTTTCAGGGTGTCCGCATGCATCGAAATGAAGAGGCCCGCATGGTTCTGGCGGGCAATCTCCACACGCTCGGAGAGCGACAGGAACGAGTCATCCTTTCGCGTCAGGAACGCCTTGATGCCGGACTCGCGGTTGAGGCGATCGGCGAGCGCCTTGGCGAAGGCGAGCGTTACGTCCTTCTCCTGCGTCTTGGTATCGACGCCGATCGCACCCGTGTCGATCCCGCCGTGACCAGCATCGACAGCGATGATGAAATCTCCATCAGCCGGTTTCTCCGGCGCAGGAATGGCGCTCGTCGTCTGTTGGGACGAAGGATCGCTCCAGGACTGGGCCTTGACCAGTTCGGCAAACTTCTCGTTGTCCGTCATTGCCGCATCCAGGACGAGACGGTGCCCCTTGCCGTCCTCATCTTCCTGAACCTTGGCGACTTCCATCTTCACCGGCTTCTTGGCGGTCAGCACGATACGGGCGCTGTCCTCGTCCATCTTGCCGTAGCGTATGTCCTTGAAGAGACCCCTCGCCGCGAGATCCGCAGCCGGGAAGCCGAAGGCCGTCGCAGGCAGGTCGACGACGATGCGTTCGGGATTGGCGATATAGTGGACGGAAAAATCGGGGGCCCGATCGAAGTCGATGACAATGCGCGTACGTGCATCGTCGCCGATGATTCGGGCGCCATAGGCGAGCAAGGGGTCGGCCTTCGCTGCTTCGTCTGCTCGCACCTCAGGAAGAAATGCAAAAGTCGTCGCGGCCGCGGCAACGGCCACCACGCCGGTAAACCTTATTTTCCGCCATCCGGATATTACCGTCGCGGGTCGTACCCTCTTAAACAATCGACCGCCACACCTTAAATATCATTCCGATCAACTTCTCCCGGCAAACGCGAGATCGCCGGTATCAGCGACGTTCGCGGCCACGGAGCCGAATCGGCGCCCTTAATCCCCGATTTTGTATGCCTTCCGAAATCCATCAATATTATGGCACATTTGGCTTTTCCCTTGCTATTGTGACAGAGAAAACATACAAGGATTTTTAGGGTAGAAGTGCTGACGGGATAGGGTCGCCTGCACGGCAGCCAAACCGCAAGGGAACTGGCGCCACAACCGGCAATCGTCCGCCGTCTTATGTGTTTCCACTCGAAATTGGATCCTGAATTTTCCGGCGTATGCGGGAACTTCATCGGTGGATAGCCACCAACCGCTCTTTACAGAGAGAGCAAACTCATCGGACCTGAACAAGGTCTTAGTTTTGTCGATCTCGCTTGGTCTTTGATGGTGTCGCAGCAGGTTTTATCTGAAGTCTACAGGCCCCGGGAGAACATCTCCCCCGCTGCTGTCTGGCTGCTGCCTTCCACACCGCACCAAACGCGACTTTCATTATCCGGCGCTGCAACGACGAGCCGCCTCTCCTCTGTCTCTTCGACACAAGGGGATGCCGACGTTCGGCCGCGCCGAGGAGCACAGCTTACATGGCAGACAAGATGCTTATCGACGCGTCTCACGAGGAAGAGACGCGCGTTGTTGTCGTTCGCGGAAACCGCATAGAAGAATTTGACTTCGAGTCACAGCACAAGAAGCAGATCCGCGGCAACATCTACCTCGCAAAGGTAACGAGGGTTGAACCCTCGCTGCAGGCCGCGTTCGTTGATTACGGCGGCAACCGGCACGGCTTTTTGGCCTTTGCCGAAATTCACCCCGACTACTACCAGATCCCGCTTGCCGATCGTCAGGCCCTGCTTCGCGCCGAAGCCGAAGAGCATCGCCGCGACGACGACGTCGAACACGTCGAGACGGCGCCGGTCGATCTCTCCACCCAGGAACAGCCCGACGTTGGCGTAGCCGCAACTGCCGAAGCGCCGGCAGCAGAAGCCGCTCCCGAAGAAGACGCTGCCGTAGCAACCGAAACGGTCGAGGCCGTTGCGGAAGTCGCCGAGGAAGCACCCGTCAAGAAGCCAAAGCCCCGCCGCAGCCGCAAGAAGGTGGCGCCGGCGGCTGAAGCGCCTGCCAACGACGAGGCTGCCAGCGAAGCCACCGCCGACAACGACGATGAAGGCTCGTCGGGCAACGAGATGGCCGCAATGGTCGAAACCGACTCGATCTCCGAAGAGGTCGACGCCCGCCGCCGCAGCGATGACGACGATGACGACGATCACGACCACGAAGAGGAAGTGATCGAATCCGTCGGCGCCGAAGACGCCATGGAGGAGGTTCCCGATCGCGTCCAGCGCAAGCCGCGCAAGCAATATCGTATCCAGGAAGTCATCAAGCGCCGCCAGATCCTGCTGGTGCAGGTGGCAAAGGAAGAGCGTGGCAACAAGGGCGCTGCCCTGACGACCTATCTTTCGCTGGCCGGTCGCTACTCAGTCCTCATGCCGAACACGGCGCGTGGCGGCGGCATCTCCCGCAAGATCACCAATCCGCAGGACCGCAAGCGCCTGAAGGAAATCGCGCGTATGCTCGAAGTGCCGCAGGGCATGGGCGTCATCCTGCGCACCGCCGGCGCGAATCGAACCAAGGTCGAGGTCAAGCGCGACTTCGAATATCTGATGCGCCTGTGGGAGAACGTCCGCACGCTGACGCTTCAGTCGACCGCTCCCTGCCTCGTGTATGAGGAAGGCTCGCTCATCAAGCGCTCGATCCGTGACCTCTACAACAAGGATATCGGCGAGATCATCGTTGCCGGCGAGGAAGGCTATCGTGAAGCGAAAGACTTCATGAAGATGTTGATGCCGAGCCACGCCAAGGTGGTTCAGCCCTATCGCGACATCCACCCGATCTTCTCGCGCTCCGGCATTGAGGCTCAGCTCGACCGCATGCTGCAGCCGCAGGTAACGCTGAAGTCGGGCGGCTACCTGATCATGAACCAGACCGAAGCGCTGGTTTCGATCGACGTCAACTCCGGCCGCTCGACGCGCGAGCACTCGATCGAGGACACTGCTCTGCAGACCAACCTCGAAGCGGCGGAAGAAATCGCCCGCCAGCTTCGTCTGCGCGACCTTGCCGGCCTGATCGTCATCGACTTCATTGACATGGAAGAAAAGCGCAACAACCGCGCTGTCGAGAAGAAGCTGAAGGAATGCCTGAAGAACGATCGCGCGCGCATTCAGGTCGGCCGTATCTCGCATTTCGGTCTTCTGGAAATGTCGCGCCAGCGCATCCGCGCATCCGTTCTTGAATCAACGACGCAGGTCTGCTCGCATTGCGGCGGTACCGGCCACGTCCGTTCGCAGTCCTCCGTTGCGCTGCATGTCCTGCGCGGCATCGAGGAGTACCTGCTCAAGAATACCACGCACAACATCACGGTTCGCACGACGCCTGATATTGCCCTGTACCTGCTCAATCACAAGCGGCAGACGATCGTCGACTACGAAGCCCGCTTCGGTGTGTCGATCATTATCGATGCGGATGGCTCGGTCGGCTCGCAGCACTTTGCGATCGACCGCGGCGAGCCGGTCGAGAACCCGGTCAAGATCGAAACCCTGTTCAACTTTGCTGCCATCCCCGATGACGAAGACGACGATATCGTGGTCGAAGTCGACGAGGAGGAAGAAGAGGAACTGGAGGCCAAGCCGGCCGCAGCCGAACGTCCAGCGCAGCGCGCCGAAGGCGATGGCGAGGGCCGCAAGCGCAAGCGTCGCCGTCGTCGTCGCGGCCGCAACGGCAATGGCGAGGCGGTTGCTGCCGACAGCGTTTCGGGTGACGCAGTGGAAGGCGACCAGATCGACAGCGATGACGAGGAAGAAGGTGACGAAGGCGTTGCCGCCACCTCGGAAACGCGTGACGAAGGTGATGAGAGCCAGCGCCGCAAGCGCCGCCGTCGCGGCAAGCGCGGCGGCCGCCGCAACCGCGAGGAAGGTGGCGAGCAGGAGGCTTCTGCAGCGGAAGCGGCAGATGACGATGCCGAAGATGGCGAGACGGAAGTGACCACCGTCGAGGTGATCGAAGCCGCCGCCGAGAAAGCAGTCGAAGCTCAGCCGGCGATGGTCGCTGTTGAAGCGGGCGCCTCGGTTACGGAAGACATAAAGCCGAAGCGTGCACGTCGCAGCCGCAAGGCATCTCCGGTCGAAGAGCCTGTCGTTGAAGAAGCGACGGAGGCAGCACCCGCGGCTGAAGCTGAGATCGAGGCTGCATCCGCAGACCTGGCTACGCCCGCAGTCGAAGAAGCGAAGCCTGTGCGCGCCAACAGGGAGTCGAACATCTCCTCGTCTGAACCAACGGTTAAATCGACGCGCAGCGATGCTGCTGAGACCGAAGGCGACGGCAAGCCGAAGAAAGCTGGCTGGTGGCAGCGCCGCGGTTTTTTCTAAGATTGATTTTCGGCGATAAGTAAAAGGATCCGGCTGCGGCGACGCAGCCGGATTTTTTTATACTCTCGGCGACGGCTGTTTCACCCGGATACGGAGCGGCTTGCCTTCGACATTGTTCATGTCGAACGACTTCGTCTTTTGACGAGGTCGCTTAGCTTCCGGAAGCCATATGTCCGCGGATCGAAGTCCGACGCCAGATTTGCGAGCTGCGCTCCAACTGCACCGAGCGATACCCATCCATCTTCACTCTCCATCTGAGCGATGACCTTCTTGATGACGGGCGTCGCTTCGCTCGGTTGGCGTAGCGAGCGCTTTGCGTGGCCTCGCTGCCGTTTGATGTGACCGTGGGCACCAGGTTTTCGGTATGGATGAATCGACGGCATGCCTGACGAAAACTCTCTTGTGTCTTCTGCTCACCAAACCCGAAAACATCGATGCCCTGCTCGCGGATCCGCGAGGCAAGTCGGGTAAGGTCGCTGTCCGAGGATACAAGACAAAAGCCGTCGAAACGGCCACTGTGCAGCAGGTCCATGGCGTCAATGACAAGAGTAATATCGGAAGCGTTCTTGCCCGTCGCGTGTGCGAATTGCTGTTGAGGGACTATTGCGCGTCGCGCCAGCACGTCGTTCCACGCTTTTGAGCTAGCACTGGTGAAGTCGCCATAAATGCGCCGAACACTTGCCTCGCCGATCTTGGCTATCTCCTCGAATAAGCCAGCAGCGATCTTTGCGGAAGTGTTGTCGCGTCAATAAGTACGGCAAGTCGGGGCGAGCGGGGTTCGGGCATAAACGGCTCCAGTCCCTCATGATAGATCCGACGTCCACCATCAACGAACTGACCATTTTTTGCAACCAGTAGTAATGACATCGGTAAACAACACGTCGACGGCCTCAAAGGAGGCTGGCGCCATTTGCCATCGGATGCCTGACGTTCGAACGCGACTCTCGCTGATCCCGGCGACGCGTCTTAGTCCCGCTCGGCAATCATGGTCTCGTGCGGATACTCTCCGTAGAAGCCCCGCCAATTGGCGACCGCGAAACCAAAAACCACCAGCGCTCCCGCCTGATGGAGCAGCCCCCAATGAAGCGGGACCTGCAGCAGCAAGGTCGCGATGCCAATCGCCGCCTGTATTGTCACCAGAACAAACAGGACGACGGCGCGCCGGGCATGCGTCGTGGAGGGCGCTGCGGTCAGAGCTATGATCATGTTGATCAGCGTCAGCGCAAAAAGGGTGTAGGCGCCCAGCCGATGAATGAACTGCACGGTCTTGGGGTTCTCGAAGAAATTGATCCAGGCCGGTTGCTGGATCAGCAGATCCGAGGGCACGAGGGCACCATCCATCAACGGCCAGGTATTATAGGTAAAGCCGGCGTCGAGGCCTGCGACGAGCGCGCCGAGGTAGATCTGGAATAGCGCAAACGCCACGATGGCGCCCGCCCAGACATGCGAGCCTTGTGTGGGCGCCTTGTCATCGGAGTGAGGGGAAAGCCCTCGCATGATCCACATGCAGGACGCGAAGATAAGACAAGCCATGATCAGGTGCGTTGCCAACCTGTATTGGCTGACGTCGGTTCGGACGGAGAGTCCTGACGACACCATCCACCAGCCGATCGCACCCTGCAGTCCACCCAGCATGAGAATTCCGAAGAGCGGCCAGCGCAGCCGTCTCTCCACTTTTCCCGCCAGCCAGAAATAGAGCAGCGGCAGCGCAAAGATGACACCAATGCCACGTGCGATCAGGCGATGGGCCCACTCCCACCAAAAGATGCCCTTGAACTCGTCGACAGTCATTCCGCTGTTCATCTGCTGAAACTCGGGAATGCGCTGATAGAGTTTGAATTCCTCGTCCCATTCCGCAGCGCTAAGAGGCGGAATGACACCGTGAATCGGCTTCCATTCGGTGATGGAAAGCCCCGAATTCGTGAGCCGGGTGGCTCCACCGATGATCACAAGACAGAACAGCGCCAAGAGCACAAAGCCCAGCCAAATGCGAACGGCCCGGCGATTGCCATCCTGCCGGCGTATCTCACGCAGTATTTGCTGTTCGGTGCTCAAGTTCGCGATCGCCATGGCTGCTCCTTACTTCCGGTAGTTGATTTGCCTGAGCGGCTCATGCAAAACAAGCCCCGAACCTTTGCGGCATGCCGTCGCGGCAATCGGAACACCAGTTTGAAAGATATTTGATGCCTGTCCGCCTCCGCAAATTCATCGGTACGATCCTGATCGTCGTGCTCGTGCTTGCCTATGCGCTGCTCGCAAACACGATCGCGGTCGCCACGCTCGGTGATGCGCCATGGTGGGGTCAGCTCCTGTACTTTTTCCTGACCGGCCTACTGTGGGTGCTGCCCGCGATGGTCATCATCAAATGGATGGCCGGGCCGAAGCAGCAGTGATCCGTTAACGACGGGATAACCGTGATCGACGGAAAGCAAGGTTTAGCGCCGCTCATAAACCAAATGGACGTTCCGTTGGACTATTCTTCGCGCCTGCAAGTCAGTCCGGAGAAAATCAGTGCAGGCGCAGAAGCTTCCTGTTTCAGATAGGGCGCACCATTCAACGGAACCCGACGCCGGTATTTCCGAATGGCTGGCGTCGGATGCGCAGCTTGCTGTGGCAGAACTCGATATCACCGTCCTGGATAGCTTGGCGCCGCTGGAAGCGGTTTGGCGCGCACTCGATCGCGACAATCTGAATTCTCTTCATCAAGGCTATGACTGGTGCATGGCGTGGACCAAGGCCTTCGGACGCCAACTGTCGATAGTCTGGGGCAGGATTGGCGGAGAGACTGCATTCATTCTACCGCTAGAGATAACCAGCTTTCATGGCTTCCGGACCGCCAGATTCATCGGCGCCGATCACAGCAACATCAACACCGGCCTCTTCTCAACACGCTTCATTGAACTTGCCGACAATCTGGAGCCTCAAAAGCTTGCGATGTCTCTGCGCCGTGCTCTGGCCGGACGGACCGATCTTCTGCTGCTGCAGAATGTTCCGTTGGAATGGCGCGGCCGACGCAATCCCCTGGCATTATTGCCGATGGTCCAGAACCAGAATCACGCCTACCAGCTTCCACTTCTCGACAAGATGGAGTCGACGCTTCAACAGGTGAACGCCAAGGGCCGACGCAAGAGGTTCCGGGCGCAGCTGCGGCGTTTTGAGGCGCTCGGTGGCTTCGACTACATCTCCAGCGGCACCCCGGATGAACAACACCAGTTGCTCGATCGCTTCTTCGAACAGAAACGTGAGCGTCTCAAGGCGCTCGGGTTGCCTGACGTATTTGCAGACCCGGAGACCAAAGCGTTCCTGCACGGCGCCATCGACATCCGCGACCGCGACGGCCGGATGGTGGGACTGGAAATGCACGCAATCCGCCTGAAGGGCGAGCATGCCGGCCGCATCGCCGCACTCGCCGGTCTTTCTCGCAAAGGCGACCACATCATCTGCCAGTTCACCGCCTTCGATGAAAGTGCGGCGCCGGAGACGAGCCCTGGCGAGTTCCTGTTTTGGCAGATGGTCGCCGCCCAGCACGGCAAGGGCGTCAGACTGTTCGATTTCGGCCTTGGCGACCAGAGATACAAACGCTCGTGGGCGCCTGTAAAGACTGAGCACCATGACGTCGTTCTACCGCTTTCGCTTCGCGGCAGCGTGGGTGCCTTAATGCACCGGGCCATCACGCGCGGCAAAGGCTTCATCAAGTCTCAACAGAAGCTATACGTCGTGGCCCAGCGCCTGCGCCGTGTCATCGGCGTATGATTAGGCGGCACGCCGCGAAACTGGGTTCTCGATGGACCCGCTGCTATCGGACATCAGAACGACGCGTTCATAACCGGCGGCTTCGAACTCGGTCATGACAGTCACGAACTCCTGCTCGACGATCTCAGGCATCGAGAGAATGATCTCGACATCCTTGCTTTGAGTCAGCCTGGAAACGCCGGCCACGTCGGCGGCACCGCATTCCACCATCACCAAATCATAGGCCGAGATCAAAGCGTCCAGCAGCAGAGACAGGCGATCGGCACCGCGCATTGCCCGGCGCGGATCGCTGATGCCCTGCGGAATGAAATGCGCGTCTGAGCGGCTGTCGCCGTGCATCGTATCGCCGAAGGCTGCATCGCCGCAGAGCAGATCGGTTATGCCGAGCATCTTGCTGTCCTCAGCCATGAGGTCTGTCGGCAGACCGGAGCCGGTCATGTCGACCAGAATGACCCGCGAGCCATCCTCAGCCAACTTTCGCACGAGGGACACGGTTGCCGCCGAGCCGTCGTCGCCGGTCGGAGAAATGGAGATCGCCAGAGGCGCCCTGCTGCCTCGAAGGTACTCCGCGACGGATGCAATCGAGAATTCGTTTGTTTCAACGATTTTCTCGTCCTCAGCCTGTTCGGCCACCGGCTCGTCGTCTGCGGGTGTGGCCAACAAGCTCGGTGTAGCCACGCGATTGACGGAGCCGGTAGTCGCTGATTGAGGTTCCTCATCATCGCGCCCTTCCTCTTCGCTCAGCCCAACGGGGCGGAGCGCCCGGCCGCTGAAGAGTTCGGCGAGCATGATCACGATGGACGTCATGATGAAAGTTGCGAAGGCGGCGACGATGACGATCGGCAGAACCTTCGGGAAATAAGGATCGACGGGCTGTACGGCCTTCGACACGATGCGTGCGTCGGCCGGGCTTGAGTTCTTGTCGGCGCGCGATGCCGCCTCCCGGTATCGAGAGAGATAGGTCTCCAGAAGCTGGCGCTGCGCCGTCGCTTCACGCGTCAAGGCGTTGAGGCCAACCTCGTCTTCGCCGGCCCGGGCGCTGTTTGCCTTCAGACTGTCGGCCTGCTGCTCCAGTTCCTTTTGGCGAACAGCAGCGACCTTCGCTTCGTTTTCGATGCTTGCAAGGATCTTCTGCGTCTCCTGGCGAATCTGGACCTTGATATCCGAAAGCTGCGCGCGAAGGCTCTTGAGGCGGGGATGGTTGTTGAGCAATGACGTCTGCAGGTCGGATATCTGCGACCGCAACCCCGACTCCGTGCTCTTCAGTCGCTGGATCGACTGAGACGACATGATGTCCTGCAGCGCGTCGGACGGCTCACCTGACGAGAGAGCATTGCGGACGGATTGGGCGCGCGCCTCAGCGTTTGCGCGATCTCCCCGGACCCGGGTGAGCTCAGCCGAAATGTCGTTCAATTGCTGTGTCGCGAAATTCGAGCCGCCGTTGGTCGGAAGCAGTCCGTGCTCAGCACGGTATTCTGCCACCTTCTGCTCTGCGTCATTGACCTTCTGGCGGAGGTTTTCGATCTCGGGCTCCAGCCAGCGCGTCGCCTCGGAATTCGAATCCAGCTTGGCGCCGCTCTGCGTGGCGAGATAGACCGCCGCCATCGCGTTCGGAATTGTCGCCGCGAGCTTGGGATCCTTCGAAGTAAAGGTAATGCCGATCACCCGCGATCCCGGCACCTGATAGACTTGCAGCCGCTCGGTGAAAGCGTCGATCACGCGCTCTTCGGGGGGATTTTCATATGGATTCTTCTTGAGGTGAAGGGCTACCAGGATGTCGGTGAGCGCCGAGCCATTCGCGGCAGCGTCGAATTCCGGCAAATCGTAGAGCTTCTGGCCGTTGATGACCTGCTTGATGAGATCCGCGGACTGCAGCAGCTGCACCTGGCTTGCAATGTTGAGCTCGTCCAGCAACGGACCAGCATTGGTGTCGTTCACCTGCGCATTGGCGAAAGCAGGAGCACGCGGCTCGATCAGGATGCGCGTTTCGCTTCGGTATTTGGGGGAGATCATCTTGGCGCTCGTGAAGGCGACCCCTGCCCCCAACGCAGTAATCGCCAAAACCTTTAGCCGGCGCGCCCAGACGGCGCGGACCAATTGTCCGAGATCGATGTCCACATCCTGATTACCCGATACGCCGGACATGCTGGTACTCCGAGAACAAACGTGGCCGCGAGGGTAAATGACTATAGTAACCCAACGGTTAATGCTTGCTCGGGCAATCCCGGCGACACGTCGACTGGCCGGAGCCAAAAAAATCGGCGCTTTTTACCGACCATTAACCCTAACGGATTGATAACGGCTGAGACCTATTTCGTTTTCCGATGAGCAGACGCGATGCCTTTCGCACAGCCCAAGTTCTTGATGGCTCTGAGCCTCGCCGCCATGACTGCGGTCGTGAGCGGCTGCAATAGCTACAAACCTGCCCCCCAGGCTTTCAATCAGGCGACGATCCAGCCCTATTCGCTTGATAGCGGCGACCGGCTGCGCATTACTGTGTTCGACCAGCCAAGCATGACCAACACTTATACGATCGACCAGGCCGGCTATATCGCCTTCCCGCTCATCGGGCAGGTGCCGGCTCGTGGACGGACGCTGCAGCAGTTGTCGGGCCAGATCGCGCAGAAACTAAGACAGGGTTACCTGCGGGACCCCGACGTCACGATCGATGTCGACCGCTACCGCTCGATCTTCGTTATGGGCGAAGTCGGCCAATCCGGACAATACGCCTACGTTCCGGGAATGACGGTGCAGAATGCCGTTGCCATTGCCGGCGGCTTTACGTCGCGCGCCAACCAGGGCGCTGTCGACGTAACCCGAAAGGTCAATGGGCAAGTGATCACAGGGCGCGTCAACATCTCTTCGGCGATCGTCGCCGGCGACACGATCTACGTTCGCGAACGACTGTTCTGATCCTCGATGACCGAACAGCGACCCCTCCGCATCCTCCATTGCTTCAGATCACCGGTCGGCGGAATCTTCCGCCACGTCCGCGATCTGGTGTTGGAGCACAGCAAGGCGGGACACGAAGTCGGCATTCTTTGCGACAGCTCAACGGGCGGCGAGCATGAAGACCGCTTGTTCGACGAGATTCGTCCCTACTTGGCGATGGGATTGACCCGCATGCCCATGCGGCGGCACGTCAGCCTCTCCGACATCGGAGTGATCTGGGATACGTACAAGAATATTAAAAGTTTGCGGCCGGATGTGCTGCACGGTCACGGCGCCAAAGGCGGTGTGCTCGCGCGGCTTGCCGGCTCAGCCTTGCGGGTAAACAGGTATCGCGTAGCCCGCCTCTATACTGCGCATGGTGGAAGCCTGCATTATTCTCCGAGGTCGCTCGTAGGGCAATTCGTGCTCCGCATGGAGCGTCTGCAGGAGTACTTCACGGACGCCCTCGTCTTCATCTGCGAGTACGAGCGCGAAGCCTATACGAGGAAGGTCGGGCGGCCTCGAACGGAAACGCGGCTGATCTACAATGGACTTGCGGAGCGCGATTTCGAGCTCATCCCAACCCGTTCGGATGCCGTTCATTACATCTACGTCGGCATGCTGCGGGACCTAAAGGGTCCCGATCTCTTTGTGGAGGCCTTCGCGAAGGCGGAGCGCATTCTCGGACGCCCACTTTCGGCCGTGATGGTCGGCGACGGGCCCGAGCGCGACAAATACCGAGACATGATGATCGAGCGTGGTTTGGGCAAGCGCATCAGCATGCTGCCGGCGATGCGCGTTCAGCAGGCGTTCGCGATGTCACAGAACCTTGTCGTTCCGTCGCGCGCCGAAGCCATGCCGTACATCGTGCTCGAGGGTCTCGGCGCCGGGAAGACCATCATCGCAACTCGCGTCGGCGGAATTCCCGAAGCCCTGGGCAGAGACAGCCCTGCCCTCGCCAACCCCGAGGATCCCGACGATCTTGCGCGCGCCATGGCGGATGCGATCCGCATCCCGGGCTGGCATGATACGGCGATGCCGTCGATGGAACAGGTGAGGTCGGTCTTCTCGGCCTCGATCATGGCCAACGATGTCCTGAAATTGTACCACGACCTCCTGGACCCGCAATCGAAGCAAGCTATTGCTCTTGCTTCGTAAAAGTTTTCTTAGGGGCTTTCTGCTATTGCCGGCGTGATAACCAGCGGCGGTAGCCTCATGAACAAGGCAGAGAAAAGCGAGCAGTTTGACCTGGAAGCACTGCGGAAGCAGGTTTCCGACATCCATCGACGCGACGAAGGGGTGGATGAAACGGTTCAGCCGGAGCCGATCAACGCCTATGCCCGTCAGATCGCCGAGCAATTCAGCACTGGAAACCGCTCGCCGGCCATCATCATCGGTCAGTTCCGACTTTTTGAATTCGCCTCACAGTTTCTCGTCGGGTTGCTTGCATTCCTCATCTGGCCCGGGAACGGGGGCGAAACCCTTGCAGGGCGGGCGATCGCTGCCATTGTTGTTGCGGCACTCCTCGTCAGTGCGCTCCAGACGGCCGACACCTACTCCATACCAGCGCTCCGCGCCCGTATGCGCCTGCTGCCGCGAGTCCTTGCCGTGTGGGCATCCGTCTTCCTGATTGTCACGGCTGCAAGCGTACTCTCCGGCAACATCGGCTGGGCACAGCCGCAAGCATATCTTGCGTGGTTCATTGCCGGCGCAATCGTCCTCCTCGCTGCTCGCTTGCTGACCGCCTACGGTATCCGCAATTGGTCACGCAATGGCATCATGGAGCGCCGCGCGGTGATCGTCGGTGGCGGGGCACCGGCCAAGGAGCTGATCCGCATTCTCGAGCAGCAACCCGACAACGACATCCGGATCTGTGGCATTTTCGACGACCGCGGCGAGAAACGGTCGCCGATCATGGTCGCCGGCTATCCGAAGCTCGGAACGGTCGCCGAACTGGTCGAGTTTGTGCGCATTACCCGCATCGACATGCTGATCATTTCTCTGCCGCTTAGCGCGGAGGCCCGCATCCTACAGCTGCTGAAGAAGCTTTGGGTGCTGCCGGTCGACATTCGCCTAGCCGCGCACGCAAATCGCCTGCGCTTTCGCCCGCGTGCCTATTCGCACATCGGGTCTGTCCCGATGCTCGATATCTTCAACAAGCCGATCCGGGACTGGGACTCGGTTGCCAAGCGCTGCTTCGATATTGTCTTTACGCTGCTTGCCCTGGCACTCCTCTGGCCGATCATGCTTGCAACGGCGATCGCCATCAAGGTCACCTCGAAGGGGCCGGTCTTCTTCATGCAGAACCGTCATGGCTTCAACAACGAGATCATCAGGATCTTCAAGTTTCGCTCAATGTATGCCGACAAGGGTGACCCCACCGGACGTGCCGCGGTCACCAAGGGCGATCCACGCGTCACACCCGTCGGACGCTTCATCCGCAAGAGCTCGATCGATGAACTGCCGCAGCTTTTCAACGTGTTGAAGGGTGACATTTCGCTGGTTGGCCCGCGCCCACATGCCATTCTGGCCCAGGCGAAGGACCGCCTCTTCGGCGACGTCGTGGAAGGCTATTTCGCACGTCATCGCGTGAAGCCCGGGGTGACGGGTTGGGCGCAGATCAACGGCTGGCGCGGCGAGGTCGATCACGACGACAAAATTAAGTTCCGGACCGCCTACGACCTCTACTATATCGAGAACTGGTCGCTCTGGTTCGATCTGAAAATCCTGTTCCTCACGCCCTTCCGCTTGTTCAATACGGAAAACGCCTATTGAACTCGGCCTCGGCGACACATCTTCGCGTTGCTCAACCGCAACGAGCAACGTTGCGGCTGATCGGTTCGGCGATGGTCGCCTTTGGTGTCTTTCTCTCCGGCTTCGTTATCGATGAGCCGGCGCCCTACGAGTTGTGGATGGCCGCCCTTCTCGGCATCTGGTTCATCCTCGGTCTCAGGATTTCACGCTTCACAGCGCCGCTGCTTGCCCTGCTGCTTGCCTTCAACGTCGGCGGCATGCTCTCGCTGACCCAGATGAAGGACCTCGGGACCGGGCCAATGTATGTCGCGGTCTCGACGTTCCTCGCATTGACTGCGATCTTCTATGCCGCGATCGTCGAGGACAGCCCGCGGCGCCTGCCGCTCATCTTCAATGCCTGGGCGTTCGCCGCCGTTATCACCTCCCTGCTCGGAATACTCGGCTATTTTCACGCCTTCCCCGGCGCGGAGGTCTTCACGCTCTACGACCGTGCCAAGGGCGCCTTCCAGGACCCGAACGTATTCGGCCCATTCCTGATCCCGCCATCCCTCTACCTTGTCCACGGCATTCTTGTCGGCAATCTGAGGACGTCGCCGATCAAAGCAATAGCGCTCTTGATCCTGGCACTGGGCGTCTTCTTGTCGTTCTCGCGTGCGGCCTGGGGCCTCTTTGCTGCCGGGATTCTTCTGCTGATCTTCTGCATGCTGCTCAAGGAACGCAGCGGCGCATTTCGACTGCGCATCCTGATCCTGTCGCTTGCGGCGATCATGTTGCTGGTTGCGTCGCTGGTCGTCGCGTTGCAGTTCCCGAAGGTCAGTGCGCTCTTTTCGACGCGCGCCCAGCTCGTGCAGCAGTATGACGGTGAACACCTCGGTCGCTTCGAGCGCCACCGCATCGGCTTCACAATGATGATGGAGCGACCACTCGGAATCGGTCCGCTGGTCTTCGGCGCGATGTTTCCTGAGGATGAGCACAATGTCTGGCTGAAATCGCTGACGAGCTACGGCTGGCTTGGCTTTGTCAGCTACGTCACCATGCTCTGCTGGACAATCTATCTCGGGTTCAGGAACCTGCTCAAGGACCGCCCCTGGCAGCCCTATCTGATGATCGCGTGGATCGGAGTGCTAGGGCATGTGGCAATCGGCAATGTCATTGACATCGATCACTGGCGACATGTCTACCTGCTTTTTGGTGTGGTCTGGGGCTGCGCCGCGCTGGAACAGCGCCATAGACGCAATGGTGCTGCACATCGGGCTTGCGAACGAGCACCGACGCGCTAGTGTTTGATTCATGATCACAGCGACACAAATGCGCGGCGCCCGCGCGATGACCGGGATGAGCATCGAGCAACTGGCAACTGCCTCAGGTCTGCCCGCTGCCACCATCGAAATAATGGAGCGCGATGAGCAGGAAGGCGAGCCGCATGCGCTGCTCGCGGTCAAGCAAGCGCTGGAGGCGGCGGGCATCATCTTCATCGCCAGCGGCAACCATGACGAAGGCGGACCGGGCGTCCGGCTGCGAGCGCGTACCGGGATCGACGAAGGGATCCGCCCGGAAAATCTCAACGCGGCAAACGACGACTAGTCGGGCGCTCTTCAGGTTCCGAAATTACAAGTAAGCCCTTGCGAGGGCGGCAAGCTTGCCCTTGTCCCTGACACCCTGTCGGTAGAGCTGGATCAGGAGCGCGCCGATGACTTCGGCAGCCGGTGTATCGCGCGCAAGTCCCCTGTCCCGGCAGACATCGTCAAGTACTCCGGACAGGAGGTCTAGATCATCCGAGAAAAGTGGCAGGTCACGTGGAAGAACTGGGGATTTAAGCATCACGCCACAGGTTCCATGAGGGCTAATGACACCACTAGCATTGACGTCGACCGCCCATCCATAGCCGACGATGCGGGCACTATGCGCCCGAGCCGGTGATTTATCAACCGAACATTTCCAACGGAAACATTTATGTGAACGGCATATTTCAGGCCGGATTGATGGTCGACTTCCGCGTCAATTTTTCAGTCGCTCCAAGGCAAGCTGCGAATAGATCGAGTCCTCGATGATGACCCTTGCGCCGACCTTTACGAGATAGGTCTCGGCGAGGTCCGTCAGTGCCAGTGCGACTTCGTGTTCCGACCAGCCCGACGATATGGCCTTCTCGACCAGAGCCTCGAAGGACTCCGCCAGAGCTTCCCGGCATGTTTCGCTTGCCTCGCGGTTGGCCATGGGTCATCCACCAACAGTTGTCGAATATATATTACATGAAACTAATAATTATTTCGAGTTATTAAGAAAAATTTCTATCAGCGATATATCCGTGCGGACCCGACATCAGAAACACTGACAGGAAAAGGGCAACTGCGTCGCAGTTGATTCTCGGCAAGGCTAGCCATGAAAGAGAGATCACCATCGGCTGCTGGGGGTGCCGAAGGTTACTTTGTAAATGGTCGGGGCGACTGGACTCGAACCAGCGACCCCTTGACCCCCAGTCAAGTGCGCTACCGGGCTGCGCTACGCCCCGACCTGCCGAAACGGCCTGATCCTGTTAGTATTTTGGAATTTCCGGCGCAAGGGAAAAATCATGCAGGAGGAATAAAAAGGAACGAAAGCCGGGGATAGGTGGGCTTGCAACAGAAGTTCCACGGTCAGTTCCGCTGCCGTCCGTGAGACCTGCGTCTCACAGCAAATCAGGCCAGCGAGCGCCTTTTGCATGTCGGCAATCAAATATGTGCGGTCCCTCCGATAAAAAAATGCGCGCACTCAGAGTGGCGATCGCAATCGAAACGCTTGCCGGCAGTGACGAAAGGCTTTGAACGCGAAGCTTGGCTAGAGGCAAAGAGAGTCACAAACTTCTGAATTGCAAGTAGCCTGTTTCGGACCCCGGCTCACAGTTCCCATCGAGATACGTCGAAATACTGGCTTGATTTAGCAACTACTAGAAGAGACTTTCTTGGCGGGGGCCTGTCGTTTGGCGCCCTCGTGGGGGAGCACATGAAGAGAATCATGATCGCCGGCCTTTTGTTACTTAGTTCCTGCGGGAGCGTCACTCAGCAGACAATCCCGTATGCCCTCTCGGAGGGCGAGGTTTCTGCCATTCAGAACACAGTTCGAAGCTATCTCAAGGATCCCTCCAGTGCGAGGTTCAAGAGCATGATGGCGGCACAGAGACAGCCCGGGATCGTCTATGTTTGCGGCATAGTGGACTCCAAGAACAAGGCCGGTGCCTTTACTGGCGGAGAGCCCTTCGCCGGTGTTTTGAGAAACACAAGCGCGACTGGAAGAGCGGCTTTTTCGTTTACCCTGACCGCCCAAGGCAGCGCACAAACAAACTTCAACAATCTGTGCCGGCAGAATGGGGTCGTGAGCTGACGCTTGTCCGCTGAGCGTCTCCTGACATCACCCAGCTGGTCAGCTCGTTGGAGTTTACATTTCTGCTCGACATCAAATCGAGGCATCGTGCCCGTTTATGGTTGCCTGGATCGTTTGCTTTGTGTCTGCTCAGGCCCGCCAAAGGCGAATTCTTGCCAAGAGGAAAATCCGACGATGAAGACGCTACGGACAATAGCCATTGCGATTCTGAGCTCGGCGTGCATAAGCGCAGCGCAACCACCAACTACTACCGGCGATTTTGGCTCCCAGACGCTCGCTCTCATCAATTCGTATAGGGCCAGCCGTGGACTGTCTCCCCTGGCCGCGAATGGCACTTTGAAAGCCCTGGCGCAGCAGCATAGCCGCTACCAGGCAGCTCGGCGAAGCATGAGCCATGATGGTTTCCGCCAGAGATCGGCTCAAGCCAGAGCCGCTGGACTTAGTGTGGTATGTTCAGAAAATGTCGCCATGGGGTATACGACACCGCAGCAGCTTTTTGCTGGCTGGAGGCGTTCCTGGGGCCATAACACGAATCTGCTTCGACCTAATCTGCGATACGCGGGAGTGGCCACTGTCGGAGGCTACTCGACTTTCTTCGCTTGCCAGTAGCATCATCTCGATTTTGATTTTTGCCAACGCCGGGAAATGTCAGTACTCGGTCGTGGTCAAAAACGCTTGCTCGATCGCCCCCCCGCGAATAAGAGACCTCGGAAACGCAAGACTTTGGATAAGACCATGCAGATTGAGATCCCCTGCCCCAAATGCAGGAACACCCGAATGAAATTCGAGCGGCCCGAACCGCTCGACACCGATATCCTTACCTGCTTCACCTGCGGACATGAATTGGGGACGCTGGGTTCGGTAAAGGCAAAAATGATTGCTGCTTTCGAGCGCATGAAGAAACAGGCGCAGCAACAGCGCAAGCACTAGCGCGCTATCTGACCAGCGCAACGCGCCCGTCTGGGCCGGTGTCGACACGCCACTCCCGATAGTCGGAGATCGAAAAGTGCGGCGTTGCGAACGGCGTCGTAT
The DNA here is from genome assembly GCF_000510625.1 of Rhizobium sp. IBUN. Classification (NCBI taxonomy): domain Bacteria; kingdom Pseudomonadati; phylum Pseudomonadota; class Alphaproteobacteria; order Hyphomicrobiales; family Rhizobiaceae; genus Rhizobium; species Rhizobium sp. IBUN. The sequence goes on from NZ_AZNV01000027.1 coordinate 33,233, forward strand.
GCGTCTCGGTGATGACTGTCACATCCGCGCCCGCCGCTTCGCCTGCGAGAATTCCGGCAACGGCATCTTCGAACACCAGGCATTTCGTCGGATCGACTCCGAGGCGCTTGGCCCCCAGCAGGTAGCACTCCGGGCTCGGTTTCCCGGCTACCACTTCTTCACCGCTCACCATCGCCACGGGCGTCGGAATGCCTGCGGCGGCCATGCGCCGCCGGGCGAGTTCGATCGGTGCCGAGGTTACGATCGCCCACTTTGCCGGTGGAATGCTGTTCAGGAAATCGATCGCGCCGGGGATCGAGACGATACCTCCAACGTCCTCCATCTCCTCCTTCAGTAGCTGCTTTGCCTCATACTCCGGATCGACGCCTGGCAACGCCAGCTGGCGAATGACGTCGGAGGCGCGAATGCCATGGATCGTCTTGAGGAAAACCTCTGGCTCGAGGCCATGCCGCATAGCCCATTCCGTCCAGACGCGTTCGACCACCGCGATCGAGTTCAAGAGCGTGCCATCCATATCGAACAGGAAGGCGTCATAGAATTTGCCGGGAACGGAATGATACGCGGTCACGAAGGTTTCCTTGGTACTGACTGGAATTACGCTCGCCGCCGACTACGATGCGTTTGGCAGAGGCCGTCCGAACGCGCGGGCGATGCTTCACTAACTAAGCCATCGAGGCGCTCCGGTAAATTGGATCAGCGAACTTGATCCAACAGGCGCTTGCATTCGAGGAGATCGTAGAGTGCTTCCTGAAGCAGCGCTCGATCCTCCTTGCCGACGCTCGACTTGCCGATCGAGATTTCCGGGGATTCTTCATCGCCACCGCCGAAATTGAAGAAGCGGCGTGTGATCGGCGGCTTCGCGCGGCCAACCACCTGATCCTCCTCGGACATTCCGACCCGTGGCTCGGCCGCATCACCGCCCTCCTGCGGGCCGCCCGTCAGCGCCTGGACGCTGGCGAGATCGCCATGCCCGATGGAGATGACAAACTTGTTGCCGTTGGTCTTCAGAAGTTTCTGCACGCCCTTGATGGTGTAGCCGTGATCATAGAGCAGGTGGCGAATGCCCTTCAGAAGATCAATATCCTCGGGCCTGTAGTAGCGGCGGCCGCCGCCGCGTTTCATCGGTTTGATCTGAGGAAACCGAGTTTCCCAGAAGCGCAGGACATGCTGTGGAAGGTCTAGGTCGTCCGCCACCTCGCTGATGGTGCGGAACGCATCGGGGCTCTTATCCAACATCCTTACTCCCTACGCGGTCTCGGGGTGCGCCGCGCGTCTGTTCGGCTGACAAGGCGCAGCTGTGTCTCACGAACGTCAGAACCGAGCCGCGACTCATCATATTTCAACGGTTTGACGCCGCGAATTCAAGTCACGTCTTGAATACCGCACAGATCGTTCAGGGAAGATTGCAGGTTATTGTCGTCGACCGAGAGGAACCTCCCTCTCCTCAGCCCGATCAGGAAGCCGGATTTGCGGCCTTCTGCTTGGTCTTGCGCAGAGTATGCGCCTTGAGGATCCGCGTCTTCAAGACATTGGAGGCCTTGAAGGTCATGACGCGTCGGGGAGAAATCGGTACTTCCTCGCCAGTCTTCGGATTGCGGCCGATGCGCTCATTCTTGTCGCGCACCTGGAACGTCGCAAAAGAGGAGAGCTTGACGGTTTCGCCGCGAACAATCGCGTTACAAATCTCGTCAATGACAGTTTCCACGAGCTCAGCAGATTCGGTTCTTGAAAGACCGACCTTACGAAAAACTGATTCCGCCAGGTCTGCTCGCGTCACTGTCTTTCCGGTCATGGTTTCCCCGCCCATTTGCCAATTATATTATGAAAGCGGACAAAGAGTATTTGTCTTGCGCCTCACGGTCAAGCTCTTGTTCGTCGGTAGTTTTTTGGATTTTCGGGTTACCAGCGCAGGAGTGCTGCGCCCCAGGTGAAGCCGCCGCCCATCGCTTCCAACATCACCAGATCGCCTTCCTTGATCCGGCCGTCGCCAGCGGCCGTGGCCAGCGCGAGCGGAATCGAGGCGGCAGACGTGTTGCCGTGGAGATCAACCGTAATGACTACTTTCTCAGGTGCGATATGCAACTTCTTGGCGGAACCGTCGATGATACGGCGATTGGCCTGGTGTGGCACGAGCCAGTCGAGATCGTCGGCGGTCGTTCCCGTGGCGTCGAAGGCGGCCTGAATGACGTCAGTGATCATGCCGACTGCATATTTGAAGACTTCGCGGCCCTCCATGCGCAGCTTGCCAACCGTGCCGGTCGTCGAGGGACCGCCATCCACATAGAGCTTCTCCTTGTGGGAGCCATCGGAACGCAGGTGCGCCGTCAGCACGCCACGATCAGTGGTCGTGCCCTTGCCCTCGGCAGCCTCCAGCACGATCGCCCCGGCGCCATCGCCAAAGAGGACACAGGTCGTGCGATCGTTCCAGTCGAGAATGCGCGAGAAGGTCTCGGCGCCGATTACCAGCACGCGCCTGGCAAGACCGCCCCTGATAAAGGCGTCGGCCGTTGTCACAGCATAGACGAAGCCTGTGCAGACGGCCTGTACGTCGAACGCAAAGCCATGGTGCATGCCCAGGCGGTTCTGGATATTGACGGCAGTCGCCGGGAATGTGTTGTCGGGCGTCGAGGTGGCACAGATGATTAGATCGATATCAGCTGGCGTCAGGCCGGCCTTGTCGAGCGCAGCACGCGCCGCAGCTTCGCCGAGCGACGATGTCGTCTCGCCCTCGCCCGCGATGTAGCGTTGGCGAATGCCCGTACGCTGGACAATCCATTCGTCCGATGTGTCCACGACATCTTCCATGTCGCGATTGGTCATAACGCGTTTCGGAAGTGCGGCTCCGAACCCGCGAACAACTGAACGGATCATATTGCTTAAACCCCGTCGCTCATGCGGCTTCCGGCCCGATCGGGGGCAGCCGCTTGGCATGATACTTTTGAAGATCGTTTTCTATTTTCTGATTGAGGCCATTCTTGGCCATGTCGTAGCCGACCTCGATGGCGGCAGCGATGCCTTCGGCATTGGCGCCGCCATGGCTCTTGATGACGACGCCGTTGAGGCCGAGGAAGACGCCGCCGTTCACACGGCTCGGATCCATCTTTTCGCGCAGCATGTCGAAGGCGCCCTTGGCGAAGAAGTAGCCGATCTTGGCAAGCAGCGTGCGCGACATTGCAGCGCGCAGATACTCACCGATCTGCCGCGCTGTACCTTCGGCCGCCTTCAAAGCAATATTGCCAGAGAAGCCTTCGGTCACGACGACGTCGACGGTACCCTTCCCCAGGTCGTTGCCTTCGACGAAGCCATAGTACTCGAGCGAGTCGATGTTGGCCTCACGGAGCAGGCGCCCCGCTTCCTTCACCTCTTCCTGGCCCTTGATCTCTTCGACCCCGACATTCAGCAGGCCAATCGACGGACGCTCGATCTCGAACAGCGCACGGGCCATTGCCCCGCCCATGAGCGCGAAATCCATCAACTGCTGCGAATCCGCGCCGATCGTCGCGCCCACGTCGAGAACGATGCTCTCGCCCTTCAAGGTGGGCCAGATGGCAGCGATCGCCGGCCGCTCGATATTGGCCATCGTACGCAGACAGAACTTGGCCATCGCCATCAGCGCGCCGGTATTGCCGGCCGACACCGCGACGTCGGCTTCCTTCGTCTTCACCGCTTCGATCGTCCGCCACATGGTGGAGATATAGCGACCGCGACGGAGCGCCTGGCTCGGCTTCTCGTCCATGCGGACGGCCAGCTCGCAGTCGTGGAAAACGGTCTTTTCCTTGAGCTTCGGAAACCTGTCGAGAACCGGCTCGCACTGTTCCTTCAATCCATACATCACGAAGAAAATATCGGGATGTCTTTCCAGTGCCTTGGCGGCGCCGGGGATGACAACCTGGGGACCAAAGTCGCCACCCATGAGGTCGATAGAAATTCTGATCACGCGTCCCTGATCCTTGTTTTTCGCCTCCGGCGGGCGAAATTTCGGCCAAAATACCGGTTTTCCCGTCGCTTACAACTGAATTGTGTCAAATCCCCAACGGGGTTCAGTCCTTTTTCCAATCCTTCAGCACGGCGAAGGCAGACGGCTTTTTATCGTTCTCTCCAGTGTCTTCTATGTGACCGGAGAACTCCACACCGGGCTTGCGCGGATAGGGATCGATCGCAAGAGCAGCGAATTCCGTAACCACCTCACCTGCGTCAATCGTATCGCCGGTGAAGCTTTCGGGAAGGTCCGGGCCATCGGGGTCCAGCACCATTTCGCCGGCATCATTGGCGGGCCGGCGCGCAAGCTTGGAATTCTCCGGCACGAAGATCTGCTCGAAGCTCTCGTCGATCTCCGATGGGACCGGATCGAGGGTCACGACGCAGGACTGAACGATGTTGGCACGCACCCTGCCCTTGATGCGCACACCATCCCGCTTCCACCGACCGATCTGGAGGTCAGCACCAAAGCTGTCCACCGATAGGACACTCCAACTGTCCGCAAGGGCTGCCAATTCGCGCTTGTCGGCCTCCAGATGCACCTCGACAGGATTGGCCGATATATGACCGACATTTACGAGATAGGAGAACGGAACGTCGTCTCTTTTGTTTTTCATCGTCTCTTCCTCACGCTACCTTCGGAAGTGTCGCCGAGCCTGTCGCTATGACGTCCTCCGACTGCGACAAAAGATGGTCTTCGGCAACAAACATCCAGTCCGCGAGACCGCGCATATCCACCGGCTCATTCGCCTTCGGATGAATGTTTCGCACGAGCGCCGCAGCGAGTCCTTCGGCATCCCTGGTGTCCATCGCCTTGGCGTAGGCCTCCAGGCGGCCATAGAACATGCCGGCCAGCTTCTTCATGCGTTTGGGAACCGTGTTGTCACCGATCCCCAATTCACGGATGGAGTAGTCGATATCCTGGAAGAAGGCGTCGACGATTTCCTGCGCGATCTCCTGGCCGCTCGTTCCGGAGGTTCGTGTGCGCCGGAAGAAGAGGATCATCACCGCCGAGAGCATCTCGAAACGCCCCATCACCGTATCCGGGACATTCAAGCGCTCATAGAATTCCGGCATCCGTGCGGCCGACGTCAGTGCCTGATATTGCCGATCTACGATTACCTGGTTGTTGTTTTTCTTGCCAAAGAGCCCGAAGATCATCGTTTTTTCCGGAAAGGCCTCATTCTGGGCGCCAAGCGGCGTCCGGCCTTGTTGCATGATTTCGAAAGCTGGTTTACCGAAGCAGGCGCGAATTGCAATGCCGAAGGTGGCCACTTTCGGGACAGCACCCCTTCTGTCCGCATGAGCCAACGGGATGTCTCTCCCCGGAATGGCCACAATGGTTTTGCATCAGCGATCTGAGGCCGGTGGCTGCCATTCATAATTTTAGGGAGTAGATGTCGTTGACGAAACGGTATTTCAAGTCTGACAAAAAATTCCTCAGCAATGCCGCTATTGCCATCATGATCGCCTCCGCCGGACTTTCAGGCTGCCAGACACAAACCGTCCTCAACGGTGGATATGTCGCCGACGAGCAGTCGCTGAATCTCGTCCCAGTAGGATCGAGCCGCGAGCAGGTTCTCCTATCCCTCGGCACCCCGTCCACGACGGCGACGTTCGATGGCGAAGTCTTCTACTACATCTCGCAGCGCCGCGAGCGCTCCATGGCCTTCCAGAAGCTGAAGGTGGTCGATCAGAGCGTGCTGGCGATCTATTTCGACAAGGACGGCATCGTTACGCGCCGTGCGAACTACACCCTCAAGGACGGCAAAATTTTCGATACGATTACCCGCGTCACCCCGACGGGCGGCAAGGACTTCACCTTCCTACAACAGCTGCTATCGGGCGGCAGCGCGGCGAACGCTGCGAAGGGCCTCTTCGGTGGCGGCACCTCGCAGCCGGCCTCGCCGCAGAACCCGGCCAGCCTCCGCTAAAGCGGGAGCGAACTCTCAAAGAAAAACCCGCCGGATCGCTCCGGCGGGTTTTTAGTTTCGGCGGTGTGCCTCAAGCCAGGACGGCGAGAAGCAGAAGAGCGACGATGTTGGTGATCTTGATCGCCGGGTTAACGGCAGGACCAGCCGTATCCTTGTAGGGGTCGCCCACCGTGTCGCCGGTCACCGATGCCTTATGCGCGTCGGAGCCCTTCATATGGCGAACGCCGTCCTTGTCGACGAAGCCGTCCTCGAAGGATTTCTTGGCATTGTCCCACGCGCCACCACCCGAGGTCATCGAGATCGCGACGAACAGGCCGTTGATAATAACACCGAGCAGCGATGCGCCCAGCGCCGCGAAAGCGGAAGCCTTCGAGCCCGAGATGATCAATACGCCAAAGTAGACGACGATCGGGGCAAGAACCGGCAGAAGCGAAGGAATGACCATCTCGCGGATGGCTGCCTTGGTCAGCAGGTCAACCGCCCTGCCATAGTCTGGACGCTCGGTCCCTGCCATAATACCGGGCTTCTGCTTGAATTGACGGCGAACCTCTTCGACAATTGCGCCGGCCGCGCGGCCGACGGCGGTCATCGCGATGCCACCGAAGAGATAAGGAATGAGACCACCGAAGATCAGTCCGGCAACGACGTAAGGATTGGAAAGATCGAAGGAGATGTCGCCAATACCTGCAAAATACGGGTACTTGTCGCCGTTGGCGGCAAAGTATTTGAGGTCGTAGGAATAGGCCGCAAACAGAACCAGGGCGCCGAGGCCAGCGGAACCGATCGCATAGCCCTTGGTAACGGCCTTCGTCGTATTGCCGACTGCGTCGAGCGCGTCGGTCGACTTGCGTACTTCCGGCGGCAGGTGGGACATTTCCGCAATGCCACCGGCATTGTCCGTCACCGGACCGAAAGCGTCGAGAGCAACGATCATGCCGGCAATGCCGAGCATGGCGGTAACCGCGATGCCGGTGCCGAAAAGGCCGCCGAGCTGATAAGTCGCCAGGATGCCACCGACGATGACAATCGCCGGGAGGGCTGTCGATTCCAGCGACACCGCAAGACCCTGGATGACGTTCGTGCCATGGCCGGTCACAGAGGCTTGGGCGATCGAATTGACTGGGCGCTTGTTGGTGCCGGTGTAATATTCGGTGATGACAACAATCAGCGCTGTGACGAGCAGGCCGATCAGACCGCAGACAAAGAGATGCGTGCCGGTAATGTCCTCGCCACCGACCGAGCCAATCGAACCCCAGCCGATGGTCAGTGATGTCGCTGCGCCAAGGCCGATGATCGATAGCAGGCCGGTGACGATGAGCCCCTTGTAAAGGGCGCCCATGATCGAGCCATTGCTGCCGAGCTTGACAAAGAACGTACCAATGATCGAGGTGATGATGCAGGCGCCGCAGATCGCAAGCGGGTAGAGCATCGCCGATTCAAGAACGGGTGCGCCGGCAAAGAAGATTGCGGCGAGAACCATGGTCGCGACGACGGATACGGCGTAGGTTTCGAAAAGGTCAGCTGCCATGCCAGCGCAATCGCCGACGTTGTCGCCGACGTTATCGGCAATTGTCGCGGGGTTGCGCGGATCATCTTCTGGGATACCCGCTTCGACCTTGCCGACGAGGTCACCGCCGACGTCAGCGCCCTTGGTGAAGATGCCACCGCCGAGACGGGCGAAGATCGAAATCAGCGACGCGCCGAAGCCAAGCGCGACGAGGGAATCGATGACTTCGCGAGAGCTGCCTTCGTGCCCAAGCACGACAGTCAGCACGTAGTAGTAGATCGACACGCCAAGGAGCGCGAGACCGGCCACCAGAAGCCCGGTGATGGCACCCGACTTGAATGCAATCTCAAGTCCGGCGGCCAGGCTCTGGGATGCCGCCTGCGCCGTGCGAACATTGGCGCGCACCGAGACGTGCATGCCGATGAAGCCAGCAGCGCCTGACAGAACAGCGCCGATGAGGAAGCCGATTGCAGCCGTGCCGGAGAGCAGCAGCCAGGCTGCAATGAAAACGACGATGCCGACGATTGCGATGGTCTTATACTGGCGCGTCAGATAGGCCTGCGCACCCTCACGAATATAGCCTGCAATTTCCTGCATGCGCTTGTTACCCTGATCGGCGGCAAGCACCGACCGGGTTGCCCAGATGGCATAGACCACCGAGAGCAGACCGCATGCTATTACCCATAAAAGAATGCTCATTTCGCTCTTTCCTCCAAAAGAGCCGGAGCTCACTCCCTCTCCGGCTGCGAATACGCCGACTCGATTTCCTCCCACAGAAATGCTGCAACGCCGGGCGGAGATTGCGTGGAGGAAAACGGCGCGTCAAGCCCGTAAGAGCCAAAAGCCCTTGCAGCACAATGGGAACGGAGGATTCTTGGAGGTCGGGCCTGCTGACCCGGCAGAACGCTACTTCTTGGCTTCGCCCCGCACCTGCTTTGCGATGCGGTCAAGCACGGCGTTGACGAGCTTCGGCTCATCGTCGCTGAAGAAGGCCTGAGCGATTTCGACGTATTCCGTCACGATGACCGCAACGGGAACATCCTTGCGTTCGAGAATCTCGAAGACGCCGGCACGGAGGATCGCGCGGACCGTGCTATCGAGACGCGAGAGCGCCCAGTCGTCCTGCAAGGCGGACGCAATCATTGGGTCAAGGCGACGCTGCTCCCGCACGACGCCTGATACGATCGAGCGGAACCAGGAGGGGTCGGCCTTCAGATAGGTCTCACCGTCGAGTTCCTGGCCCAGGCGATGCGCCTCGTATTCAGCCACGATCTCCAGCACGCCGGTGCCGCCAATATCCATCTGGTAGAGCGCCTGAACGGCAGCAAGGCGTGCAGCACCTCGCTGGTTTGCAGCCTTGACCGGACGCTCCGAGTTCTCGTTGTTCATTCGTTATGCACCCAACTTCTTCTTCAGCTCTATCATCGTAAGAGCTGCGCGGGCGGCAAATCCGCCCTTGTCCTTGTCCGAACGGCGGGCGCGAGCCCAAGCCTGATCGTCATTCTCAACAGTCAGAATGCCATTGCCAATGGCAAGGGATTCGCTCACGGCCAGATCCATCAGCGCGCGAGAGGATTCGTTCGACACGATATCGAAATGGTAGGTCTCGCCGCGGATGACCATACCGAGGGCGACGTACCCATCATACTGCGTGCCCTCACTATCTGCTCCGTCGAGCGCCATGGCAATCGCCGCCGGAATCTCGAGAGCGCCCGGAACGGTGACGACCTCATAGGTTGCGCCCGCCTCTTTCAAGGCGAAGGTCGCGCCTTCAAGCAGGGCATCGGCCATGTCGTCGTAGAAGCGTGCTTCGACGATCAAAATGTGGGGAGCGGTTTCTCGCGCCATGCTTCACCTTCAGTAGCTAGAGGACTTCACCATTCGGCAGGCCGCGGTCAAAACACGCCGCGACCCGAATGGCAAGCAAATTCCGACCATGGTTGGATGCCGAATCCGGAATCCCGGCAACGGCGGAGCGGGCAATTCTTGCGTCATTTTGTGCCGGCGTCGGACCGGCGCCTCGAAGATGGCAAATGAAGGGCAATTCGCATGAACAATATGTGACTAAATTCCAGATACTTATGAATTGAAGGCGGATGATCCGATTACCAATTTCATCTGCGTAACGCTGACGATCCACTGCCGACGGTCGATCGTCAGAGCAGATGAAAGGATACACCATGAATCGCGTTGCAGCCATCGCCTCCGCAGTCGCTACCCTTGCCTTTGCAGATGCCAGCCGTGCCGAAAGTCTCGACATGACCACCCCGTCGGGCATCGAACGAACGCTCCGCAGCTTCAGCGGCGCAAATCTCGATATTCGGCAGGTGGCCGACCACGGCAGATCGAAAAATATCGGAGCGCCCAATTCATTTGCCGCACACAGTGTCCACGACATCCAAGTGATCCGTGCGGCCATTGCCGTCAACAAACCCCTTATGCATCAGCTCAACGCCAGAGGTGTGCTGCTCGGGAACATCGTCAACGCTGATCAGGCCGCGGACGGCGGTATCACGGTCTACTATCGATAAGGTCAAGGGCGACAGCGGAAGACTGTCGCCCGTCACGATGCTTTGCGGGTTGTATTTTCTCGCAGGATGATGCCTTTTCTCCGGAAACAGGAGAAGATAATGTCCGGCGTATCGAAGCCCGTCATCAACGTCGCTGATTTGAAGCTTGAGCACTGGAAGCAAGGGGATCTGTACGAAGGGACGGATGTCTCATTCGGCTCGCTTCTCGGCCTTGGAGGTCTCGGCATAAGCTACAACGAAGTCCCGCCCGGCAAATCCAGCTGTCCATTCCACAACCATCACGTGGAGGATGAGCTGTTTTTCGTCATCGAAGGCACCGGCGAATATCGTTTCGGTCCTGATCGCTATCCGATCCGGAAGGGTGACACGCTCGGCGCTCCAGCCGGGGGACAAGAGACCGCCCACCAGATCATCAACACTGGTTCGACGCCTCTGATCTACCTTGGCATTTCGACAATGGCGAAAACCGAGATTGTCGAATATCCCGATTCCGGAAAGTTTCTCGCCAAGACCAATCGCGACGAGGGACAAGCGAATCGCTTTCGCTTTATCGGCAGCGAGCATGGCAAGCTGGACTACTGGGACGGCGAGCCGGGTGCTTGACCTCCATCCGAGGGGAACACTTCAAGATGACCAGCATTCCTACCATCGAGACAGCGCGACTGCTGCTACGTCCGCACACCGTTGACGATTTTTCTGACTATATGACGATGTGGAGCGACGAAGCGGTGGTGCGCTTCATCGGAGGTGTTCCCTCCACCCGCGAACAGGCCTGGGCACGCATGCTGCGTGTCGCCGGCATGTGGCATCACATGGGTTTCGGATTTCTGGCGATCGAGGAAAAGCAGTCAGGGCGTTTCATCGGGGAAGCAGGCTTCCTCGACATGAAACGGGATATGCACCCCGTTTCCACGGAAGGCACTCTGGAGACCGGTTGGGGACTGATGCCCTTCGCGCAAGGGCACGGCTACGCCAGCGAAGCGCTCACGGCGCTGATCGCCTGGGCGGAAGAGCGGTTCCCCTCCAAGCCAATGACCTGCATTATCGACCCGGGGAACGATCCCTCGCTGCGCCTGGCGCGCAAGCTCGGCTTCCGCGAAGTCCAGCGATGCAACTACAATGGAGAGGTTATTCTGCTTTCGCGGTCGGGAACTCCGCCAGCCTAGCGGCATAGCGCGCCATGGTATCGACTTCGAAATTGACGAAGTCGCCTGCCTTGCGTTCGCCCCAGGTCGTGACCTCAAGCGTGTGACGGATCAGCAGGACGTCGAAATCGGTACCGTCCACCGCGTTGACGGTGAGCGACGTGCCATCCAGAGCGATGGAGCCCTTGGGTGCAACGAACTTGGCGAGATGTTCAGGCGCACGCAGGCGAAAGCGCGTCGCATCGCCCTCTTCCGTCACCGAGAGGATCTCGGCCCTGCCATCAACATGACCGGAAACGATGTGGCCGCCGAGTTCGTCGCCGATCTTCAGCGAGCGCTCGAGATTGATGCGGGTACCTTCCTTCCACGTCCCGATCGTCGTCAGGCGCAGAGCCTCTTCCCAAGCTTCGACCTCGAACCAGCGGCCGTTGCTGCCCTCGCCGGGCAGGCCGGTCACCGTCAGGCAGATACCGGAGTGCGAGATCGAGGCGCCCATGTCGATGGTCGCCGGATCATAGGCAGTGGCGACACGCAGCTTGATGCCTTCCTTCAATGGGAAAACAGATTCGATCTTGCCGACGTCGGTGACAATTCCGGTAAACATCAAAGCTCTCTTTCGTATTCGTCCAGGCGATCGTCGCCAAATATGAAGGTGCCCCTGTGCAGGAAGCCCGATGGCATATCGGTCTTCTGGACCGGCGATTCAATACCGTCCTGCCCGATCACCGCAGGGCCTTGATAGAGGAGGATGCGGTCGATGTAACCGGCATCCAGGAAAAGCTTCGCCGTCCGCGCGCCGCCTTCGATGACAAGCGAAGAAATTCCGCGCGATGCTAGTGCAGGCAGCAGTTGGTCGGGCCGGTAGGGACTGCATTGGACCACTTCGACGCCAGCCTGATCCAAAGCGTCTCGTCGTGCGAGAAAGGCCTCGTCCTCGCTATTGTCGAAGCGGGGCGGTTCGGCCGCGACGACGATCAATGGCACCTGCTTGGCCGTCGCGACCAGCTTGCTGTCCAAGGGCAAAGAGAGATCTTCATCGAGCACGACACGAACCGGTGAGCGGGCCTCAAGTCCAGGCGTGCGAACGGTGAGCAAGGGATCATCGGCGATCGCAGTCCCGATCCCAACCAGAATCGCATCGGTTTCGGCGCGCAGCTTCTGCACCTCTACCCGTGCCGCAGGCCCAGTGATCGCAATCTGCCCCTCGCCCTTTTTTCCGATCATGCCGTCAGCGGAAACCGCAAGCTTGAGAGTCACATAGGGCCGGTTCTTCGTCTGCCGTGTGAGGTAAGCAGCAAGCGAACGCTTGCCTTCCTTTTCGAGAATTCCTGACTCGACCTCGATCCCCGCATCGCGCAGCATGGCAATGCCCCTGCCCGAGACACGCGGATCCGGATCGGTGACGCTTATCACCACACGACCAACGCCGTAGGCAATCAGCGCCTCCGCGCAGGGTGGTGTCTTGCCGTAATGCGAGCAGGGTTCGAGCGTGACATAGGCGGTGGCGCCGCGCGCCAGTTCGCCGGCTTCGGCCAGGGCCTGCGGTTCGGCGTGGGGACGCCCGCCGACTGCCGTCACTGCACGGCCGACGATCTGACCGTCACGCACGATCACGCAGCCGACGGAAGGATTGGTAGATGTCTGGCCGAGATGCAGGAGACCCAGGCGGATCGCCTCTTCCATGAAACGCGCGTCGTCTTCCGAAGCGCTCATGAGCTAGTTGTCCAGGGGATCGCGGGCGATCTTGGCGTTGATCTCGGAAATGACTTTCTCGAAATCCTCGGCATGCGAAAAATCCCGATAGACAGAGGCATAGCGAACGAAACCAACATCATCCAGGCTCTTCAATGCTTCCAACACCTGAAGGCCGATCTGCTCGGAGCTGATCTCGACTTCGCCGGAGCTTTCAAGCCGTCGAACGATGCCGGATACCGCACGTTCGATGCGGTCGCGGTCGACGGGACGCTTGCGCAGTGCGATCTCGAAAGATCGCACCAACTTGTCGCGGTCGAACGGTACCTTGCGGCCGGTCTTCTTCGACACCATCAGCTCGCGCAGCTGCACGCGCTCGAAGGTCGTGAAACGACCGCCGCAATCGGGACAAATACGCCTGCGGCGGATGGACGTATTGTCCTCCGCCGGGCGTGAATCCTTGACCTGTGTGTCTTCCGATCCGCAGAATGGGCAGCGCATGCGCTATCCTTAGCCCATGTAATCATACATTGGGAAGCGGTTGGTCAGCTCGACCACCTTGCCGCGAACGGCTGCTTCCACGGCTGCGTTCCCCTCGTCGGAGTTGGCGACCTTCAAGCCGTCGAGAACCTCAACGATGAGAATGCCGATTTCCTTGAATTCCGCTTCCTTGAAGCCACGCGTCGTGCCGGCCGGCGCGCCGAGGCGCACACCCGAAGTGACGAAAGGCTTCTCAGGGTCGAACGGGATGCCGTTCTTGTTGCAGGTGATGTAGGCGCGGCCGAGGGCTGCTTCGGCACGCTTTCCGGTCGCGTTCTTCTTGCGAAGATCGACGAGCATCAGGTGGTTGTCGGTGCCGCCGGAGACGACATCGAGGCCGCCGGCGATCAGGGTTTCCGCAAGCGCCTTAGCGTTCTTGACGATCTGCGCGGCGTAGTCCTTGAACTCCGGCTCCAGCGCTTCACCGAAGGCGACGGCCTTGGCGGCGATGATGTGCATCAGCGGACCACCCTGCAAACCGGGGAAGACGGCCGAGTTGAACTTCTTCGCTAGATCTTCGTCGTTAGTCAGGATCACGCCACCGCGGGGACCACGCAGCGATTTGTGGGTCGTCGTCGTGGCAACGTGGCAGTGCGGGAACGGCGACGGATGCTGGCCACCGGCGACGAGACCGGCGATGTGCGCCATGTCAACCATCAGGTAGGCGCCGACCGAGTCAGCGATCTCGCGGAAGCGCTTCCAGTCCCAGATGCGGGAGTAAGCGGTGCCGCCGGCGATGATCAGCTTCGGCTTATGCTCTTCGGCCTTGCGGGCAACTTCGTCCATGTCGAGCAGGTTGTCGCCTTCGCGCACGCCATAGGACACGACGTTGAACCACTTGCCGGACATGTTGACCGGGGAACCGTGCGTCAGGTGACCGCCCGAGTTGAGGTCGAGGCCCATGAAGGTGTCGCCCGGCTGCAGCAGTGCAAGGAACACGGCCTGGTTCATCTGCGAACCGGAGTTCGGCTGAACGTTGGCGAAGTTGACACCGAAGAGCTTCTTGGCGCGTTCGATCGCCAGTTCTTCAGCGATATCGACGAACTGGCAGCCGCCATAGTAGCGCTTGCCCGGATAGCCTTCGGCATACTTGTTCGTCATGATGGAGCCCTGGGCTTCCAGCACCGCGCGGGAAACGATGTTTTCCGAGGCGATGAGTTCGATCTCGTGCCGCTGGCGGCCGAGTTCCTTGCCAATCGCGCTGAAGATTTCCGGATCGGTATCGGCAAGCGAGCGATTGAAGAAGGTCTGGGTGGAGGCATTGGTCATGAGCGGGCTCCTCAACTGGAATGCGCGAAGGTATTAGCGCCCCGCCCTTTCAAGGGCAATACGGAGAACGACATTTGCTAGGCAATCTACGCGCCGCGCGTTCTATGCCCGACAGGACAACAAAAAACCGCGCCAGAGAGACGCGGTTTCTTCAAAATCAAACGCGATCCAATTGACTTATTGAACCGGCTGCTCCGTGGTTGCGGTCGTGTCGAGCGCAAGCTCGGCGTTGCCGTCGAGCTGATAGATATCGTCGCGGAACTGCACGACGCCATCCGGCATGCCCCAGGCGGAAATGTAGACGAAATAAACCGGCACTTCTTCGGCGAGCTTGATCGGCGTGTTGACGCGGGTCGTGATGACCTGCTCCATCTGCTGACGCGACCACGGCGGGGTCTCGCGCAGCAGCCACGTCGTCAGATCGCGAACGTTCTGGACGCGAACACAGCCCGAGGACTCAAAGCGCATCAGCTTGTTGAAGAGACCCTGCTGCGGCGTGTCATGCATATACTCGCCGTTCTTGTTGTAGAAGTTGATCTTCGTGGACGCCATGGCGTTGATCTTGCCCGGGTCCTGACGGAACATGAAATTCGGAGCCTTCTCGGCATTCCAGTCCACCGTTTCCGGCGCCACCTCGTTGCCCTTTCCGTCGATCAGGCGAATGGCATTCTTCTCGAGATAGGTCGGGTCCTTGCGCATCAACGGTACGATGTCTTTTTCGACGATCGAGCGCGGTGCGGTCCAATAAGGATTGAGGATAACTTCGTAGATCTTCGAGTTGACGAGATGCGTCGGACGGCTGAGACGGCCAACGACCGCAGCGTGGCGCGTCGCAACGCTGCCGTCTTCCACGGCCTCGACGTAGGCGGCCGGAATGTTAACCATCACGTGGCGGCGTCCGAGCTCTTCCGGGAAGGTCTGGATGCGGATGAGGTTGGTGTTCAGCTGCTGCAGACGAACATCGGCCGGAATGTTCATGGCCTTCAAGGTGAACTCGCCGATGACGCCGTCGGCCGGAAGGCCGTGGCGCGCCTGGAAGCGCTTGACGGCGCCGTCGACATAGGAATCAAACGCCGAAGACATGCCGGCCTCCCGCGGTAGGTCGCCTGTGATGGCAAGACGCTGGCGAAGGCTCTGGACGGCCGGGTCGGTCACGCCGATCTGCAAGCGCTGCTGGCTTGGGCTGACTTCGGGCCAACCGCCAGCCGAAGCGATCTGCTGATACTGGGCGATTGCCTGCTGGATGCTCGGCACCGACTGCGGCCCGAGAATCGGCGTGTTGGAAACGACAGCCGTTGCGGTGCGGGACGCAGCCTTCGCATCGAACTGATCGTCCCAATCGCCGCGTTGTGGAGCATTAATGAGCGAGTCGATCGCCGATTGCGCAAGTGCGGGGGCCGCCAATGCGCCCGCGCCAACCATTGCCGCAGACGTCAGAAACGCCCGACGAGAGAAAGCTTCAGTACCGATTTTCTTCGACATTCATCCCAACCACTAAATTGCCGCCGCTTGAGAGACCGGCAGCCTTCGCTATCCCTGCGAGAACGCAGATCTCTCTATCAACCCGTCGCTACGGCGCATCGCACAATCTCTCTGCCGGCGATCACATGATTGCGAGCAGGGAGCGCGAGGTTGTCAGACCTCAATTTGGGAAGCGCCCTTTGCCGTGTATTTCCGCTGACATGCTAATATGGCCAATTCGTGTCGCCCTGCACCACGCTCAACCGTCGGTCGCGGGCGATGCGCAAAGAACCATATCCATCCACAGAAATGTGGCGGTTAATAGCGGCTAAAAAACGGCTTGAATACAGTCGATTATGCTTGCCTGCCATGCGTTGCAAAGATGTCACGACCTCGCAGACAAGGCGCGGATTACGCGCGTCCGGTCCGCCCACTGCCTGCAACAAATAGAGCTGACGTCGCGACCGCGTCGCGTGATTCCCGGGAAACCCCAAGCTCGTCGCGAGGTCATTGTCCAAGTCGGCGACCGAGTAGGCAGCCCGGCACCGAGACGCTGCTAACGGCGAAAAGGCGCTACGGAATACCGTTGCGCCCTTTCGTGCCTTGGAGGTCCGATAAGCCAGCAGGGAAGTTGGCTTACGAGATTACAGGCGATAGAGGATCTGGTCGTTCCAGAAGCGGTCCAGACGGGTAAGCAGCTTGTTCATCTGCGTGAATTCGTCGGAGCCGATGCCGCCAACCTTGTCGATCGAGCCGACGTGACGTTCATAGAGCTTGGCGACGGTTTCAGCGATGTCCTGACCCGCTTCCGTCAGGCTAATGCGGACCGAGCGACGGTCGATGCGCGAGCGCTGATGGTTGATGAAGCCGAGATCGACAAGCTTCTTGACGTTGTAGGAAACGTTGGAACCCAGGTAGTAACCGCGGGAGCGAAGTTCGCCGGCGGTGAGCTCGGAGTTGCCGATGTTGAAGAGAAGAAGTGCCTGGACGGCATTGACGTCGCTGCGACCCTGGCGGTCGAACTCGTCCTTGATGACGTCGAGGAGACGGCGGTGAAGACGTTCAACAAGATGAAGGGATTCCATGTAAAGATCACGGATGCCTTGTTCCTGCTGGTCACGGAAGTTCGATACCGCCTGCGGCTTGATTTTCGTGTTCATGATGACTGCCTCACTGTTTTGTTTGGCGGTGTTGGTTTTCTTCCCGCCTTGAGACAGACCCTATCGAATACAAATAAAATTCTACTTAAACCGCAGGCTTAACAGTGCCTTACCGGAAACCCTAGATGTATCAGGGTAAATCAACGCTTACCTGCTGGCGCCGCTTGCGCTTTTCGTACCAGAGCGCAACACGGAATCCCAGGTAGACCAGGACGACCGCGGCATGCAGCAAAACGATCAGCCGGTTGGACCCGAAAACCTCCGGCATGAAGCCGTACATGATGATCTGTCCGCCTGCCGCGAGCACCCAGATAACCGGCCCCCAGGAGACGGCCAGCCATAGACCGAGAGAGGCGACGGGGAAGAGAACGGCGAGGCTGGTGCTTGCGACCTTCCACGGAAGGCTGAGCAGATCGAAGCGCCCTGCCCCGACCAGCGAATAGCCGACGAGCATCGCCCAATACTGCAATCCGAACCAGAAGCAGGAAACGGCGACAAGCCGCAGGAACAGGATGAAGAGAACGCTGGTCAGCGTCCGCTTAGGTATCGTCGGAGAATCAGCGTCCATGTCTCAAACAATAGGGTTGCCGTTGCGACTTCGCCAGCGCCTCCTCCATTGCGGCCAATCGTCCGGTTTGGATTTCGGCCACGCCATGATAATGAGCGCTTCGACAATTGGAATGGCAGAAAGCTGGAAACCACCATGCAGGACAAGACCCATCTCGTCGACGAAATTACCGGCCATCGGCGCATGCGCCGCAATCGCAAGGCCGATTGGACGCGGCGCCTCGTGCAGGAGAACCGCCTGACGGTCGACGACCTGATCTGGCCGGTTTTCGTCGTTCCCGGCACGGGCATCGTCGAAGCGATCCCGGCGATGCCCGGCGTCAACCGCATGAGCGTGGATAGGCTGGTCGAAGCCACCAAGGAAGCGGCCGATCTCGGCATCCCTGCGATCGCGACCTTCCCGAACATCGAAATGGAACTGCGCGACGAAACAGGCTCGAACAGTCTTGAAACCAACAATCTGATCAACCAAGCGACAATCGCAATCAAGAAGGCGGTGCCCAATATCGGTGTCATCACCGACGTCGCGCTTGACCCCTTCACGAGCCATGGCCACGACGGGATCATGCGACAGGGCGAGATCGTCAACGACGAGACGGTCGATCAGGTTGCGCGCGTGGCCGTCATGCAGGCCGATGCCGGCTCTGACATCATTTCGCCGTCGGAGATGATGGACGGCAGAATCGGCGCCATCCGCCGCGCCCTTGACGCTGCCGGGCACCAGAATGTTGGTATTATGAGCTACGCCACCAAATTCGCCTCGGCATTCTATGGCCCCTACCGCGAGGCGATCTCCACCGGCGGTCTGCTCAAGGGTGACAAGAAGACTTACTACATTGATCCGGCAAACGGCACCGAAGCCATCCGCGATGCCGCGCTTGACGTGGAGGAAGGTGCCGACATGCTGATGGTCAAGCCGGGCCTGCCCTATCTCGACATCTGCTGGCGCATGAAGGAAGCCTTCGGTCTGCCGACCTTCGCCTATCAGGTTTCGGGGGAGTACACGCAGATCAAGGCGGCCGCGATGAACGGCTGGATCGACGGCGAGCGCGCCATGCTGGAAACCCTGCTCTCGTTCAAGCGTGCGGGCTGCGACGGCGTCCTCACCTACTTTGCAGTCGAGGTGGCAAGAATCCTAGCCAGGCGCTGATTGCGCGCCAATATTGCATTTGAGGGAAGCGATACCATATCAGCGGCATCGCTTTCTCGAAAGGAGACCGTAACGATGACGCTCACGCCCAATCCGCTCTATGCTGCACCGGACGACTGGCGCGCCTATGGCGGCACGCTGAGCCGTCGTGTCTTCGCATTCATCCTCGACTACGTGATCATTCTGCTGCTCTGCATACCGGCGGCGGTCATTCTTTTCTTCCTGTCGATCGTCACACTAGGACTCGGATTCTTTCTCTACCCGGCGCTGTTCGTGATCGTTGCAGGCCTGTATTTCGGCTTTACGGTGGGCGGTTCCCAGCAGGCCTCATTCGGCATGCGCGCAATGGGCATTGCCATCATCCGCGTCGACGGGCAGCCGATGGACTTCCTGACGGCCATCGTTCACCTGGCGCTTTTCTGGATCCTGAACTCAGTCCTGACACCGCTGATTCTGCTGGTTGGCCTGTTCACCGAACGCAGCCGGTTGATCCACGATTTTCTGGTTGGCACCGTCACGGTACGCACCGCCTGATCAGGCTCGCCACAAGCTAAAATAAACGCTGCTCCCGACCTTTGCCGGGAGCCTTTCGACGCCATATCCAAAAGTATGACGCGCGACATCGGGCAGGAGAACGGCCCCGCTGTTGACGTTTTTTATTCTTAAGTCATCCTGTGAGATAAGCAGCGAACCAAAGGAAATCTCCGCAACAGATGAATACGCAGACGACGCCATCACCGCAGTTCTACCTGACTGCTCCGGCTGCGTGCCCCTATCTGGCCAACGAGATGGAACGTAAGGTCTTCACGCATCTCGTCGGTCCCCGCGCAGCGGAGATGAACGATATCCTGACACAGGGCGGCTTTCGCCGGTCGCAGAACATCGCCTATCGTCCGGCCTGCGAGGCCTGCCGCGCCTGCATTTCCGTGCGCATCCTCGCACAGGAATTCCTGCCGACGAAGTCGATGAAGCGCGTGCTGGCAACGAACGCCGACATCATCTCCACGGAATTCCCTGCCCAACCTTCCAGCGAACAATATTCGCTGTTCCGACGCTATCTCGATTTTCGCCACCAGCAGGGCGGAATGTCCGACATGACGGTGCTCGACTATGCCATCATGGTCGAAGACACCCATGTGAACACCAAAATCATCGAGTATCGGCTTCGAAAGGAAGGGACGGGCCTGGAAGAGCGCCCGACCGGCGAGCTCTTGGCCGCCGCCCTGACCGATACCATGAGCGATGGCCTGTCCATGGTTTATTCCTACTTCAACCCTGACATGGATCGCCGCTCCCTTGGCACGTTCATGATCCTTGATCACATCAGGCGCACAAAGGCCTTGGGTCTTCCACACGTCTACCTCGGCTACTGGGTTCAAGGGTCGAGGAAAATGGACTACAAGACTCGCTTCCAGCCGCAGGAACATCTGACTTCGCGCGGCTGGGAACGTTTCGATCCCTCCGTATTGCCCGAAAGCCCGCGCTACTAAATGCTCCTCCCCTCCCTTTCCGATCATCGGAAAGGCCTGCTGCTGACGGCAATCGGCGGCTTGGCTCTTTCCATGGACATTCCACTGGTGCGGCTTGCTCACGGCGACATGTGGTCGATCCTGGGCATGCGCAGCATCACGACGGTCGCCGCCGCGCTGCTGGTGATCTGTCTTATCAGATACGCCAAGGGAGCATGGCCCGTGCTCGTGCCCGGCAGGCACGGCCTTGCGACGGGACTGCTCTACGGCTGCTCGACGCTGACTTTCCTGCTTGCCGTCTTCAACACGGCGACGGCCAATGTGGTTTTTATCGTCGCGTTCAATCCGATGTTCGGCGCTCTCTTGTCATGGATTTTTCTCAAGGAACGTCCCACGGCATCCACGCTCGTCACCATGGCGGTCATGGTGTTCGGTGTTGGCCTGATCGTGCATGATGGATTGGCCGGCGGCCATCTCTTCGGCGATGCCATGGCACTTCTCAGCGCCTTTATCCTCGCATCGGCGATAACCATTGCCCGGGCGTCGCGTCGGGAAATGGGCTTCGTGCCCTTGCTTGCCGCCGCCCTGCCGGCGGCCCTCGGCTTTGCAAAGGCCCTGCCGGTCGGGCTAGCCATAGAGCATCCAGCCTGGATCATCCTCAACGGTACGCTTCTGATGCCGGTCGCCTTTTGGTGCCTAGCTACCGGACCACGCTATCTCTCCGCGCCGGAAGTCGGCATGTTCTATCTGCTCGAAACCATCCTGGCTCCGATCTGGATATGGCTGATCTTCGCGGAAGCCCCACCGACGATGACGCTCGTCGGCGGCACGATCCTGGTCTGCGCGATTATGCTGCACTCGCTTTGGATGGTTCGGCGGAAGCCTGCGCGACAATCTCTGGCACACTGACCACCTGCATCGCATCGAGTTCGCGCTCGAGCCCCTGCATGACGTGGACCCAGTCCTTCCGCGTCTCTTCTTCGAACTGGCCCCATTGGGCGCACATTTCGTGCGAGAGCGTCAACCGCGTGCCTTCGGCGAGCGGTTCGATGTCGATCTGTATTCGATCCGCATTGTGATCATGCTCGGCTGCCGAGAAGCAGAAGACCATCCGCCGCGGTCGGCGCAATTCGAGAAATACGCCGTAATGCACCGCATCGCCTGTCGGACGTCGGTCGATGACGAGAAAATGTCCGCCGACCTTTGGATCGATGTCGGCTCGGATAACGCGGCCTTCGTCGCTTGCGAAAAGGAAGCGTTTGGCGATCTGAGGGTTCAGCCATGCGTCGTAGACGGCGCAGGGCGAGGCATTGAATGTATGCGCAACGTTCAAGGTGATGGTATTGCAGGCACTCATCAACAATCCTCCGTGACCGGACATGGCACTCTCCAGGAGCACCACACTCGATCATTCCGTCCGCCTGCGGAATGACGTCTGTCCATGTTGTGATTACAGGCCAGAAGTAGAGGAGTTGCCCCGCTCGCCAAGTGCGAGGCGCAGAATTATTTTCGCTTAGCCGGCAAACTTACCGCTGCGCGGGAAGCCTTTCGGAACGGTCCGACCAGCGGTGGCGCGATCGCCAAGCCATTCGGCAAGCTCGTCCTTGTTCTTCGTGAAGGTGCGGCCCGCGCTGTCTTCCCAGACGAGGCCGTCTGATATTGCGAAGCAGCGTACGTCGGAAATGCCGCCATCCTTGTAGCGCTGCAGGCGGACGCCCTTGCCGCGACCCATTTCCGGGACCTGCAACAGCGGGAAGACGAGCAGTTTGCGATTGTCGCCGACGACAGCGACATAGTCGCCACTGACGGGAACGATCAGCTTCGTCTCATCAGGCATGGAGACATTCATGATCTGCTTGCCCTTGCGGGTATTGGCGACCATGTCGGTCTCGGCAACAACGAAGCCGTTGCCCGCCGTCGAGACGATCATCTGCTTGCGGGCAGGATCGTGAACGAAGGCGGTCAGGACGTCCTGATGGTTGTCCATATCGATCATGATGCGCAGCGGTTCGCCATGACCTCGACCGCCGGGCAGCTTGTCGCCGCCAAGTGTGTAGGCCTTGCCACCGGTGGTGATGATCAGGATCTTGTCGGTCGTCTGCGCAGGGAAGGCAACCTTCAGCGCGTCGCCTTCCTTGAAGGTCAGGGTCGCGGTGTCGGAGATGTGCGCCTTCAGAGCGCGTATCCAGCCCTTTTCGGAGACGACGACGGTGATCGGCTCCTTCTCGATCATCGCCTGCTGGATAGCCTGCTCGTCGGCTTCCGGCGCGTCGGCGAACTGGGTGCGGCGACGGCCGAGCTCGGTCGCCTTGGCGAACTTCTTCTTCACTTCGCCGATTTCCCAGGCGACGGTCTGCCACTGCTTTTCTTCCGATGCCAGCAGGGCCTCGATCTCGCCCTTCTCCTTGGTGAGTTCGTCGAACTCGGTGCGAATCTCGAACTCCTCGAGCTTGCGCAACGACCGCAGCCTCATGTTGAGGATCGCTTCGACCTGATTGTCGGTCAGGGCCCAGCGCGCGATCATCACCGGCTTCGGCTCGTCCTCTTCGCGGATGATGCGAATGACCTCATCGATGTTGAGGTAGGCGATGAGCAAGCCGCCGAGGATTTCCAAGCGGCGGTCAATGGCCGCCAGGCGGAAGCGCGAGCGGCGCTGCAGCACTTCGCGGAGATGGTCGAGCCACTCCTTCAGGACCTCGTTCAACGCCATGACGCGCGGGATGCGGCCCATGGAGAGAACGTTCATGTTCAGCGGGAAGCGGCTTTCCAGTTCCGTCAGCTTGAACATCGATTCCATGAGGATCGTCGGATCGACCGTCCGGTTCTTCGGCACCAGCACGACGCGGACATCTTCGGCGGACTCGTCGCGAATGTCCTCGAGCAAGGGCAGCTTGCGCGCCAAGAGAAGTTCGGCGATCTTTTCGATCAGGCGGGACTTCTGTACCTGGAACGGGATTTCGGTGACGACGATCTGATAACCGCCGCGGCCAAGATCCTCGGTCTCCCACTTGGCGCGTGTACGGAAACCGCCACGGCCAGTCTTATAGGCCTCGATGATGCTTTCCCGGCCATCGATGATGATGCCGCCGGTCGGGAAATCCGGACCGGGAATAAACTCGACCAGCTTCTCGACGGTAGCATCGGGATGCTTGATGAGATGGAGGGCCGCGTCGCAGAGTTCGTGGACATTGTGCGACGGAATGGACGTCGCCATGCCGACTGCAATGCCCGACGAGCCATTCGCCAGCAGGTTCGGAAAGGCGCCCGGCAGGACGACCGGTTCTTCGTCTTCCTCGTTGTAGGTCGGGCGGAAATCGACCGCGTCCTGATCGATACCCTCAAGCAAGAGGCCGGCCACATCCGTCATGCGCGCTTCGGTGTATCGATAGGCGGCAGCGCTGTCGCCGTCGATATTGCCGAAATTGCCCTGCCCGTCGACGACAGGGTAACGCTGTGAGAAATCCTGCGCGAGACGCACGAGCGCATCGTAGACAGACTGGTCGCCATGCGGATGGAACTTACCGATGACATCGCCGACGATACGAGCACATTTCTTGAACGCGGAATTGGGCCGAATGCCCATTTCGCTCATGGCGTGAATGATGCGGCGATGCACCGGCTTCAGGCCGTCTCGCACGTCAGGGAGCGCACGATGCATGATCGTCGATAGCGCATAGGCCAAGTAACGCTCTTCAAGCGCCGCCTTCAAATCGACCGGAAGGATACTGTCGTCGTCTCCGCCAGAGGGCGGCAAAATCTCTTGTCCCATATGTCCTGACTAGCCGAGATGGTTGTTTTGAGCAAGGAATCCGGGCATTCCGGCTGTGGATGAAGTCTTGGCGCACGAGAAAAGAATGACCCGAGACGCTTTGCCTGAATTTCGTCGTTGTTTCGTTTTCCCTTCAACACAAATTTAGAAATCCGTAAATATAAACCACGACCGAACCACAATAGACCGACGGCGAATTCTCGCTCGCCGCACAACGCCGCCACCAGAGGACCCAAATGACTTTTTACCGGACGACACGGCTGATGCTTTCGAGCGTCGCCTTTCTTTCTCTCGCCGGCTCGGCTTTCGCGCTCGACGGCCAGGATCTGCTGAAGAAGATCAACGCAGCCTATAGCCAGCAGGGCGGTACCATCGTTGCCGACGGCGTCGATGTCAACGGAACCACCGTGACGCTGAAGAAGGCAAGCTTCAAACCAAACAGCGGCGAAGCGGTGTCCATCGGCGACATCACCATGACCGGCGTAGAAGCAGACGAGGATGGCAGCTACTATGTCGAGGAAGCATCCTTCCCGAACGTCAGCGCCACGAGTGAAGGCTCCACCTTCACGGCATCCGACCTGACCCTGAGCGGCATTTCGATCCCTGCGGATCCGAAGGGCGAAGGGCTCGACGCAATGCTCCTCTACGAAAATGCCCACAGCGGCCCCGTGAAGGTTATCCAGAATGGAGAGGAATTGTTCTCTCTCGCCGAAAGCGACCTCAATCTGACGCTTCGCGAAGATGAGTCCGGCTTCGATTTCGATGGTGCCTTCAAGGGCTTGAAGGCCGATCTCAGCAAGGCAAGCGACGCACAGAGCAAGGAAGCAATCGAGAAGCTTGCCCTCCAGCATATCCAGGGCGACATCACGATGAAGGGCGCCTGGGACCTGACGCCCGGCACGATCGACGTTTCCGAGTTCGCCTTCGACTTCAACAACGTCGGCAAGCTGAACCTGGCCTTCAAGATCTCCGGCTATACGATGCCCTTCGTGAAGTCTCTGCAGGAAGCCGCCAAGCAGGCCGAAGCGAACCAGAACAAGGAAGAGGCGCAGCAGGCCCTCGGTCTCTCGATGCTCGGGCTAATGCAGCAGCTGTCGTTCGAGAGCGCCCAGATCCGCTTCGACGACGCTTCCATCACCAAGCGTGCGCTCGACTACGCCGGTGGCCAGCAGAACATTTCCGGCCAGCAGATGGCGGACTCGCTGAAGGCAATGACGCCGATCATGCTGGCACAGCTCAACATTCCGGAGCTGCAGAACGCCATATCGGCAGCCGTCAACACCTTCCTCGACAACCCGAAGAGCCTGACGCTTGCCGCCGCACCGGCGAAGCCCGTTCCGTTCCCGATGATCATGGGCGCTGCCATGGGCGCACCGAACACGCTGCCGCAGGTGCTTGGGGTCAAGGTTTCGGCGAACGACTGATGCGCCGAGCTTGAGTTTTTGAAACCCGGCGCGCAGTTGCCCGCCGGGTTTCTTTGTTTTTGCAAGGTGGTCGCTGCCGGTTAGGCGGCGTAGCGGCGTAGCTCGTTCATAGCGTGCCCGACCATCTCCAGCAGTTCTGCAGTCGTGGCACCGTCACGCGCCTGTACCGACATGCCCTGGACGATCGCACCGAGGAAGCGCGCAAGCGATCCGGCGTTCGCATCCTGCCTGATATCCCCTTCCTTCATGCCGCGCTCGATGCGAGCGGTGAACAGGCCAAGCGTCTGCAATCGCAACGACGCGACGTGGTGCGCAATGTCCCCGCTCTCGGAAGCACAGTTCAGAACTGCAGTGGAGATCATGCACCCCTTGGGATGTTCCGGGGCGGTGAATAGGGCAGCCGATGTCTCGAGGAAGCGCCTGAACGTCGACACTGTATCGATCTTTTCTTCGAACGGATTGCCGGGATTCGGCCGCGGCATGCGCCGGTACTGATTCAACGCCTCGCGATAGAGTTCCGCCTTCGAGCTGAACGCCGCATAGAGGCTTTGCGGGGTGATCCCCATCGAGGCGGTCAGATCGGCAATCGAGCTGCCGTCATAGCCGTGCTCCCAGAAGACGTCGCGCGCGGCCGAAAGAACCGTTTCGCGATCGAAGGCCGGCGGGCGGCCGCGCTTTCTTTGTCCGCTATCTCGTGCGTCGTCATTATTTTTCACAATGGTCACTCTAGAAATATTTCTCGATCCGGTTTATTCAGGAACGGTCATTGTGATTATAGGAGGTTCGATCCGATGAGTCTTCCCCTTGAACCCCAGGATGCACAGCAGACAGTCGGCTTCGCGAACGCGCTCGATGCGGTGATCGACCGCACCATCGCCGCAAAGCGCCTCGTCGGTGCGGTGGTCCTGATCGCCCAAGACGGTGATATCGTCTATAGCCGCACCACCGGCCTGGCCGACCGCGAAAGGGGACAGGCCATGGCCGAGGACACGATCTTCCGGCTCGCCTCGATCACCAAGCCGATCGTCACGATCGCCGCCATGCGGCTTGTCGAGGAAGGCAGCATCGGCCTCGACGACCCAGTGACGAAATGGCTGCCGGATTTCCGCCCGCGTCTTGCCGACGGCACGGAACCGGTCATTGTCATCCGGCATCTGCTCACCCATACATCCGGCCTCAGCTATGGCTTCACCGAGGAAGACGGCCCCTATGCCCGGGCCGGCATTTCCGACGGCCTCGATCAACCCGGCCTGCCGATTGCCGAAAATCTGAAGCGGCTTGCGAGCGCCCCTCTTCTCTTCGCGCCCGGTTCAAACTGGCAATATTCGCTCGCCATCGATGTCATCGGCGGCGTCATCGAGAAAGAGACCGGCAGTTCGCTCGGCGAGGCGGTGGCAAGACTGGTGACCGAGCCACTCGGCCTGGCTGACACCGCCTTTGCGGTGCGCGACCGGGATCGGCTGGCCGCCGCCTATATGAGTGCCTCGCCGCAGCCGGAGCGGATGGGCAAGGAAGCGTCCGTGCGGGCGCTGACCGGTTTCGTGCGTTTCGCGCCGGACCGCATCTTCGATCCGAACTCCTATCATTCCGGCGGCGCCGGCATGGCAGGAACGGCAGGCGAGGTGTTGGCGGTTCTGGAGACGATCCGCAAGGGTGGCGCGCCACTTCTCTCGCCCGAGACGGTCAAGACCATGATGGCGGATCAGGCGAACGGCGTGCGCCAGCCTCTCGATCCGGGCGTCGGCTTCGGCTTCGGCTGGGCGGTGCTGACCGATCCGGTCGCCGCACAGGTGCCGTGGTCGAAGGGGACGATCCGCTGGGGCGGCGCCTACGGCCACAGCTGGTTTGTCGATCCCACAAAGAAACTGAGTGTCGTGGCGCTGACGAATACGACACTGGAGGGGATGTGGGGGCA
Source organism: Rhizobium sp. IBUN (assembly GCF_000510625.1). Lineage (NCBI taxonomy): Bacteria > Pseudomonadati > Pseudomonadota > Alphaproteobacteria > Hyphomicrobiales > Rhizobiaceae > Rhizobium > Rhizobium sp. IBUN. Next base: position 60,744 of record NZ_AZNV01000027.1, read on the forward strand.
GTTTACGGTGAATCTGCGCGACGCGATCTACACAGCGCTCTGAAGCCAGAAACAAAAGAAGCCCGACGCGCGCCGGGCTTCTTTTCAATCATGTACTCTGCCTCAGTCCTTCTTGACCGGCGGGATCGGGCGGATCGCCAGTTCGCGCAGCTGCGTCGGCGTTGCCGGTGTCGGTGCGCCCATCAGCAGATCCTGCGCCTGCTGGTTCATGGGGAACAGCGAGATCTCGCGCAGGTTCTTGGCGCCGACGAGCAGCATGACGATGCGGTCGATACCGAATGCGGCACCACCGTGCGGAGGCGCACCGTACTGGAAGGCGCGGTAGAGGCCGCCGAAACGATCTTCCACGTCCTGCTGGCTGAGGCCGACCTTCTCGAAGGCGGCGACCATGGTTTCCGGCGACTGGTTACGGATCGAGCCCGAAGCGATTTCGAAGCCGTTGCAGACCGCGTCGTACTGATAGGCCTTGATGCCAAGCGGATCCTGGTTCATCAGCGCGTCGAGGCCGCCCTGCGGCATCGAGAACGGGTTGTGGGCGAAGTCGATCTTCTTTTCTTCCTCGTTGTATTCGAAGAACGGGAAGTCGACGATCCAGCACAGCTCGAAGCGGTCGCGGTCGATGAGGTTCAATTCGTCGGCGGCGCGGTTACGGGCTTCGCCTGCGAACTTGTAGAACTTGGACGGCTCGCCGGCGACGAAGAAGCAGGCATCGCCCGCATCAAGGCCAAGCTGCGTGCGGATCGCTTCGGTGCGCTCCTCGCCGATGTTCTTGGCGAGCGGGCCGGAGCCGCCGATCTTGCCGTCTTCTTCCTTCCAGAAGATGTAGCCGAGGCCGGGCTGGCCCTGGCTCTGCGCCCAGGCGTTCATACGGTCGCAGAATGCGCGCGAGCCGCCGGTCTTTGCCGGGATCGCCCAGATCTCGACCTTCGGGTTCGAGGCGATCATGCCCGCGAAGACCTTGAAGCCAGAGCCGGCGAAGTGATCGGTGACGGCTTCCATGACGATCGGGTTGCGCAGATCCGGCTTGTCGGAACCGTACTTGCGGATCGCCTCGTCGTAAGGAATACGCGGCCATTCCTTGGTGACTGGCTTGCCTTCGGCAAATTCCTCGAAGATCGAGGTCATCATCGGACCCATGGTGTTCCAGATGTCTTCCTGCTCGACGAAGCTCATTTCGAGGTCGAGCTGGTAGAACTCGCCCGGCAGGCGGTCGGCGCGCGGGTCTTCATCGCGGAAGCACGGGGCGATCTGGAAGTAGCGGTCGAAGCCGGCGACCATCAGCAGCTGCTTGTACTGCTGCGGCGCCTGCGGCAGGGCATAGAAGGTGCCGGGATGAATGCGTGATGGCACCAGGAAGTCGCGCGCACCTTCCGGCGAGGAGGCCGTCAGGATGGGCGTCGTGTATTCGGTGAAGCCAATATTGCCCATCTCGCGACGCATGGCAGAGATCACCTGCGTGCGCTTGACGATGTTCTTGTGCAGCGTTTCGCGGCGCAGGTCGAGGAAGCGGTACTTCAGGCGCACGTCTTCGGGATAATCCGGCTCGCCGAAAACAGGCAGCGGCAGTTCCTTGGCGGCGGAGAGAACTTCGATCTCCTGCGCATAGAGTTCGATCTCGCCGGTTGCCATGTTCTTGTTGACCGTGTCTTCGGTGCGCGCCTTCACGAGACCGTCGATGCGGATGACCCACTCGCCACGAACCAGTTCAGCCTGCCTGAAGGCCGGAGAGTCCGGATCGGCGACGACCTGTGTAATGCCGTAGTGGTCGCGAAGGTCGATGAAGAGAACGCCGCCATGGTCACGAACACGATGGACCCAGCCGGAAATCCGGACGTTCGCGCCGACATCCGACTTGCGGAGGGCTGCACATGTGTGGCTGCGATAGCGATGCATAATCTCAATTCCCGGTATTTGGCTTAAGACGGCAGCAAGGGGCTCTGATGGCTCTCCCGTACCGACAAGAAAATCGGGCGGAAAAGCGCATGGACGGCCTGATTTGTCAAGGGTTGGCGCACCGAGTCTGCGCTTTGCGAGCGGTTATAGCAGCAGTGCAACCCGTGCTGGTGAACAGCCGTGCGGCAGTTTAACAGCCTCGCACCATATTGCTGAAACTCTCGGTCAACTTTAAAGAGGAGCGATATCGTTCGTGTGGAGCCTCGAAATGCCTCTTCTCACTCGCCGCAATCTGCTGAAAGCGTCTGCAGTCGCAGGTGCCTACGGCGTAGGGATCGGGATCGCGGGCAAGTTCGGGCTGGCGGAGGCTGCACCCGCGCCGCAGGTGCTGAAGGCCGTGAAGACGACCGCTGGTATCACCGACGCAGGCATCACGAAGGAAATCATGACCTGGGGCGATGGCGGCATGCCGCCCATCTTGCGAATGACGAAGGGGAAGCCTTTTGCTGCCAGGCTCACGAATACGCTCGACGAGCCGACGACGATCCACTGGCACGGTCTGAGAATCGCCAACAAGATGGACGGGGTGCCTTTCCTGACACAGCCCTACGTCTATACCGGCGACAGCTTCGACTACGCCTTCACCCCGCCGGATGCCGGCACCTTCTGGTACCACCCGCATTGCAACACGCTGACGCAAATGGGTCACGGCATGACAGGCCTTCTCGTGGTGGAGGATCCTGATGACCCCAAATTCGACGCAGAGGTCTTGCTCAACCTGCGCGACTGGCGCCTCGGCGGCGATGGCCAATTCATTGCGGCTTTCCGCCCGCGCGACGCGGCAAAGAGCGGCACCTACGGCACTGTCAGGACAGCCAATTGGCGTCAGGAGCCCCAATATGATGCGCCCGCCGGCGGCCTCGTTCGGCTGCGGATCGCCGCGACCGACGTCACCCGCATCTTTTCGTTGAGGATGCAAGGGGCCGAGGCGACGATCATCGCGATCGACGGCAATCCGGTGCCAAAACGTTTCTCGCTCGATCTGCTGCTGATCGGCCCCGGCCAGCGTCTCGATCTCGCCGTGCGGATGCCGGATAGCGAGGGCGCCATTGCCGCGCTTGAAGACATCCGCGGTACAACACCGAAGACGATCGCCAAGCTTCGAGCCGTCGGAACATCGCTGAAGCGCAATGTCGGCGATCTCGCCGCGCTCGGCGAGAACCCTGTGGCCAAGGCCGACCTGTCTTCCGCAGAGAAGATCCCGCTTGTCCTCAGCGCCACGGCAGAAAGCGGAGCGGCCGACAGCATCTGCGGCACGCTGGGCTACAACTTCTGGGCCATCAACAAGGTGCCGTGGCCGGGTGATGGGCCGGATCCGACGGCGCCCCTGGCAGAGCTGAAGCTTGGCAAAAGCTACATCCTGCAGCTCGAAAACGTGACGCCGCACACGCACCCCATCCACCTGCACGGCATGAGTTTTACGGTCCTGTCGTCATCGACGCGGGATGTCACGCCCCTTGTCAGCGACACTTATCTCGTCCAGCCTGACGAAAAGGTGCAGCTCGCCTTCGTGGCCGACAATCTCGGCGACTGGGTGCTGCATTGCCACATCATCGAACATCAAAAGACCGGTATGACCAGTTATGTTAGAGTTGTTTGACTGGTCTTTGCGGGTTCTAGTTGACATATCCGGCCGAAAGGAGAAGGAAGGTTCAACTATGTCTATCCTGCGAATGAATTGAGATGATCGAAACTACCGCCGATTTGGAGGCGGCCTGCAAAGAGCTGGCCAAGTCAGAATTCATTACCATCGACACCGAGTTTCTCCGAGAGACGACGTTCTGGCCGGAACTCTGCCTGATCCAGATGGCAAGCCCGACGACCGAGGTGCTGGTCGACCCGCTCGCCAAGGGTCTCGACCTCCGGCCGTTCTTCGAGTTGATGGCCAATCCGGCCGTCCTAAAGGTCTTCCATGCCGCGCGCCAGGATATCGAAATCATCTACAACCGCGGCGGGCTGATCCCGCATCCGATCTTCGATACGCAGGTTGCCGCGATGGTTTGCGGTTTCGGCGACTCGGTCTCGTACGATCAGCTGGTCAGCCGCACAAAGGGCGTTCAGATCGACAAGTCCTCGCGCTTCACCGACTGGAGCCGCCGGCCGCTTTCTGAAAAGCAGCTGGACTATGCGCTTGCCGACGTGACGCATCTGCGCGACGTCTACCGCTATCTCAAATCCGAGCTGGAACGCGAAGGGCGATCCTCCTGGCTCCGAGAGGAGATGGACATCCTCGAGGCGCGCGAGACCTATGACATGCATCCTGATGATGCGTGGCAGCGCCTGAAAATGCGCCTGCGCAAGCCACAGGAGCTTGCCATCCTGAAATATGTCGCCGCCTGGCGCGAGCGCGAGGCCCGCTCCCGCAACGTGCCGCGCTCACGCGTATTGAAGGATGACGCGATTTACGAGATCGCCCAGCAGCAACCGAAGGACGCCGAAGGGCTCGGTCGCTTGCGAACGATCCCCAAGGGTTGGGAGCGATCGGCTGCCGGCGTAGCTGTCATCGACGCCGTCAATGCGGCCCTTGCCTTGCCAAAGGCCGAAATGCCGCACGCCCCGCGGCAGACGCAGCAGCCGGAAGGTGCTGCCGCTGCCGCCGAACTGCTTAAGGTCCTTTTGAAGCTGATCTCGGAAAAACACGGCGTCGCTCCGAAGGTCATCGCCAACAGCGAGGATCTCGACAGGATCGCAGCGGAAGGTGAAATGGCAGAGGTCGCGGCGCTGCACGGCTGGCGCCGGGAGCTTTTCGGCGAGCCGGCGCTGCAGCTTATCCAGGGCCAGGTCGCTCTCCGCTTCGTCGGCAAGAAGGTGGAGACGGTGGCGCTCTAAGCGCCATCAAGCGGACTTTTTTCGCGCATAGTCATCGCCAGATCGATTTGATCCAGGGACGCCGGCTTGGCGCGCCTTTCGGAAGCTCAGTAGTGTTCCTATATGGCTTGAGCACCCCCGGCGACACGGCACCGCGAAAAGGACGACATGAGGGAAATATCTCCAGTTCAGAACTGGTTGTTGATCGCGCTTGTTATCGCTGCGAGCGGCGTTCTCTACGACATGCGCTTCTACGGCGGCCATCCCTTCGTGGGCGCAACCTTTGCGCTGTTCATCGGCATGCCGATCATGGCCTTCGAGCGCAAGGTGATCCTGCGCGGCCTTTACCGGCGCATGCAGGCGTTGCCGACGGTGACGTTCTTCCTTGCCAAAATCTTCGCCTACGAAATCCTGATGAGCATTGGGTTCGCGGTCGCCGGCCTCTCCATGTGGTGGCTCGGCGTCTTTAGTCCGGCATCTTGGGTCAATGCCGTTGTTCTGCCCTTCGATGCCTTTCTCTATGCACTCGCCGTCTGTTCGCTCATCATCTTCGTACTGCGCATTCGCGAACTACTGGGGCGCGACATCTTCACGAGCATGCTTTTTAGCCGCTACCGGAAGCCGATCAGCGAGGAGCGCGTCTTCTTGTTCATAGACCTGGTGGATTCGACGTCTTTCGCAGAGAAGCATGGCGACCTCCGCGCGCAGCAGATGCTGAGCTCCCTGTTTGCGGCCTTCGCGGAGCCCGTGAGAAAGCACAGGGGCACCATCGACGACTACATAGGCGACGCCGCCATCATCAGTTGGCCATTGGAGCGCGGGATCAAGTTCGCGCGATGCGTGAACTGCATCTTCGACATCATCGGAGCGATAGAGGCGGATGCCGAGAACTGGTTGAAGACATACGGCCAAGTCCCTCGCCTGCGCGCCGCTCTCCACGGCGGTACGGTTATCACGGCCGAAATCGGGGTCGACCATCACAAGATCACCTATTTCGGCGACACCGTGAACACCGCCTCCCGACTTGAATCGCTCTCAAAGACGCTGAACCGGTCAGTCCTGATCTCGAGCGACCTCGCCCAGCGGATCAAGATGCCGGAGACCATCTCGGCTGAGGATCTTGGAAGCCACGCCGTCAAGGGCCGCGGCCAAAGCCTCGGCATCATTGCTCTTGCCAAGGCGGACAACCACAAGACGTCACCAAAGCTTCATGCAAGCGTCAACGCACCGACATGAAAGCCTTGGTATTCGAGACCCGCATTCCAATCATTGGGGGTTTCGATGAAAAATACTCTTCTTGCTTCTGTTTCATTTCTTTTTTTGATCGCCGGTTCAGCCGCCGCTGACCAGCAGGAATTTCCGGCAAAGCTTGCAAGCCAGGCCATTCTGCCCGCCAACACGCTCGTGGCGGCTCCCGCCGATGCGCCAGAGTTCCTCAAGCATTCCGGCAGATTCACCACTGCTGACCGCAAGCGCACCGAAGCGCTCAACAGCGTTCCCGGCAAGGACGGCGCACGCGTGACCGATCTGAAACTGCCCTTCGATGGGCAGCCGATCCAGGGCTTCTCCGGCATCAAGAGCATGCCGGACGGCACGTTCTGGACGCTCTCGGATAACGGCTTCGGCGCCAAGGCCAACTCCAGCGACGCGATGCTCTTCCTGCATCAGGCCAAGTTCGACTGGCAGGCCGGCAAGGTCGATGTCGTCAAGAACCTCTTCCTCTCCGATCCGGACAAGAAGGCCCCCTTCCCGATCGTGCTCGAAGGCGCCGAAAACCGCTATCTGACGGGTGCGGACTTCGACATCGAATCCGTGCAGCCCGTCGCAAACGGCTTCTGGATCGGCGAAGAATTCGGACCGTACCTTCTCAAGTTCGACACCGAAGGCCGCCTGACCGACGTTATTGCGACCACGGTCGATGGTAAGCCGGTCATGTCGCCCGACAATCCGGTGCTTTCCATCCAGGCAAACCCGACCGCGAAGACGCCGGTCTTCAACCTGAAGCGCTCGGGCGGCTTTGAAGGTCTTGCTATGTCCAAGGACGGCAGCAAGCTCTATGGCCTGCTGGAAGGCGCGCTTTATCAGGACGACGGCAAGATGGAATCGGTTGACGGCCACACCGCCATCCGCGTCATCGAATTTGACACTGCTTCCAAAAGCTGGACCGGTCGTACGTGGTTCTACCCCTTCGAAGACAAGGGCGTTTCGATCGGCGACTTCAACATGCTCGATGGCTCGACCGCACTCGTGATCGAGCGCGACAACGGCGCTGGCACCAAGGACAAAGCCTGCGCCGATCCCAAGCAGCCGAAGCCGGATTGCTTTGAAGCCCCAGCCGAACTCAAGCGCATCTACAAGATCGAATTCAACGACGCCAACGTCGGCAAGGCTGTTCGCAAGATCGGCTACATCGACCTCCTGAACATCAAGGACCCCGACAACAAGAAGAAAGCCGGCAGCAAGGATGGCGTCTACGACATGCCGTTCGTGACGATTGAGAACGTCGATCGCGTCGATGCCACGCACATCATCGTCGGCAACGACAACAACCTGCCCTTCTCGGCCGGCCGCGCCGTCGATAAGGCCGACAACAACGAATTCAGCCTGCTTGAAGTCGGCGAACTTCTGAACGCGAAGTAAGTCTCGGGCTTCGCCAAGAAGCCCCGCTCGGAAGGGCGGGGCTTCATTTACCGGAATGCTCGATCTACGGACGTTCGAAAGTTCGGCTCAGCGCTCGGTCGCGCCCTTTCCGGCGATAATGTGATCGCGAAACTTCACAATGCGTGACGTGCGCGTAACGGACGTCTTCGCCCCGCTGAGATTGATCACGTAGCTCTTCTGTCGCCCGGGCGTCAATTCGTGAAAGGCTTCTGCAAGTTCAGGGTCGGAATCCAATGCCTCGACCAACTCGTCAGGCAATTCGAGTTCGCTTTCTTCCTTTGGCGGTTTAATGCCTGCCTCTGCATATCCCATCGCCTCCTTAAGGTAGGACAGGATGACAGGTTCCATCTTTGCCACTTGGGCGTTGTCCACAAAGCGGATCATGTCGGGATGCCGGGTATTCGGCCCCTGCTTCTCGAGAACGCCTTCGGGATCCTTCATGAGCGCTGCGTTGAAGAAAGTGGCGCGAAAGTCGCTACGAAAGGCACCGAGGATCACGATATTACGGCCTTCGTGCATGTAGCAGGGATGCGCCCATTTCACCGTCTCGACGAGCCCGGCCTCGAGGCAAATTCGGCGAAGGTCGTTCAGGCCGTCGATCCATTGCCGCGTCGAACAGTCCGGAGTCGCAAAGCGCTCGCAGCGTCCGCATCCCTTCGTGAAGAAGTCCTCGATATCTGTGATCATGTCTCTGCCCGCATTTCGTTTGTGTCATTGGCCAGTTGAAGCATGTCAAACAGATACGTCAACCTAGCCGATAGCCGCCGGACTGCGCTACGCTGCATGCATCGGCAATATTGGCGGGCCAGGCATCGGGGCATGCGGTCTCCCGCTATCCGCAGCGCCAGCCTTCTGATCACCGGACGTCGATGGGCCATCCGTTGGTCGGCTTTCGCGGAACGTCAGTTCCGCGCCGAGTGCTATTCGAAGCGGAAAGCCAGACGCTTGTCCGCCAGCTTGGCAAGCTGCTGCAGCCGGCCATCGAGACGCTCACCTGCAAAGTCGTGATATTCCGCCGGCACTACGAACTCCAGGTCGAGATCGGGCTTGGACGATTTCTGGAAGGTGAGATTGCGCACGACGCCGGGCATCGATGCCGAAAAGAGATAGACGACACGCAGCAGGCCGCCGAGGAGCTTGGCGCGCTCGATAAATCGCGGCGTTGCGATCGTACCAAGAGGCCCCGTGGCGCCGTCGTCATAAGGCCCTTCGAACCTGTAGTAGTTCGTCAGCGCAATGAAGGCGCGGCCAGGATGGCTGATGCCGACAAAGGATGAGTGAGCGATAATGTTCAGCGCCTGCAGGCCGCGGTAATCGGGATGCGCGCGCCAGCTGATGTCGGCAAGCAGACACGCAGCCTGGCGATAGCGCGCCTCCTCTTCCGTCTCCGTGATGCCGAAATAGGGCATCATGCGGCCCGTCCAGTCCGCCAGCTCCCTGGCGTGTTCCGGCGAACGGGCGCGCAGAATGGCGAGTTCGCCAGCGGCCGCCAGCAGTGGATCGCTGCGGCGCTCGCTCTCGGAGAGCAATGAATAGAGGTAGCCTTCGCGCACGCCCTGCCCCGAGAACGAGATGACAGAGGGTTTCATCGCGGTCAGGACTTCCTTCATGGCAACCGCGCCGAAGGGAAGCAGCGCGCGGCGATGCTTCGAAACGGCCATCCACGCAGGATCCTTCGAGTCCTTGGCAATCTCCACCTGATCGAGGAATTGCATCATCGCATCGAACGGAACCTCATAACCCTGCATCATGTGCAGCGGATATTCCGTCATTTCCATGTGCAGCTTCGCGATGTTTCGCCAGGTACCGCCAACGGCATAGAAAGTGCGCCCAGCCCCCTTCGCCAGCAGCTTGGAACTTGTTTTCACATGCTTGCGAGCAAACGTCCTGGCCTTCTCCATCGAGCCGCCGGCATATTCGGACAGACGAAGCCCACCGAGCGGCAAGGTAACCCCCTTGCCGACTTCCTTGCCCTTGATGTCAATCAATTCCAACGAACCGCCGCCGAGGTCACCGGCAATACCGTCTGGCGCATAGAAGCCGCTGACAATGCCGAGGGCGGAGAATTTCGCCTCTTCCTCGCCGGAGAGAACGCGGACCTTGCGCTGAAGAATGGTCTCGGCCTGATGGATGAAGTCGGGGCCGTTCGATGCTTCGCGGGCAGCCGCGGTCGCGAGAACGTACATGGTGGCAGCGCGCGCCTGATCGGACAAAGCCTTGAAGCGGTGCAAAGCCGCCAGAGCGCGCTCGACGCTTGACTCGTCCATCTTTCCGGTCAGCGCGATGCCCCGTCCGAGGCCGCACAACACCTTTTCGTTGAAAAGGATCGTCGGCGATCGGGACATGCCTTCATAGATGACCACACGGATCGAGTTCGACCCGATGTCGACGACGGAGACCGGGGCAATACCGGGAAGGCGCCCCTGGGCTTCTGATTCAACCATGCAGGTCCAATATTACTTGTTGTTTCGGCCAGAAAGCAGACCGGCGATCAGCTTGGGTGCACTGGATTTCAAGGCTTCGCCACGGCCGGACAGGCTGGGGTTGGTCATGAAATACTGCTGCGCATTGAACGGCTCTTCGCCCTTGCGCACTTCCATGCGCCTTGACGTTCCGTCGGGCAATATCTCGTAGCTTTGCTGGTTGTCAATGATATTGCCGAGCATAATCTGTGACAGGACCTGCTCGTGAACCGTCGGATTCTTCAAGGGCACCAGCGTTTCGACCCGGCGATCGAGGTTACGCGGCATCATGTCGGCCGAGCCGATATAGACCAGCGCCTTGTCCGACGGCAGCCCGTGACCATTGCCGAAGCAGAAGATGCGGCTATGCTCCAGGAAACGGCCTACGATCGATTTCACGCGGATATTTTCAGAGAGACCGGCAACTTGTGGACGCAGGCAGCAGATGCCGCGGATCACGAGATCGATCTCAACGCCGGCGCGGCTTGCCGTGTAGAGCGCGTCGATGATCTCCGGGTCGACAAGCGAATTCATCTTCATCCAGATCGCCGCCGGCGCACCACCCTTGGCGTGTTTGATCTCCTCGTCGATGTGACGAAGGATTCGGGTGCGTAGCGTGTAAGGCGAGACCGCAAGCTTCATGCTTTCTTCCGGTTCGCCATAGCCGGTAATGAAGTTGAAGATGTTCGCCATGTCGTGGGCGACCACCGGATTGCACGTGAAGAACGACAGGTCGGTATAGATCTTCGCGGTGACCGGATGATAGTTACCGGTGCCGAGATGGCAGTAGCTGCGCAGCTTGCCCTCTTCCCGCCGGACGATCAGCGACATCTTGGCGTGGGTCTTGAGCTCGATGAAACCGAAAACGACCTGTACGCCGGCGCGCTCCAGATCGCGGGCCCAGCGAATATTTGCCTCTTCGTCGAACCGTGCCTTCAGCTCCACCAGAGCGGTGACAGACTTCCCGGATTCGGCCGCGTCGATCAGCGCACGCACAATCGGGCTGTCGTTCGACGTGCGGTAGAGCGTCTGCTTTATCGCCAGGACGTCAGGATCGCGCGCAGCCTGGAGCAGGAACTGGACCACCACGTCGAAAGACTCGTAGGGATGGTGAACCACCATGTCCTTTTCGCGGATGGCAGCGAAGCAGTCGCCGGCGTGCTCGCGGACGCGTTCGGGAAATCGCGCATTGTAGGGGGGAAATCGAAGGTCGTCGCGCGGTGCCTTGGTGATCTCGGAGAGAGTGTTCAACGCAAGGAGGCCCGGCAAAACCGCGACGCGATTGTCGGGAACGTTCAGCGCCTGCACGACGAACTGGCGCAACGACGCCGGCATTTCGGAATCGGTCTCGATGCGGATCACCGATCCACGGCGGCGGCGCTTCAGCGCGGTTTCGAAGAAGCGCACGAGGTCTTCGGCCTCTTCCTCGACTTCGATATCGCTGTCGCGGATGATCCGGAACGTACCCGAGCCCTGCACTTCGTAGCCGGGATAGAGCCGGTGAATGAAGACGTTCGTCACGTCCTCAAGCGTGATGTAGCGGATCGTATTGCGATCATCCGGCAGGCGAACGAAGCGGTCGAGAGCCGGAGGCAGGCGCAGCAGCGCTGTCATCGGTTCGCGGCCGCTCTTGCTGACAAGCTGCAGGCCGATCGAGAAGCCGAGGTTCGGGATGAAGGGGAACGGATGCGCCGGGTCGATGGACAGCGGTGTCAACACCGGGAAGATCGCCTGCTCGAATTCTGTCGCGAGCCACGCGCGATCGGATTCGCTGAGAGCTCCCGGACGCACGATCAGGATGTCTTCCTTGGCAAGGTACTGCTGGAGCACGGCAAGCGATGCCTGCTGCTCCATCTGCAGATTGTCGATCTCCTGGAGGATAGCATCGAGCTGTTCGGCCGGCGTCTTGCCGTCCGGCGAGCGCATCATAATATTCTGACGTACCTGCCCTTCCAGACCGGCAACGCGCACCATGAAGAATTCGTCGAGGTTTGCGGCCGAGATCGACAGGAAGCGGACCCGCTCGAGCAGGGGATGCTCAGTGTTCAGCGTTTCCTCGAGAACACGGCGATTGAACTGCAACCATGAGAACTCGCGGTTGATGAAGCGCTCGGGGCTGGCCAGCAGTTCTTCTAGCGAAGGCGCAGTCTCATCGGTTTCCGGAGTGGGTTCGTGATGCTCCGTGACTGCGCTGTCCATGGTCTGATTGTCCCGTTTCATTCGGCCAAGCGAATTATATCAGTTTCACGACGGAACTGTGACAGTCAATCCGACGGTTCCGAATTACCCAATTCATTCAACACTTCAGCGGCCAGAGCTCGGGTAATCTTTGTGCCGCGAGAGAGGGCGAGCCGGTCCAGCCTGTCGACGATCGTCTGAGCCGTATTCAGCGATCGTTCCATCCTGACAACGATATAGAGGACCAGTTTGTCATCAATATAAAGCTGGCGGTCTGCAAACAACTTTACCATGACCTGCGACAGCAGTTCCTCGTCCGGCTCGCCAATCTCGACGACGGTCGCGGCCTTGAGGCGCGAGCGCAAATCCGGCAGCTCCACCGGCCACGACATGGGCCAGAGGCGGCTTGTCATCAGAAGGCTGTGGCCGTTCTCCCGCACGCTGTTGATGACATGGAAGAGTTCGTTGTCATCGAACCCTACCCGATCGACATCCTCGAAAAGCACGGGACCGTTCGCCGCATCAATAGCCGCGTTGGCGCCGGCCTTCGGATGGATCTCTACGGCGCCGCTATGGTCCTTCCAGATATTCGCGAGATGCGATTTTCCCGAGCCCACCGGACCGGCGAGGATCACCACGGGAGAAGGCCAATTCGGCCAGGCATCAACGATGGAGACCGCAGCGGCAAGCCGTTCCGAGATCAAGAGATCATCGCGCCCGGTCGCAGCATCGTGCGAAAAAGCCAAGGGAAGCTGCTCGACGGCGGCGCGCCTTGGACCAGCGTTTTTCACATCAGTCATTGGGATCAGCTTTTGTCTTGCCGACCTGGCCCTCTTTCGAGTGGCCGGCATAAAGATCGCTCTGAAGGTAGCGCGAAAGGGCAAAGCGGACAAGCACGCCAACGGCCGCTGCCGCCGGTACGGCAACCAGCAGACCGACAAAGCCGAACAGCGCACCAAAGGCAAACAGGGCGAACATCAGCCACACCGGATGCAGCCCGACACTGTGGCCTACCAGCTTCGGCTGCAGGATGTTGCCTTCCATGAATTGGCCGCTGAAGAAGACCGCGAGCACCGCGCCGACCCAGATGTAGTCCGGCCAGAACTGAACGATGGCAACGCCGACGGCAAGAACAAGCCCCACCAAGGAGCCCACATAGGGAATGAAGCTGATCATGCCCGCAAACAGGCCGATCAACAGGCCGAAGTTCAAACCGACCAACGACAGGCCAACCGCATACCAGACGCCCAGGATCAGGCAGAGCGAGCCCTGCCCGCGGATGAACCCGGCGATCGCCTGATCGATTTCACGCATGATCTGGTGGACGTTCGCCACGTAGTCGCGGGGAATGTACTGATCGACCTTGGCGATCATGCGGTCCCAATCAAGCAGCATGTAGAAGGCCACGACGGGCGTAACGATCATCAGCGAGATCACGTTGACGACGGCAAGGCCGGAACTCCAGACCTGGCTGAAGAGACCGGTGAGCAATCCAAATCCCTGCGACAGGATTTCGGAGAAGTTGTTCTTGATCGTCCCGAGCTGGTTCCTCACCCAATCCGGCATGAGGGAGTTCTGCGAGTTCGTGATAAATGACTGCAACTGCTCGATGTAGCCCGGCAGGCGACCGGCAAAGTCGCTGAACTGGCTCGCCAAGACCGGTATCAAAATCATCAGGGCCAGCACGATCATGATGATGAAGGCGATCAGTATGACGATCGTCGACATGAGGCGGCTCAGCCCAAGGCGTTCCAACCGGTCCGCGACCGGATCGAGGAAATAGGCCAGTGCCATCCCGGCCAGGAACGGCAACAAGATCGAGCTGAAGATGAAAAGGAAGCCGATGAAGAAGGCAAGCACGATCAGCCAGAAGATCACCTGGCGCTTCAGACCTGCCCCGCTAACCTGCTGTGGCATCACATTCCCCGCTGATCGACTGTCTCGATCTTTCGCATCATACAGATGCAACCTTTCGAGCACATAGGATGTGGCCGAGAGAATGGTCAACCCCGGCGCTAAAAATCCAGAGGGCCTGCGTCAAAAGAGCGGGAAATTGGGGCATTTTCCATGCAATCCCTTGCATGTAGGCCCGTGTCATGCAATGGCGACCCAAATATTGAGGCGGTGACATTTCCCGCCCCCGCGCAGCCATCGGAGAGCAGTATGAGCCAGTCTGGAAAAAACGGCCTGACCTATAGCGACGCAGGCGTCGACATCGATGCCGGAAACCTTCTGGTGGAGAAGATCAAGCCGGCTGTGCGCTCGACGCGCCGTCCGGGCGCGGACGGCGAGATCGGCGGCTTCGGCGGTTTGTTCGACCTCAAGGCTGCCGGCTTCACGGATCCGGTTCTCGTTGCCGCCAATGACGGCGTCGGCACCAAGCTGAAGATCGCCATCGACGCCGATTATCATGATACCGTCGGCATCGATCTTGTCGCCATGTGCGTCAACGATCTTGTGGTCCAGGGCGCAGAGCCGCTGTTCTTCCTCGACTACTTTGCGACAGGCAAGCTCGATCCCGACCAGGGTGCGGCGATTGTCGAGGGCATTGCTGCCGGCTGCCGAGACGCGGGTTGCGCGTTGATCGGCGGCGAGACTGCCGAAATGCCGGGCATGTACTCCTCCGGCGACTACGACCTTGCAGGCTTTGCCGTCGGCGCTGCCGAGCGTGGCCAGCTGCTGCCGTCAGGCGACATCGCCGAAGGCGATGTGATCCTCGGCCTTGCCTCCTCAGGCGTTCACTCCAACGGCTTTTCGCTGGTGCGCAAGATCGTCGGGATTTCGGGCCTCGCCTGGGATGCCCCGGCTCCGTTCGCGGAAGACAAGAGCCTCGGCGAAGCGCTGCTGACGCCGACCCGCATCTATGTAAAGCCGCTGCTGAAGGCGATCCGCGAAACCAAGGCCATCAAGGCACTGGCGCACATCACCGGCGGCGGCTTCCCGGAGAATATTCCGCGCGTCCTGCCGAAGCACCTTGCAGCCGAGATCGACCTTACGGCCGTGAAAGTTCCGGCCGTCTTCTCCTGGCTGTCGAAGACCGGCGGCGTTGAAGCCAATGAAATGCTGCGCACCTTCAACTGCGGCGTCGGCATGATCGCAGTCGTTTCGGCTGAGAACGTCGCAACCGTCACTGCCGCTCTTGAAGCTGAAGGCGAGACGGTCGTAACGCTCGGCCGGATGATTGCCCGCGCCGAGGGCGCGGCCGGCACGCTCTACAAGGGTACGCTCGCCATATGACGACGTCACGCAAACGCGCCGTCGTCTTCATCTCCGGCGGCGGTTCCAACATGATGGCGCTGGTCACCGCTGCCAAGGCTGCCGACTATCCGGCGGAAATCGTCGGGGTGATCTCCGACAGGGCCGATGCCGGAGGGCTTGCCAAGGCGGCAGCCGAGGGCATTCCGACCTTTGCCTTCGTTCGCAAGGATTATGCCAGCAAGGAAGCGCACGAAGGAGCGATCTTTGCCGCTCTCGATGAGCTATCGCCTGACATCCTCTGCCTTGCGGGATATATGCGGCTTCTGAGCGGCACCTTCATCCAGCGCTACGAGGGCCGGATGATAAATATCCACCCTTCCCTGCTGCCGCTGTTCACGGGTCTGCATACCCACCAGCGAGCGATCGACGCCGGCATGCGGATCGCCGGCTGCACCGTGCACTTCGTGACCGAAGGCATGGACGAGGGCCCGGTTATCGGCCAGGCCGCCGTTCCGATCCTCTCCAACGACAGTGCAGAAAGCTTGGCCGCCCGTGTGCTCACCGTGGAGCATCAACTCTACCCGCAAGCGCTGCGGCTCCTTGCCCACGGCAAGGTGAAGATGGAGGGCGGCAAGGCCGTCAGCACCGGCGCTGCGGCAGCGCCGGCGGAACGTAGCAGCGTTATCTCGCTGATCGGCGAAGGGGCCTAAAACACGGCGCGATCTTTTGGTTTCGCTTGCCCTACTTTAGTTTTTTGCTTTCACGCATGTGTTTGTCCTGAAAGCGGTTCCCCACTTTCGGAGACATGCTCTTGGCCTCAGGCGGCAAGCGCCCGAGGCTGGTGCAGAGTGCCGTCGCTGTAAACGAAACGGCCTTTGCGGAACGTCGCGCGGATGCGGTGCACGTCGCCGGCTTCAACAACCACGAGATCCGCCTGCTGCCCAACGGCGATCTCGCCGCGATCCAGAAGACCTGCCGAACGCGCCGCATTACGGGTCGCCATGGCAACGGCGTAAGGCAGGCTCGTGCGGTCGGCAATCTTTAAGATGCCGGGCACGAAGGCCGCGGGATGATAATCGGCAGCGATGACGGTCAGCAGGCCAGCGGCCGCTGCATCGATCGCACTGAGATTGCCGGACATGGACTGGCCGCGCAGGGCATTCGGAGCCCCCATCAGCGTCCAGAGACCGCGATGCCGCGCTTCTTCCGCCGCCGGAAGCGTCACCGGAAATTCGCTGATCGTGACACCGAGATCGTGCATTTGCGCGACCTTCTCGGCGCTATCGTCATCGTGGGAGGCGAGCGACAGCTTGTGTTTCAGGGCGAGATCGACGACCTGTTTCAGCTTGATCTCGATCTCCGGATTGTTGCGCATCTCGATGCGCTTGGCGACCATCTCGGCGGCCATCTCCTCGGAAATGGCCCGGCGCTCGGCAATACTCAGGATGTAGCTCTGGATGTTGTTATACTGCCCCTGCCCCGGTGTATGGTCGGTCAGCGAGACCATGTCGACGTGGCCGGCTTCAAGCAGCTTCTCGAGCGCCGGCGCGGCACCGAGGTTGGTGATCTCATAGCGCGCATGGACGCGGTGATCGATAAGCAAATCATCCTGGAGTCGGTTGATACCCTCGATGACGGCCGAGGTGGTCTCAAGCGAGCGGACATGGCCGTAGACGCTTTCCGTTGCGAAGGAGACGGCGGCAAACGCCGTCGTGACGCCTGCAGCGGCCAGCTTCTTATCCAGTTCATGGATGCTGAAATCGATCGGCATCGGCGCATTCGGACGCGGCGCGATCTCGCGCTCCACCATGTCGCCGTGAAGGTCCACGAAGCCCGGCATCAGCAGGCGCCCACCACCATCGATTGCGGTGTTGGCGACCGGTTCCGGCCTGATTTCAGCGATTACGCCGTCCTCGACGCGCACCGAGCCGTGGCTCACGATCTCATCTGGAAGGACGAGAGTAAAATTGCTGAGCCACATCGGTTTTTCTCCAAGCGCGTATTTATGACAAGGCGGAGCGCATAGCGCTGATTCATGACATCGGTGTGAACGACGAACCGCGCATGATTGAACCTGCGGCTATCGCAGCGACCCGCGGTTCAATGTGGCCCATTGCAGCAACGCAATCGTCTTCAGATCAACAATTTCCCCACGCTCGATCATCGCCATCGCCTTGTCGAGCTGCACTTCCAGAACTTCAATATCTTCGTGCTCGTGAGCAAGGCCGCCGCCATCCGATACCCGATCGGTGGTGTCGAACGTCGCGGCGAAGAAATGCAGCAGTTCCATGCTCGAGCCCGGCGAACTGTAGGCCTTGAAAAGGAAGCGCACATCGCGGACGCGAAAGCCGGTTTCTTCTTCAGCTTCGCGGCGGATCGCCACTTCCGGGGCATCACCATCCAACAGCCCTGCCGGGGCTTCGATGACCCAGGCCGGCTCACCATGCAGGAAGACCGGCAGCCGGAACTGCCGCACGAGGACAACGGTGTCTCGATTCGGATCGTATAGCAGGATCGTCGCCGCCGGCGTGCGATGGTAGACCTCGCGCTGCAGCCGATGCGTCTCGCCGTCGGAATCCGTATAGTCGATCTGGAAGTCGCTCAGGCGCGTCCAGCCGTTCGAGAGCGTCTTTTCATCAACGATCTCGGCTTTTGCCTTGTCAAATTTCGTCATGCAACATCCCTGCGGAGCCAGACCTTGTTGTCGTGGACCGCTGCGCCGCCATAGGGCGCGACCGGATCGGCGCCGGTCAGCACGTTGATCCCTTCACCGTCGATATGCGCCTTGTTCGGCCAGAGGCCTTCGGCAATCAACACGCCCGGCTTGACCTCCTCGGTGACGCGCACATGGATCCGAAGGTCGCCACGGTCGTTTCCGATCCGCACGAGGTCGCCATGCTCGATGCCGCCTGCCGTCGCATCGGCGGGGTTCATCATCAGTTCCGGCCGCCCTTCCTTCTGGCGCGAGGTCTTCGTCTCGGAGAAGCTGGAATTCAGGAAGTTGCGCGCCGGCGACGTTGCCAAGCGGAACGGATGCTCGCTATCGGCAAGCTCGATAACATCGACCTGATCCGGAAACGCCGGCAGCTGCTTGTATGGTCCGAGAGCACCGACAGCGGCCGGCGGCTTGTTCGGCGCAGGGCCGTCGACCCAGTCCGGGCGGAAATGGAACTTGCCGTCAGGATGCGCGAAGCCCTTGAGGAAATGCGCATCCTCGAAATCCGGCTGACGGTCGAACCATTTGTGTTCGAGGAAATGGTCGTATCCCGGCAGGTTGCTGGCTTCGAGAAGCCGATCGATCATTTCGCGGGCCGTGAAACCGAAACCGGGACGATCGGCGACACCGAGACGCTTTGCCAGTTCTTCGATCACGAACAGGTTCGTCCGGACGGTCTCCGGCGGCTCAACCAGCTTAGGGCCGAGCAAAATGTGGTTCTGGCCCCCGGCGCGATAGATATCGTCATGCTCGACGAACATCGTTGCTGGAATGACGATGTCGGCCATCTCGGCCGTCTCCGTCATGAACTGCTCGTGCACCGCGACAAAGAGGTCCTCGCGAGCGAAGCCGCGTTTCACCAGCCGTTGTTCGGGGGCGATGTTCACCGGATTGGTGTTCTGGATCAGCATTGCCGTCACCGGGCCGCGATGGCGCAGCGCCACGGCATCGCCAGTCAACGCGCGGCCGATCTGCGACTGGTCGATCATGCGGATATCCGCATCCTTCATCGCCTTGCCGGTCAGTTCCGCATTGTTCATGCGGAAGATATCGCTGTTGGAATGGAAGGCACCGCCGCCTTCGTATTGCCAGGAGCCGAGCACCGTCGCGATCGAGGCCGCCGCATGCATGGCAACCGCGCCATTGCGCTGGCGGGTAAAGCCGTAGCCGAGGCGGAAATAGGTCTTCTTCGTTATGCCGACGAGGCGCGCGAAGGCTTCGATCTCATCGACGGAAAGGCCGGTGATGGCGGCGGCCCACTCGGGCGTCTTCGTCCTCAGATGCGCTTCAAGGCCGGCAGGATCGTCGGCATACTTTGCCATGTACTCGCGATCGGCATAGCCGTCGCGGAAGGCGATGTGCATGACGGCGCAGGCCAGCGCGGCATCCGTACCCGGCTTGACGATCAGCGCCATGTCGGCCTGCTTCATCGTCGGATTGTCGTAGATGTCGACCACGACGATCTTGGCGCCGCGCTCCTTGCGGGACTTGATCGCGTGGGTCATCACGTTGACCTGGGTGGACACCGCATTCGTGCCCCAGATCACGACGCAATCGGTGCCGCCCATCTCACGCGGGTCGGGTCCGCGCAGCGTTCCCGTCGCCATGGTGAAACCGGTCCAGGCCGGGTTGGTGCAGATCGACGAGAAGAAGCCGGAATAGCGCTTGGCGTGGCGCAGGCGCTCGATCGAGTCGCGCTGAACCCAGCCCATCGTTCCGGCGTAGAAATAGGGCCAGATCGCTTCGCCGCCGTCCCTGGCTTCCGCCTTGACGAAGGCTTCGGCGATTTCATCCAGCGCATCGTCCCAGGAAATCTGCTGCCACTGCCCTGCCCCCTTGGCGCCTGTTCGGCGCAGCGGGTGCATCAGCCGGTCCGGATGATAGAGGCGCTCGGCGTAGCGCGCGACCTTCGCGCAGATCACTCCCGAGGTGTAGCTGTGATTGTTTGCTCCGCGCACACGGCCTATGCGGCCATCGTCGCCGATCTCCACCTCCAGCGCGCAAGTGGAGGGACAGTCGTGCGGACAGGCGGTGTGACCGAGCCTGACATTCGACTTGGCGGATTTGGCGTGAATGGGGGTCGCAATGTTCATGGCTTTTCTATATTCGAACCGGAAACCGGCCAAAAGCCACAAATGTCGTCGATCAGGCGAATTCATCACGGGCATCAGCGAAAATGAACTACCGCCATATCTACCACGCGGGCAATTTTGCCGATGTGCTCAAGCACGCCGTCCTGGCGCGACTGATCCGCTACATGCAGAAGAAGGATGCGGCCTTTCGCGTGCTCGACACGCATGCCGGCATCGGGCTTTACGACCTCTCCTCCGAGGAGGCTCAAAAGACCGGTGAATGGAGCGAGGGCATCGGCAAGCTCCTGGACACAGAGCTTGCTCCACAGGTCGCCGAGTTGCTGGAGCCCTATCTATCCGCCGTGCGTGAGCTAAACGCGGAGGGCGGCATCCGCCTTTATCCCGGCTCTCCAAAGCTCGCCCGCATGCTGTTTCGACCGCAGGACCGGCTCTCCGCGATGGAATTGCATCCGGAGGACTTTGCCCGGCTGCATCGGCTTTTCGAGGGCGATCATCAGGTGCGGATCACCAAGCTCAACGGCTGGCTCTCGCTCGGCGCACACCTGCCGCCGAAGGAGAAACGCGGCATCGTCCTGGTCGATCCGCCGTTCGAGGAAGATGGCGAATACGAACGCCTTGCGGATGGTTTGGCGAAAGCCTATCGCCGCTTCCCCGGCGGCACCTATTGCCTGTGGTATCCGCTGAAGAAGGGGGCGCCGATCAAGGAATTCCACGAGGCGCTGCAGGCCCTCGACATTCCGAAGATTCTCTGCGCCGAGCTCATCGTCCGCAGCGACCGGAGGATCAACGGATTGACCGGCTCCGGCCTGATCATCGTCAATCCGCCCTTCACGCTGAAGGACGAGTTGCATGCGCTTCTACCGGCGCTCAAGGACCATCTTGCACAGGATCGCTACGCGTCGCATCGAGCGTTTTGGCTGCGCGGCGAAACCAAGGCGGCAAAGGACGATTGACCGACTCTAGCTGGCGCGAAATAGTCGCGCCAAGACATGACAGTATGGAAGAATGACCATGAAGATCCTTTGCGCACCGACGTCTCCCTATTCCAGCAAGGTGCGCATGGCGGCGCGCTATCTGGAGCTCGACGCCATCGAAATCCGAGTGGATACCAATGCCGGCCCAGCGATCCTGGTCGATAACAATCCGCTCGGCAAAATCCCGACACTGCTAACCGACGATGGGCTGTCAATCTTCGACAGCGTCGCGATCATGCACTATTTCGACCGGCTGAAAGGCAAAAAGCTCTACCCTGCCAAGAACGGCAAGCGGACCGAGGCGGAAATCCTCGAGGCACTATGCGACGGTATCTGCGATTGCCTGCTGGCGATCGTTTATGAGCGGCGCTTCCGCGACGAGGAAAAGGTCCACCAGCCGTGGATCGACCGGCAGTGGAAGAAGGCCGTCAGCGGCTTGAACCATCTCAGTGTGCACCTGCCAAAGATCGGCAAGCGGCTGCACGGCGGCCACTTCGCGCTTGCCGCCACGCTCGGGTATCTCGATCTGCGCTTCAAGGAACAATGGGAAGCCGATCATGCCGAACTGATCGGCTGGGGCCGCGAATTCGAAAAGAAGTTTGCCGCCTACGGCGAACTGAAACCTCAGACCTGAGACGTTCCCTTGTCGGCCCTGACGAAATCGATGAAGGCCCGGAGCGCCGTCGGCAATTGCCGGCGGCTCGGATAATAGAGGAAGAAGCCCGGATAGAAAGGGCACCAATCTTCCAGCACGCGTATCAGCCTGCCCTCTGCGATCGCCGCTTGCGCCTGCTCTTCGAAAAGGTATCCGAGACCGCAACCGCGCAGCACGGCATCCTGGATAGTGTCCTGATCGCCCAATGTCAGGGGACCACTGACTTCGATCTCCAGTTCGATGCCGCCGCGCTCGAACTCCCATCGATAGAAGGCGCCACCGGCAAAGCGGTAGCGCACGCATTCGTGGTCACGCAGATCGTGCGGCATCAACGGACGGTTCCGGCTCTCGAAGTAGCTCGGCGCGGCAACTACCGCAAAACGGTGGCGCGGACCGATCGGCACCGCAATCATATCGGCCTCGATGCTTTCGCCAAAGCGCACACCGGCATCGAAGCCCGATGACACCATATCGATCAGTCCGTCATCGATGACAATCTCGACCTCGACGGATGGATAGGCCTTCAGGAAACGAGAGACGATCGGCAACAGCACAAGCTTGGTGGAGACCCGCGCCGCATTGATGCGCAGCTTGCCATGCGGTTGGCCGCGGAAGCTGTTGAGATCGTCGAGGGCTGCATCGATGTCGAGGAATGCCGGTCGGATACGGTCGTACAGTCGCTCGCCGGCCTCGGTCAGAGCTACGCCTCGGGTCGTCCGGTTGACGAGGCGGACTGCCAACCGTTCCTCGATTGCCCGCAGCGCGTGACTGAGGGCAGACGCCGTGACACCCAGTTCGACCGATGCCTTCCTGAAGCTTCGGTGGTTGGCGATCGCCAGGAAAATCGCAAGATCGGTCGAACGGACACGTTTCATTGATGAATTTTTCTCAGCACCCTATGAAACACAACGTAAATTCTCTCAGTTATGCCAATACGCTACCTTCACTCCGTAAGCAAATCGCAGCGCAACTGACAAAGGAGGTGACATGAAAGAGGTCGCCTCTGGAGAGAACGGATCACTGAGATGCAGGTGATGATCGAGGGACAGTCACGCTTCCAGCCTTTCGGCTTATCCTGTTGGGGTTCGGAAAATCTCAACAGGGGAGTTGGAAGCATGACTGCCTCCTATGATTACCATATCGGCGTCGACTACCACAAATCCTATAGCCACCTCGTGGTGCAGGATTCGGCTGGCAAGACGCTGCGCTCCGGCCGGGTAAAGAACGATCGTCA
>NZ_AZNV01000028.1:0-81804 GCF_000510625.1 Rhizobium sp. IBUN
TCTGCTCGCTGTTCTGCAGCGGCTCTATCTGGTCGCGATCCTGGCGTTTGTTGTTGCGGTGGTCTTCTTCTATGTCCAGCACGGCGGTCCCGTGCTTGCCGTGCTTGGCCTTNCTGCGGCGCTGTTCCTGATCTTCGGCGCGATNGCCGATCTGTGGTATCGCGCCGGCGTCGGCAAGGTGGCTGCCTCCGTCGCCTGGAGACGCCTTGCCGGCCTGCCGCGCTCGGCCTTCGGCACGGCGCTCGCGCATGCCGGGCTTGGCGTTGCCGTCCTTGGCATCGTCGCGGTGACCACCTTCGAAACCGAGCATGTCATCGAGATGAAGCCCGGCCAGACGGTCGAAGCCGGCGGCTACNCCGTGCGGTTCGACGGCATGAAGCCGGCGACCGGACCGAACTACAGCGAAGAGCGCGGTCATTTCACCATCGGCCGCGGCGGCGTCGAGGTTGCCGATGTCTGGTCGTCCAAGCGGATCTACACGGCGCGGCAGATGCCGACGACGGAAGCCGGCATCGTGACNTTCGGGCTGAGCCAGCTCTATGTGTCGCTCGGCGATCCGACGAACGACGGNGGCATGGTCGTGCGCATCTGGTGGAAGCCCTTCATTCTCTGCATCTGGGGTGGCGCGGTGATCATGGCGATCGGCGGCTTCGTGTCGCTGAGCGACCGGCGCCTGCGTGTCGGGGCGCCGAACCGCAGGGCAAAGCCGCTGCGTCCTGCCATGGAGCCNGCCGAATGATGAGNCGTCTGCTCCTGGTGATAGCGATAGTTCTGTCGGCNGCGCCGGCCTTTGCCGTCAATCCGGACGAGGTTCTTGCCGATCCGGCGCTCGAGGCGCGCGCCCGGGCGATCTCCGCCGAACTGCGCTGCATGGTCTGCCAGAACCAGTCGATCGACGATTCCAATGCCGAGCTTGCGAAGGACCTGCGCCTGCTGGTGCGCGAGCGGCTCACCGATGGCGATACGAACGAACAGGTGATGAACTACATCGTCTCGCGCTACGGCGAGTTCGTGCTGTTGAAGCCGCGCTTCGAAACGAAGACGATCCTTCTGTGGGGCGCGCCGCTTCTGCTCGCCGTCGCAGGCGGCCTCTCGCTGAGCGTCTTCGCACGGCGTCGCGCGGAGGTACCGACCGGCAGTCGCCTCAGCGAGGAGGAAGAGAAAAAACTCGACCGACTTATGCATGGCGATGGTCTTTGACTGAGATCAATGTTGAACTGCTTTGCTCATTCTACCGTCGTGCCAGCAGCATTCCGGAAGAGCGAGGCATGAGATGCAGGCCAAGGACATAATGACCACCAACGTGGTTTCAATCAGCCCTGCGGCTAGTGTGCGGCATGCAGTCGCCGTCATGCTTCAAAACAACATCAGCGGCCTTCCGGTCGTCAGCGACGAGGGACGCGTTTGTGGTATGCTGACGGAAGGCGATCTTCTCCTCCGGCGGGAAATCCGGGTTTCGCTGCGGTCATCTCGCGTGTCCGAAGTCACCTCGGAACTTGACCTTGAGCGCTACATTCGCACTCATGGCTGGTCCGTGGCAGATGTCATGTCTCCCGACGTCATTGTCGCATTGCCGGACAGCGAGGTGTCAGACATCGCCGACAGCCTGCAGGCCCACCGAATCAAGCGGTTACCCATCGTCGAGAACGGGCGACTTGTCGGGATCGTGAGCCGGCGCGACATTCTGGCAATCATTCTCGACGCGCCGCCGGCCACGCTTCCTCGCGAGGATGAGAGTATTCGTCTGGCGGTACGTACGCGTCTGAGGTCCGACCTCGGTTTGACGCCGCAAAGGGTGCAAGTCTCTGTCAAGAACGGCGAAGTGACCCTGGACGGCCACCTGGAATCGGATCTGAAGCGAAAAGCAGTGCGCACGCTTGTCGAAAGCTTGGGAATCGGCGGCTATCGCGACCGACTGCATGTCATCACGCCCCAAAGTGCAGACTGCTCCGACATTGCCTCGGGCTAGCATCGATCTTCAGTAGCAACCAGTCGGTTTGTTTCGCAAACTTGGTCTTGAGAAGCCGTGGCGAATGGCACCTCTACTGGAGCAGTTGGACGAGGAGGCTTGTTCGCTTCGCGCCCCGAAATCGAACAAGCCTCTGTCAAGTTCCCAGCATTGACACGGGCATCGCCCGACCCGCGACAGCAATATAGGAAAGCACCGGAACGAAATCTTTGACCGATGTCAAAGATGGCAAGTTCCGATTGGCGCTCGGGTGGCGGCCATAGATCGGACATCGGCCAGGCGAGCCGCAAGTCAAGATGAACTTCACTCGCCCGCGAGGGCCTGGTCCAAAAACGGGCGAATATCTTTGGTAAGCGCAGCTGCGTCGAGTGGACCAACGTGCTTGGCCACGATGCGTCCATCCCGGTTGATGACGAATGTCTCCGGAACACCATAAACGCCCCAGTCGATCGAAGCCCTGCCTCTTGCATCGATCCCGATTGCGGCGAAAGGATTCCCGTTCTTACGTAGAAACGGCAGCGCCTTTTCGGGAGCGTCCTTGTAGTTGATCGCAACGACGGTGATGCGCGTGTCTTTGGCGAGTTCCATCAGGACCGGGTGCTCCTGACGGCATGGAATGCACCATGAGGCGAAGATGTTGACGACGGTCACCCGCCCCCGGATGCCGGCGTCCGCCAGTCCTGGCGTTGCTGAACCGGCGAGCGGCGGAAGATCCACATGTGGGTGTGGTTGGCCGATAAGGGAGGAGGGGAGTGTAGAAGGAGTGTATCCGTCGGCCGATTCCCGATACAGCACGTTGCCCACAGCACTTGCTATTCCGAGGAATGCGACGAGCGGTATTGCCGCTACGAGGTAACTCCGCATCCTAGCGTTCTTCGCGATTTGGCCGGCGACGCACGACCGCGAGCGCCTCGACCTGTCGGCGGTAGCTTCGGCTGGTAATCCAAACCTTCGCCGCCATCGCAAACATCACCGAGAAGGCCAGCGCGTAAGCGGCGAAAACATACTCCTGATGCGTCATCTCAACTATCCCTTTGTGACGCGGCCCTTGCTGCGAGCCTGTAATGGGAGACCAGCTTTCTTCGCCAGATCTCGTTTCGTATCGATGCGACGTAAAGCGTTGCAAAGAGCGTGGTGAAAGCGAGGCCCATGATCAGCAGCGGTCGCAGAAATTCGATGTCGAGAGCGGGTCCGTCAAATCTCAGGACACTTGCGGGCTGGTGGAGTGTATTCCACCACTCGACAGAGAATTTGATGATCGGAATGTTCACGAACCCGACAATGATGAGAACCGCGGAGACTCGGGCAGCCCGCGTCGGCTCGTCAACGGCGCGATTGATCGCCAGTATGCCAAGGTACATGATGAACAGCACGAACATGGACGTCAGCCGAGCGTCCCAGACCCACCAGGTCCCCCACATCGGCTTTCCCCAGATCGCGCCAGTGACAAGGGACACGAAAGTGAACGCGGCGCCGAGAGGCGCTGCCACGCGGGCTGAAACGTCTGCCAAAGGGTGTCGCCAGACGAGCGATCCAACGGCGTTCAGCGTCATGACCGTGTAGCACAGCATCGCCATCCACGCCGAAGGAACGTGAACGTACATTATTCTGACAGTCCCGCCTTGCTGGTAGTCCACATCGGAACTGAAGGCGAGGTAAAGGCCAATTAGAAAGAACAGCATCGTCAGCGCCGATAGAACGGGGATTGCCCGATCTGACATTTCGACGAACCGGGTGGGCTGCGCGAGGCCTTTGACGTATTTTGTGACGTTTGAATATGAACTCATGCCAGGAGCCATAGCGCCTGATTGCGCCTCGATAATTGATCCTGGTCAAACATTTCGAAGTGACCCGCAGTGATCGAAATATTGGAAGACTTCTTCAGCGCCCCGATTGCATGAAGCCTGGCCGGCAGCACAAAAGGCGCGACAGCATGGCGCGTTCCAAATGTGCCGTGCTTCCTCACGGAGCCTGCGAGATGTTCAGCAAGTTGACGGAGATCAAATACGGGGCTCGGGAGCCGGTGTATCGCTGCTTGCAGAATCAAGGAGCATGACATGGATTTCGAGGCGTTTTTCAAAAGCGAGCTGGACGGTCTTCACAGCGAAGGTCGCTATCGCGTTTTTGCCGATCTTGAGCGTCACCGCGGCAGCTTTCCGCGCGCCACGCGGCACACGGCGGACGGTCCGAAGGACGTGACGGTCTGGTGCTCCAATGACTATCTCGGCATGGGCCAGCACCCGAAGGTGATCGAGGCGATGAAGGATGCCATCGATCACTGTGGCGCGGGTGCGGGAGGCACCCGGAATATCTCTGGCACCACCCACTATCACGTTCTGCTCGAGCGCGAGCTGGCCGACCTGCACGGCAAGGAAGTGGCGCTGATCTTCACCTCGGGCTATGTTTCCAACTGGGCGGCCCTCGGCACGCTCGGCGCCAAGATTCCCGGCCTGATCATCTTCTCCGACGCCTTGAACCATGCCTCGATGATCGAAGGCATCCGCTATGCCAAGTGCGACAAGGTGATATGGAAGCACAACGACATCCATGATCTCGAAGCCAAGCTGGCGGCCGCCGATCCGAAGGCGCCGAAGCTGATCGCCTTCGAATCGGTCTATTCGATGGATGGCGATATTGCCCCGATCAAGGAAATCTGCGACCTCGCCGACAAATACGGCGCGATGACCTATCTCGATGAAGTCCATGCCGTCGGCATGTACGGGCCGCGCGGTGGCGGCATTGCCGAACGCGAAGGCCTGATGGACCGCCTGACGGTCATCGAAGGCACGCTCGGCAAGGCGTTCGGCGTCATGGGCGGCTACATCGCCGCCTCGACGGCGCTGTGCGACTTCATCCGCTCGTTTGCCTCTGGTTTCATCTTCACGACGGCGCTGCCGCCGGCTCTTGCTGCCGGTGCGGTTGCTTCGATCCAGCATCTGAAGGTCAGCCCGTTCGAGCGGGCACGCCACCAGCATCGTGTCCGCAAGCTGAGGGCGCTGCTCGATCAGCGCGGCATCCCGCACATGCCGAACCCGAGCCACATCGTGCCTGTGATGGTCGGCGATGCCGCCAAGTGCAAGTGGATCTCCGACCTGCTGCTCGACAATTGCGGTGTCTACGTGCAGCCGATCAACTACCCGACGGTGCCGAAGAAGACCGAGCGCCTGCGCATCACTCCGACACCGCTGCACAGCGACGCCGACATCGAGCATCTCGTCGAGGCGCTGCATTCGCTCTGGTCGCGCTGCGCGTTAGCGCGGCACGTGGCCTAGCCAGCGCTATTCGGACTGGCAATTGCGAGCGACGTCGTTGCCCGTGGACGGTCAAGGATTTCGCTCATTCAAAATGAGCCATACGCCACGGATACCAGAACGCAACCCGCGACGAACAAGGCTCTGCCAGGGCGACGATGCTTGGAGAAGGTGTTGGCGATTGTTCCCGGCCGTGCCGACTGCCTCCTGCCAACCTGAAGAAGGTGTCAGTCGCCGGCGGGCGAGGAAACCACAGCCGCTCGGTAGCCCCGGCATGGCCAGAAGGCTCGCCAATAATTGATCGCGATCAAAGACGCGTTGGTCCTTCCGGTGGACAAGACCTTATCGAATTCCTCAGGAGAAGACGGCCTTGATGATAGCCCAACACGACCGGCAAGCTGCCATCGCGCAGAATGATCAAGCAGATGGAAAGGAAGGTCCGGCGCCGTCGAGGCGGCAGGCCGTGGCGCACCTGCGGCGGCTTGTTCCTCTTCTTGGAAGCCACCGACGATTGACAATCGGCGCGATGCTTGCCCTGACCGCCGCAGCCTTGATTTCACTTGCGCTACCGATGGCCGTTCGGCGCATGATTGACAACGGCTTCGGGCAGGGCGATGGCGAATTCATAAACCGCTACTTCCTGATGGCCATGGCTCTGGCAGTGGCGTTGGCAATTGCCAGCGCTCTTCGATACTATTTCGTGACGGCACTGGGAGAACGCCTGGTAGCCGATCTCCGGAAGAAGGTCTTTGGCCACGTCCTGTCACTTCCCGCCCAATTTTTCGATTCGAACCACTCCGGCGAAATTGCCTCGCGTCTCACCGGTGACACTGCCCAGATCAAGACGGCGGTCAGTCTGACAGCTTCGGTGGCGTTGAGAAACTCAATCCTGTGCGCGGGCGCCCTCGGCATGATGTTCGTGACAAGCCCTGGCCTGTCATCGATCGCCCTCGCGGTGATCCCCTTGATCCTCTTACCGCTGATTGTCTTCGGCCGCTCAGTCAGGAAGAAGTCCCGAGCGGCCCAGGACTCGCTTGCGAGCGCCTCCGCCTATGCCAGCGAAATCATCGCGGCAAACCGGACGGTGCAGTCTTTCAACGCCGAAGATGCTGCCCGTCAACGGTATGTCTGCGACGTCGAAATGTCCTACGGCAAATCCATTGCGGCGGCACGCTCGCGCGCTTGCCTGACAGGCTTTGCCATCGCACTCATATTCGGCAGTGTGGTCGGCGTCCTCTGGCTTGGAGCGCACAGGGTCCTCGCCGGCACGCTCTCGCCAGGAAGTCTCAGTCAGTTTCTGATCTACTCGGTGATTGCAGCCGGCTCCCTGGGCTCTCTATCGGAAGTCTGGGGTGAGCTGGCGCAGGCGGCAGGAGCCGCCGGTCGGCTTTTCGAGCTTTTGAATGAACAAACCTATGATCGCGAGCCTGAGGCAAGCATGCCGCTTCGCGGCCCCGTCCGCGGTGGCATCGAGGTATCAGAGCTGCATTTCTCCTATCCCAACACCCCCCAGAAAGAAATCCTCGCCGGACTTTCCATGACGGTCTCTCCGGGAGAGACGGTCGCTCTTGTCGGGCCATCGGGTGCCGGAAAGAGCACGGTCTTTTCGCTTCTGCTCGGATTCTATGACGGCAGCGCCGGACGCCTTTCCATCGATGGTCGAGACGTGCGCTCCATCGCCCCGCGAGACCTCCGCAAGGAGATTTCGATCGTGCCACAAGAGGTGACGATTTTCGCGACCACCATCTTCGAAAACATCGCGTTCGGAAGACCCGATGCAACGCGGGACGAGGTCGTCGCAGCGGCGATCAAGGCCCAGGCGCATGGTTTCATCACTGGCCTTGAGAATGGATACGACACTGTCGTTGGCGAAAGGGGTCTGACACTTTCTGGAGGACAGCGCCAGCGGTTGGCGATTGCCCGCGCTATACTGAAGGACGCCCCTGTCCTCCTGCTCGATGAGGCAACCGCGTCGCTTGACGCCGAGAACGAGCAGCTCGTACAGGAGGGCTTGGAACAGCTCATGGACAATCGATCGACCATCGTGATCGCTCACAGACTTGCGACCGTTCTCAAGGCCGACAGGATCCTTGTGGTCGACGCGGGCCGGATCGTCGAGCAAGGAACGCACGCCTCTCTAATGCGCAACGGCGGCCTCTACAAACGGCTGGCCGAACTCCAGTTCAAGGGGCCCGCCACCGACACCGAGCTGGACGCAGCGTGAGGCGCCATCCAAACCGCACACCGGTCGATGCAGCTATGCGAGCAGTTCGTCTGCGGGCGAGGGTGGGATGGCGAACCAAACCTTGTGACCGGGCGCAGGGAAGTGGTGCGCTGAGGTCGTGGTGACGCGCAGGACGTGGGATAAAGGCGTTTCTGTGTAGGCAAAGTCTTCAGTCCCTGTTTGGGGATTGGCTCGCCAATCTAGGGTCGGTTTGTTAAGCTGCAGCTAAGCCAAGCGAGGCTCGGACATGCCAAACGATCCACCGCGATCTCATCTGGCGGCAATGAAAGGAGACGGCTTCTACAACCGTCATTCCGCAATGCAGGCCACTGGCATTTCAGCACTCCTTTCATTGTGGGAAACGGCGTGCCGGACAATCGCCGCGGGCGAAGGTCCCTTCACCATCGTCGATTATGGTTCCTCACAAGGCCGCAATTCGATGACCCCCATGCGCGTGGCGATTAAGGCGTTGAGGCTCCGGTCGGGCCCATCCGTGCCAATCGAAGTCGTCCACACTGACCTTCCTACGAATGATTTTTCGGCTCTGTTTGAAGCGCTTTCTTCAAGCCCTGACAGCTACATGAATGAAGCTTCTGATGTTTTTCCCTCTGCGATCGGAAGGTCGTATTTCGAGCCATTGTTCCCACGTCAACGCGTGGATCTTGGATGGTCGACGTGGTCATTGCAGTGGATGAGTACCGGAATGATCGAAGCGCCTGATCACATTCTCGCTGGAATGAGTGCCACGCCTGCAGTGGTTTCTGCGGTAAGGCGACAACAGGCGAAAGATTGGGAGCGCTTCCTGGTCCTGCGGTCATGGGAAATGCGCCCTGGCGGGAAACTCGTGACGGGCTTTACGGCCCGCGCAGCCGACATCACGGGTTGGGAATGGCTCCTTGGCGAGCTCTGGTCGGCATTGTGTGACATGAGGACGGATGGCTGGCTTTCGGAACGAGAGCAGACCCGCATCACAATACCGATCGGCATACGGACCTTGGATGAGATCAGGAAACCGTTCTTGAAAATTGAAAATTTCGCCGATCTGGAACTCGAGCATCTCGATCTCGTCAGGCTTGCTGATCCTTGTTGGGAGCAATTCGAGAGGAACGGCGATGTGTTGGCGTTCGCCAAGCGTCACACGGCAATGATGCAAGCCTGGTGCGAGCCGACAATCGCGAGCCTGATCGAGCCATCTCGCAATCCGGCCGCAATTGTCGCTGAACTGTTCAGCCGGTTTGAGCGTAGACTGGTTCAAGGTCCCCGGCCTCACGAACCCTACATGGCCGCCGTGGTGTTATCCAAACGAGCCTAGCCAGAGAATTGGCGCGCGGCGGAATTTCTCGATGCTCCTGATGCCGACAAATCTCTTTCTGCCAATACGGGTGTGGTCCATCCGGGCAGCCCTGTTGCGAGAGGCTCTGGAGGTCTTTTCCGTCCCGTCTTCCAGAAAGCCGGCCCGGTGACCGGTGGGCGCATATGAGCTTGCTGCGTCTTCAACATTGCAGCGAGCCGGCTCTCACTTCATGATAAGCGCATCGGATATCGAAAGCGGCGGCCAATGCATATCTACCTGGTTCGACACGGCGAATCGCTAGGCAATATCAATGAACAAGCCTACCGGCAGTTCGGCGACCATAATGTTCCGTTAACGCAGTGGGGGTATCGGCAAGCACTGGCGGCCGGGCGAGCGATCGCAGCCTATCTTGCCGAATTGCCGCGCGGACAGATACGACAACTTGACCTCTGGTATTCTCCCTATATGCGGACGCGGCAAAGCAAGGACGCCTTGCTGGAGGCGCTGCCTCCCGGATTGGTCAGGAGCGTTCGTGAGGACTACCTGTTGCGCGAGCAGGATTTCGGTCTCTTCACCGAAATCTATGACCACGCGGAGCGAAGACAGAAATTTCCTGATGAGTTCGAGAAATGGGCGAGATTGCGGAGCAACAGCGGGAAGTTCTACGCAAGGCCACCGGATGGCGAGAGCCGGGCGGATGTGGCCCAGCGGCTTCGTCTATTCCTTCAAACCGTGACGAATGACCTGCGCGATGGCAACAACGACCTGATCGTCGTCGGCCATGGTGTCACCAACCGGGCGTTCGAAATGAACCTTCTCCACCACGCCGTCGATTGGTTCGAGCGCTCCGACAATCCGGGCAATTCCGACGTGACTTTAATCTGCGGGACACACGCGCGCGGCTTCAGATCAACCCTGTTGCACAAGGCCGAAGACCGCCGAAGCGGAGATGAAGAGTTGCGCGATGCCTATGGATCCGAACTGACGATCACGCCGAAACCCACGTCATAGCTCAGCGCTGCAAACCCGCGGCTATCGCATGAGCCAGAAAAGTGCCACTGCTTCGAGCCAGGGCGTGAAGGGCCTCCATGGAGGGAGGGTTCGAAGCACCGGTTGCCACGATGCCTCGAAGCCTCCCTCGTCCTTCCAGGAGATGAAGGACAAGAAGGACATAGGTCGCAAATCGGAGCGGGGAAGGGGACCAAAGCCTGAGACAAGTGAATATGGTCCATTTGCAAGGCGGATAGTAGGCTAGCAAAATCAAGCACCTGGCAAATGAACTCTTGCGGGACCATCAAAAAGTCAGAACGCGTTGTCGATTTTTGCCGTCCCCAAACGTTCCTTGTTGGACGGCGGTTTCGAAATCCGCCCAGTCGTCCTTTCAATGTCAGGAGGAGTTGATGTGATGGATGCGAACAATCTTGTTTCCGCGCGGGAGCTGGCCAGAAGAAACGGCCTCAGTTTTCCGAACGAAAGCCCCGAGTATCGGCGGGCCCGCGATGAATTGCTCGCCGAGGAAATCGAGTTGCGCCGACATATCGAACGCGTTGCCGAGCAGCGCCGCGCGCTGCCTCCAGGCGGTCAGGTCCGGAAGGACTACCGCTTCCAGGGCCCCGATGGCGAGGTTACCTTGAGAGACCTGTTCGGGGACAAATCCACATTGGTGATTTACAGCTACATGTATGGGCCGCAACGCGAACGACCATGCCCGATGTGCACGTCCATGCTGTCGGCGTTCGACGGAGA
The DNA here is from genome assembly GCF_000510625.1 of Rhizobium sp. IBUN. NCBI lineage: Bacteria > Pseudomonadati > Pseudomonadota > Alphaproteobacteria > Hyphomicrobiales > Rhizobiaceae > Rhizobium > Rhizobium sp. IBUN. The sequence goes on from NZ_AZNV01000028.1 coordinate 10,485, forward strand.
AATCCCCGATATTTGCCAGCAGGTCGCCTTTGCCGTCGTCGCACGCTCGCCGATTGAACGCTTATTGGCGTTCAAGAAGGAGCGCGGCTGGCATCACTTGCCTCTCTACTCCGACACGACAGACGAATTCAGTCGCGACTATCACGCCATTGGTCCTGATGGCGGCGATGACGCTGCCTATAACGTCTTCACGATCAAGGATGGCGTCATCCGTCACTTCTGGAACCCGGAAATGGGCCCCGCAACTGCCGATCCCGGCCAGGATCCGCGCGGCGCGCCAGATTTCATGCCGCTGTGGACCGTGCTCGACACAACGCCGGATGGGAGACCGCCGAGCTGGTATCCGAGCCTTACCTATAGCAGTGGGCCGTAGGGCAGGGCCGCTTATAAGGCGGGCGTCAGCCTTGCCTGCCGACGCTCGCATACATGCCCGTTGTACGAAACTCGGTCGGGTTCGTGCCATAGATGCGCCGAAAGACCTTGGAAAAATAGTTCGCGTCCTCGAAGCCTGAGCGGATTGCGACCTCCTTGACGGGCATGTTCGCGGTCTTGGTCAACAGTTTGACGGCCCGCTTCAGTCGTTTCTGCAGGACGAACTCGGCCGGCGGCAGGCCCTCGTTGGCTGCGAACATTCGCGAGAAATGTGCCCGGCTGAGGCCTGCGACCCGCGCAAGATCCTCGACCGGCAGAGGACGTTCCAAATTCGCCATGATGTAGTCGATGACATGCTGCATCGTCCGGTATTCTTCACTGAAAACAGGATGCGAACCGAAGACATCGTCGTACAGCGCCATGGCCGCCTCATAGGCGATTGCCGAAGCCAGGCCCGGCGTCTCCGCGCCATTGATCAGCCGGAGACTGCAATCTGCCAGATGCTCGATCGTTTGCGGTTGCAGTTTCAGGATCGGTCCGGTCACCGCGAGGATCGAGCGGTGGATGCGCAGCGCCTCCTCTCCGTTCATCGAAATCCAGAAAAATTCCCAGCGGTCCCCATCTTCAAGCCAATAGCGGTGATTGTGCGGGACGAGCACGAGCAGTGTCTCGCCTTCTTTCACCCGAAGCTGGCGATTCTCGTAACGCAGGTTGCCCGCGCCTTTGATCGTATGCTGCAGGACGGTGAACGGTGTTTGGCCGCGCTTTCTGCCGTCCCAGTCGTAGGTCGCATTCTCGCGGATCTCGTAGCCTGTGCTGGTCGGCATGGTGTGCAGGCTCTGGCGGCCACGCGGCAGCGAGACCGTCCTCATGACCGGCCCATTGTCAATCAATTTTTGCAGCACAAAATTACCCATGAAAGCATAATCCTTCTCTGGCGGCCCCGCCGAATATGCGCATAATCCGCCCCCAAGAGAGAGAACACCGCCTGTACCGAGGAGCGGCAGGGAGGAGAATAAGCCGGATTTCTGGCCTTTTTTGGTGTCGGGCGCAAGTCCGGGTCCATTTCTTCTTCTCATCGTTCAGCGCCGGCAAATTTGATCGCATTGAGGCAAGGATCATGAGTTTCAAAATCGCTATCATCGGCGCAGGCAGCGTCGGCTTCACAAAAAAACTGTTCACCGACATCCTCTGTGTGCCGGAATTCCAGGACGTTGAGTTCGCGCTTGCCGACATGAGCGAACATAATCTGCAGATGATCAAGCAGATCCTCGACACGATCGTTTCCTCCAACAAGCTGCCAACCAGGGTTACGGCGACGACGAACCGCCGCGAGGCACTGACGGGTGCGCGCTATATCATCAGCTGCGTGCGCGTCGGCGGCCTGGAAGCCTACGCCGATGACATCCGCATTCCGCTGAAGTACGGCATCGACCAGTGCGTCGGCGATACGATCTGCGCCGGCGGCATTCTCTACGGCCAGCGCAATATTCCTGTCATTCTGGATTTCTGCAAAGACATCCGTGAAGTCGCAGAGCCGGGTGCGAAGTTCCTGAACTACGCAAATCCGATGGCAATGAATACCTGGGCCGCCATTGAATACGGCAAGGTCGATACGGTCGGTCTCTGCCATGGGGTCCAGCATGGCGCCGAACAGATCGCTGAGGTGCTCGGCGCGAAATCGCCTTCCGAACTCGACTACATCTGCTCTGGCATCAACCACCAGACCTGGTTTGTCGATCTCAAACTCAACGGTCGCAAGATCGGCAAGGACGAGCTGGTTGCCGCCTTCGAAGCCCATCCCGTCTTCTCGCAGCAGGAAAAGCTGCGCATCGACGTGCTGAAGCGGTTCGGAGTCTACTCCACGGAAAGCAACGGCCATCTGTCCGAGTATCTTCCCTGGTACCGCAAGCGCCCCGACGAGATCACCAAGTGGATCGACATGTCCGACTGGATCCATGGCGAAACCGGCGGTTATCTTCGTCACTCCACCGAGACCCGCAACTGGTTCGAAACCGAATTCCCGCAATTCCTGGAGTCGGCATCAAAACCGATCGATCGGGCCAAGCGTTCGAACGAGCATGCGAGCCATATTCTTGAAGCCCTCGAAACCGGACGTGTCTACCGCGGCCACTTCAACCTCAAGAACAATGGGATCATCACCAACCTGCCAGCCGATGCGATTATCGAGTCCCCCGGCTTCGTCGACCGCTTCGGCATCAACATGGTTTCCGGTATCACGATCCCCGAAGCATGTGCGGCCACCTGCATGGCGTCGATCAACGTTCAACGCATGTCGGTTCATGCGGCCGTCAGCGGCGATATCGACCTTTTGAAGCTCGCCGTTCTGCACGATCCGCTGGTCGGTGCCGTCGCGACGCCGGAGGAGGTCTGGCAGATGGTCGACGAGATGGTCGTCGCCCAGGCGCGCTGGTTGCCGCAATATGCGGATGCAATCCCGGCTGCCAAGGAACGTCTGGCGAAATCGACTGTCAAGACCCGCGACTGGGCAGGTGCCGCCCGCCGCAACGTCCGTTCCATCGACGAGCTGCGTGCCGAAAAGGCTGCACTCAAGCAGGCAGTCTAAAGCTTTCGGACACGGGTGGCGATGGGGCTCCGGGAGGGAACTCATCGCCGAAGGCCCGTCGCCGGATCGTTTGAGGAGAAGCGGGGCTGCCAAAAGCACCCCGAAAAACAAAGGGAGAGACGATGAGTAATATCCGCAACCTTGGCATTCTTGCCGGACTGGCGCTGAGCGTCTCGGTCTCGGCATTGAATGCCTATGCTTCCGAGCCGACGACACCGCCCGTTCCGCCGCAGTTTCCGGCGGAAGGCAAGATCAAATACGTATCGAGAGACTCCATCGAGGAATTCAAGGCGCTTCCGGCGTATCACGAGCCGGACTGGGTCACGAAGAACTTCGTCGACAGCGGCAAGCTGCCGCCCGTCAAGGATCGACTGCCCAAGGAACCTCTCGTCTTCAAGACCGACAACATGGTCGACGGCATCGGCGTTTATGGCGACACGATGCGCCATGTCATCGGCGGCCGGCCGGAAGGCTGGAACTATGGTGCCGGCCAGACACAGGGTTGGGGCGGCATCGATATCGGCCTGTCGGAGTGCCTGACGCGCACCGCGCCGCTCTTCCAGGTCGAAGCAAAGGATACCGAGCCGCTTCCCAACCTCGCCAAGAGTTGGGACTGGTCGCCGGATGGCCACAAGCTGACCATGCATCTGGTTGAAGGTGCCAAGTGGTCGGATGGCGCGCCGTTCAACGCCGACGACATCATGTTCTACTGGGACGACGAAGTCATCGATCCGAACGTCTCGCCGCTTGGAGGGGGCGCATCGCCTGAGGCCTTCGGCGAGGGAACGACGCTCAAGAAGATCGACGATTACACCGTCGAATGGACCTTCAAGGATGCTTTCCCGAAGCAGTATCTCTACACCATGGCCTATCCGAGCTTCTGCCCGGGCCCGTCGCATATCCTGAAGCCGCAGCATCCGAAGTATTCGAAGAACACTTACGACCAGTTCAAGAATGCCTTCCCGCCGGAATTCATGAACATGCCGGTCATGGGTGCCTGGGTGCCGGTCGAATACCGTCCCGACGACATTATCGTCATGCGCCGCAACCCCTACTACTGGAAGGTCGACGAAAAGGGCAACCAGCTGCCCTATCTCAACGAGTTGCACTACAAGCTGTCCACCTGGGCTGATCGCGACGTGCAGGCCGTTGCCGGTTCCGGCGACTTCTCCAATCTTGAGCAGCCCGAAAATTTCGTGGCTTCGCTGAAGCGTGCAGCCGAAAAGACGGCACCTGCACGTTTGGCCTTCGGCCCCCGACTGATCGGCTACAACATGCGCATGAACCTCTCCGCAAACGGATGGGGCGACCCTGATGCCCGTGGCCAGGCAATCCGTGAACTGAACCGGAACGAAGACTTCCGCAAGGCAGTCACCATGGGTCTCGACCGCAAGGCAATCGGCGACTCGCTGGTCAAGGGTCCATTCACGGCGATCTATCCCGGCGGCCTCTCATCGGGCACGAGCTTCTATGATCGCAAATCCGTGGTCTATTATCCGTTCGACCTCAAGGGTGCGAAGGAACTGCTCGCCAAGGTCGGCCTGAAAGACACCGATGGCGATGGCTTCCTGAACTTCCCGGCGGGAACGGAAGGCGGCAAGAACATCGAAATCGTGCTTCTGGTCAACAATGGCTACGCCACGGACAAGAGCCTTGCCGAGGGTGTCATCGGCCAGATGGAAAAGATCGGCCTGAAGGTCATTCTCAATGCGTTGGATGGCCCGAAGCGTGACGACGCCCACTACGCCGGCCGTTTCGACTGGTTGATCCAGCGCAGCTCGCCCGAGCTAGCCTCGGTCGTCCAGAACACCGAGCAGCTGGCGCCTGTTGGTCCGCGGACGAGCTGGCAGCATCGTGCCGGCAAGGACGGCAAGGTTGACCTGATGCCTTACGAACAGAAGATGGTCGATATCATCACGAAGTTCCAGAGCAGTCAGGACAACAACGAGAAGGTCGAGCTGATGAAGCAGTACCAGAAGGTTGCGACCGAGAATGTCGATACGGTTGGCCTCACGGAATATCCCGGTGCCCTGATCGTCAACAAGCGCTTCTCGAACGTGCCTGCGGGTACTCCGATCTTCATGTTCAACTGGGCCGAGGATTCCGTCATCCGCGAGCGTCTGTGGGTGGCCGCCGACAAGCAGGGTAAATACGAGCTGTTCCCCGAACAGCTGCCTGGCAAGCCTGGCGACAAAGGTCCGAACAACTAAGAACTCCCCTCCCAACGAGGACTCCGGTCGCGCGTGAAGCGCGGCCGGGCAATATCAACAAGCCAGCCGCACCGACAGGCGCGACCGGCGGCAAGGAGAAGCGAACCGTCCGATGTTACGATTCCTGCTCGTGCGCATAGCCTCTGCGATTCCCGTCCTCATCATTTTGAGCATCGTGACATTCGCGATCATCCAGGCTCCGCCCGGTGACTATGCCGACTACATCCGTTCGCAGCTGATCAATCAGAGTGGTGCCTCATTCGCGCAGGCGGATGAACAGGCCCAGGCATACCGGATCGCCCACGGCCTCGACCAACCGATGGTCATCCAGTACGTCAACTGGATCAAGGGCATCATTACCCGCGGCGATTTCGGCTACAGCATGTTCTACAACAAGCCTGTTGCCGATGTCGTGGCCGAACGCCTGCCGCGCACGCTGGCGCTGGCACTGGTCTGCCATATCTTCGCATCCGTGCTCGGCATTGGCTTCGGCATCTGGGCCGCAACCCGTCAGTATAGCTGGATCGACAGCCTTCTTTCCGGCATCTCCTTCCTTGGCATGACGGTGCCGCGCTTCCTGATGGCGCTGATCATCGTCTACCTCCTGGTCTTCCAGTTCAACGTCTCGGAAATCGGCAGCTTCTTCTCGCCGCAATTCGGCGGGGCTCCATGGTCCTGGGCAAAGTTCGTCGATCTCGTCAGCCATGTCTGGCCGGTCGTCGCCATCGCCACCTTCGGCGGGCTCGCCTACAACATGCGTGTCATGCGCGGCAATCTGCTCGATACGCTGAACGCGCAATATGTTGAAACGGCTCGCGCCAAGGGCCTCTCCGGCAGTGCTGTTGTCATGCGCCACGCAGTTCCGAACGCGCTGCATCCGCTCGTTATGTATCAGGGCGTCGTGCTTCCATACATGCTGACCGGCGAGATCGAGACCGCGATCATCTTCTCGCTGCCAACCGTCGGACCGGCGATCGTCGGCTCCATGGCAATCGGCGACGTCTACGTCACGGCCACCTTCATGATGGTGCTTTCCGCCACGCTGATCGTCGGCAACATCATTGCGGACATGCTGCTTGCCATGCTGGACCCGCGCGTCCGCCAGTACGGAGGAGCCTGACATGCTCGCCTTCGATTCAGCGCCTCCGCCACCGCACGAGGAAATCACCAAGCACCCGCATAACGGCAATGAAAGCTATCTTTCGCTCGTCTGGCGCCGGCTGCGGCGTTCCTGGACAGGCATGATGGGCCTGATCCTCGTCGGCCTGCTGCTCTTCATGGCAATCTTTGCGGATTTCTTCGCGCCGATGGATCCAAAGGCGACCGATGTTGGCTTCGCCCCGCCTCAGCTTGTCAGCCTGCGCGACAAAGACGGCAACTTCGCCTTCCCGCCTCGCGTCTATGCGCTCGGCGAATCCGAGGAACTCGATCCGGTCACGTTCCAGCCAATCGTCGGGCCGGACTACAACAACCCGCGCTATCTCGGCTTCTTCGTGAGAGGCGCTGAATACAGGCTCCTTGGCCTCATTCCTGCCGACCGGCACTTCTTCGGATCGGTCGATGGCCAACCGGTCCATTTCCTCGGAACCGACAAGTTTGGTCGTGACATCCTCTCGCGTGCCACCATCGGCTCACGCATCTCGCTGATGATCGCGCTGACCGTGGTCTTCATCGTCACCATTGTCGGAACAACCGTTGGCATGGTCTCGGGCTATTTCGGCGGAACCTTCGATGCATGGGTGCAGCGCTTCGTGGAAATCGTCCTGGCCTTCCCGCAGTTGCCGCTTTATCTGGCCCTGACGTCGCTGATCCCGGTCACCGCTCCAACCAATGTGTTCCTGGCATTTGTCATTGTCGTCATGTCGGCACTCGGTTGGGCGCAGATGTCGCGCGAAGTTCGCGGGAAGACGCTGGCGCTGGCCCGTATAGACTATGTGCGCGCTGCCATGGCGGTTGGCGCCACTGACCGGCGCATCATCTTCCAGCACATTTTCCCGAACGTGATGAGCCACGTGATCGTTGCGGTCACCCTGCATATCCCGAGCGTCGTGCTGCTGGAATCGTTCCTCGGCTTCCTCGGCTTCGCCGTAAAGCCACCGCTGATTTCCTGGGGCCTGATGCTGCAGGATACCGCAAATTACTCCGTCATCGGGACCTACCCCTGGATCCTGGCGCCTGTCGGCTTCGTGCTGGTCACCGTCTTCGCCTTCAATGCACTGGGCGACGGTCTGCGCGACGCGGTCGATCCTTATTGAGGTGATGAAGATGGCTCTCTCACTCGTCAATTCCTTCGCTCCGCCGGTGCGCCACGACCACGAGGCGCATCAGGAAAAACCCGTCATCGACGCCCGCAATATCGGCGTCAAGTTCAAGGTCGAGCACGGCATCGTCGACGCGGTGAAGGATATATCCTTTCAGCTCTACCGCGGCGAAACGATCGCCATTGTCGGCGAATCGGGTTCCGGCAAGTCCGTGACTGCCCGCACGGTCATGGGCCTTTTGTCCAAGCGTGCAACCGTCTCGGACAAGTCGAGCGTCCACTATGACGGCAACAACATCCTGACATTTTCGGAGCGTCAGCGTCGCAAACTGCGGGGCGACCGGATCTCGATGATCTTCCAGGAGCCGATGAGTTCACTGAACCCGATCTATACGATTGGCAGCCAGATCATCGAAGCGATCCGTGTCCACCGCAAGATCAGCCGCAAACAAGCCGAGGCACGGGCCCTGGAGCTGCTGAACCATGTGCAGATTCCTGATCCGGAAGCGCGGCTGAAGCAGTATCCGCACCAGCTGTCGGGCGGGCAGCGCCAGCGCGTGATGATCGCCATGGCTCTTGCCAACGATCCTGATGTGCTGATTGCAGACGAACCGACGACGGCGCTTGACGTCACCGTGCAGGCCCAGATCCTCAATCTCATTCGCAGCCTCCAGACCGAACTGCGAATGGCGGTGATCCTCATCACTCACGACCTCACGGTGGTGCAGAAGTTCTCCGACTATGTCTACGTCATGCAGCATGGTGAAATGCGCGAACACAACACGACGGAGCGCCTCTTTGCCAATCCGCAGCACGCCTATACCAGGCATCTTCTTGGCTCCGAGCCGCGTGGGCAAGCCAATCCGTTGCCCGAAGGATCCGACATTATCCTCGAGGCGCGCGACGTGAGGGTCTCCTTCATGATGCGCCACGGCAGTTTCTTCAAACCGCAATTGAAGGAACTGGTCGCCGTCGACAGCCTGAACCTGACGCTACGACGTCACGAAACGCTGGGTCTTGTCGGTGAATCTGGCTCCGGCAAGACGACCTTCGGACAAGCGCTGCTTCGACTGAACGACCCTGATGGCGGCGAGATCTTCTTCGACAAGCTGCCGATCCATGGCAAATCCCGCGCCGAGATGCGGCCGCTTCGCTCACGCATGCAGGTCGTCTTTCAGGATCCGTTCTCCTCGCTCAACCCGCGCATGACGATCGGCCAGATCATCGAGGAAGGGTTGGTCGTCAACCAATTGGGCGCGACCAGGGCAGAGCGGCTCGATCGTGTTCGCGAGGCGCTGATTGCGGCAGGCATGCCGGGCAATATCCTGTCGCGTTTCCCGCATGAATTTTCCGGCGGTCAACGCCAGCGCATCGCGATCGCTCGCGCCATCGCGCTCGAGCCGGAGTTCATCCTGCTCGATGAACCGACCTCGGCGCTCGACCTTTCCGTCCAGGCCCAGATCATCGAACTGCTTCGCAAGCTGCAGGACGAGCGCGGCCTCAGCTACCTCTTCATCTCGCACGATCTCAAGGTCGTGCGCGCCCTCTGCCACCGTGTGATCGTCATGCAGCATGGCAAGATCATGGAGGAGGGACCCGTCAACGAAGTTCTCACCAATCCCAAGACCGCCTACACGGAACGGCTCGTCAAAGCCGCTTTCGAGGTCGCCTGATTGCACATGCCGGAGGTTATAATGGCAAGAAATCCCAAGATCACGTTCATCGGAGCTGGCTCCACCGTCTTCATGAAGAACATCGTCGGCGACGTGCTGCAGCGCCCGGCGCTGTCGGGTGCGACCATCGCCTTGATGGACATCAACCCGCAGCGGCTTGAAGAAAGCGCCATCGTTGTCAACAAGCTGATCTCGACGCTTGGCGTCAAGGCCAAGGCGGAAACCTATTCAGACCAGCGCAAGGCCCTTGCTGGCGCCGACTTCGTCGTCGTCGCCTTCCAGATCGGCGGCTACGAGCCCTGCACAGTGACCGACTTCGAAGTCCCGAAGAAATACGGTCTGCGCCAGACGATTGCCGATACACTTGGCGTTGGCGGCATCATGCGGGGCCTGCGAACAGTGCCGCATCTCTGGAAGATCTGCGAGGACATGCTCGCTGTCTGCCCCGAGGCGATCATGCTGCAATATGTCAACCCGATGGCGATCAATACCTGGGCGATCGCGGAAAAATATCCCACGATCAGGCAGGTCGGTCTCTGCCACTCAGTTCAGGGCACGGCAATGGAACTGGCCCACGACCTCGACATTCCCTACGAGGATATCCGTTACCGTTCGGCCGGCATCAATCACATGGCCTTCTACCTGAAATTCGAACATCGCCAGCCAGATGGCTCCTACAAGGATCTCTATCCGGATCTCGTGCGCGCCTATCGCGAAGGCCGTGCGCCGAAGCCCGGCTGGAACCCGCGTTGCCCGAACAAGGTCCGTTACGAGATGCTGACCCGTCTCGGCTACTTTGTCACTGAAAGCTCGGAGCATTTTGCCGAATATACGCCTTACTTCATCAAGGAGGGCCGCGAGGATCTGATCGAGAAGTTCGGCATTCCGCTCGACGAATATCCGAAGCGCTGCATCGAACAGATCGAGCGCTGGAAGGGGCAGGCCGAGGCCTACCGTTCGGCCGACAAGATCGAGGTCAAGCAGTCGAAGGAATACGCGTCCTCGATCATCAATTCGGTATGGACGGGTGAGCCGTCCGTCATCTACGGCAACGTCCGCAACAATGGCTGCATCACGTCGCTGCCGTCCAATTGCGCCGCCGAAGTGCCGTGCCTCGTTGATGCATCCGGCATCCAGCCGACGTTCATCGGCAACCTGCCGCCGCAGCTCACGGCACTCATGCGCACCAACATCAATGTCCAGGAGCTGACGGTCCAGGCGCTGATGACGGAAAATCGCGAGCACATCTATCATGCCGCCATGATGGACCCTCATACGGCGGCCGAACTCGACCTCGACCAGATCTGGTCGATGGTGGACGAACTGCTGGCCGCCCACGGTGACTGGTTGCCCGCATGGGCGCGCACCGGCCGCAAGGTTCAGGCCGCCTGACCATCTCTCTCCCGGTCACGGCCCCAAGAGGTCCCGCGGCATCGCCGCGGGACTTTTGCTATCGGGCACATAAAATCGACGGCCCGATTGATTAAATCAATATCTCTGATATAGAACCAATTGCGTAATCTTGTCCTGTGCCGATCGGAGCCCCATGAGCCGCAGCTTCCTTGTCGTCGACCCCGAAGAGGGTATGCCTATCCTCAAGGGACTGGCATCGCCGGCTCGCGTGGCGGTGTTGAAGCTTCTGCACGAGAAGGGCGCGCTCAACGTCAACGAAATAGCTGATATCCTTGATCTGCCGCAATCCAGCGTGTCGACCAACGTCCAGATGTTGGAAGAGGCGGGGCTTATCCACACGGAAACCCAGAAGGCCCGCAAGGGCAATCAGAAGGTCTGCCGCAGCGTTTATGACGAGATCCTTGTGGTCTTCAAGAATGAAATCAAGGAAACTGAACCAGACGCGATCGAGGTATCGATGCCACTTGGTCTCTATACGAGCTTCGAGGTGACGGCGCCTTGCGGACTTTGCTCGGCCGACGGCATCATCGGGTTGCTCGATGTGCCCAATACCTTCCTTGATCCCGACCGCATGAAGGCGGGGCTCATCTGGTTCACACGCGGCCATGTTGAATATCAGTTTCCCAACAATGCGCGATTGACGAATACCAGCATCCGCGAAATCGAGTTCCTGATGGAGCTAAGCTCCGAGGTTCCCGGCACCAGCGCCGACTGGCCCTCCGACATAACCCTGACGGTCAACGGGGTCGATATCGGAACCTGGACGTCTCCGGGTGATTTTGGCGACAAACGCGGTGTATTCACCCCGGATTGGTGGAAGCTGAAGGGATCGCAGTACGGCAAGTTGAAGAACTTCCGCATCAATGACGACGGCGCCTTTGTCGATGGATTGCGCATTTCCGAGATCACGCTCGCTGACCTGAAGCTCGACGAACATCATTCGATCCGCTTGCGCATCGGTGTGCGCGACAACGCCAAACATCCTGGTGGCATCAACATCTTCGGGCGCGGATTCGGCAATTACGACCAGGACATTCTGCTGCGTCTCAAGACTCGGTAAGTCTGTCCGATTTTCTGCATTTTGGTCTTGACCACGCCCCGGGCTTCCGCTTTATTCATCTCAAATTGTGATACAAATCACAAATGACGATACAGTGGAGGATCTCATGAAGGCCGCGGTTACAGCGCACAGCAAATACACGATCTCGGACATCGATCCGCGCCTTTATGGCTCGTTCATCGAGCATCTCGGTCGGGCCGTCTATACGGGCATCTACGAACCGGATCATGCCACCGCCGACGAGAACTTTATGCGGCGGGACGTCATCGATCTCGTCAAGGAATTGAATGTTCCGATCGTACGCTATCCCGGCGGCAATTTCGTCTCGGCCTACAACTGGGAAGACGGCATCGGCCCCAAGGAAGACCGTCCGACCCGCCTCGACCTTGCCTGGCATACATCCGAAAGCAACCAGGTCGGCATCCACGAATTCGCAGAGTGGTGTGTCTCGGCGAATACGGAGATGATGCTGGCCGTCAACCTCGGTTCGCGTGGCCTCGACGAGGCGCGCAACTTCCTCGAATATGTCAATCATTCTGGCGGCAGCGAGTGGAGTGACAAGCGCATTGCCAACGGAAGAAAGGAGCCCTGGAACGTCAAGCTCTGGTGCCTCGGCAACGAAATGGACGGACCCTGGCAGATCGGCCACAAGACGGCGGACGAATATGGCCGTCTGGCACATGAAACCGCCAAGGCCATGCGCGCCTTTGACAGCTCCCTTGAGCTCGTCGTCTGCGGCTCGTCCAACGCACACATGCCGACCTATCCGGAGTGGGAGGCAACCGTCCTCGACCACACCTACAATGAGGTCGATTACATTTCGCTGCACATGTACTTCGAAAACCGCGCCAAGAACACGGCCAACTATCTCGCCCGCAGCATTGAGCTGGACAATTACATCGGCACGGTCGCAGGCGTCATCGATTACGTCAAGGCGAAGAAGCGCTCGTCGAAGAACGTCTATATCTCCTTCGACGAGTGGAACGTCTGGTACCACTCCAAGGAGCGCGACAAGGCAACGCTTGCCGGCGCCAATGGCTGGCCGCATGCGCCGGCCCTTCTGGAAGACGACTACAACTTCGAGGACGTGCTCCAGGTTGGCTGCATTCTCAACACCTTCATCAATCGCGCCGATGTCGTCAAAATTGCCTGCCTGGCGCAGCTCATCAACGTCATTGCGCCGATCATGACGGTCCCTGGCGGCCCGGCGTGGCGTCAGACAATCTTCTATCCCTACTATTTCGCTTCCGTCTACGGGCGTGGAACTGCGCTGAAACTGATGGTCGACAGCCCGAGCTACAAAGTCGACGACCTTGGAGATGTGCCCTACCTCGACGTATCGGCGGTCCATGATGCGGACAAGAAGACGGTGACCTTCTTCATCGTCAACCGCCACGGAACCGAGACGCTCGATCTCGATGCGAGCCTCCTCGAATTCGGCGCCTTGCGGGTCATCGACGATCAGGTCGTGGCCCATGCGGATCTCAACATCACCAATACCGCCGACAAGCCCGACAACGTCGTGGCGAAGGCCGTCACGGGCACGAGCTTTGCCGATGGCAAGCTCAGCGCCAGGATCGCGCCGCTCTCCTACAGGATGATCCGCCTGCAGGCATAATATAAATCCGCTTTGCTGATACATATCAAACGATGTGTTGACAAAGCAATTGTATGATTTAACGTCAGCGCACCGGTTTTGACGTGCCACTGGGAGGAAGAGATGGGAGCGACAGCTTCTGTTCTGGCACTATCACTGACTGAGGGACATTCGCCGATAAAAGCGGATGCATACCCGCTCTCAGCATGCCTGCCATGTGTCCATATCGGTTTTTCGGGTTCTGACTGCAATCCAGGAGCAGCCGGATGACCGCGAATATCGAAATTCAGAATGTCACCAAGCGCTACGGCTCGATGACCGTCCTCGACGGCTTGTCACTGTCGATCAAGGCCAACGAGTTCCTGGTCTTCCTGGGGCCGTCGGGTTGCGGAAAATCGACGCTGTTGCGCATGATCGCGGGGCTCGAAAGCGTGGATGGCGGAACGATCTCCATCAATGGCGAGCGCATCGACACGTTGCCGCCCGGTCAACGCGACATCGCCATGGTGTTCCAGTCCTATGCGCTCTACCCGCATATGACGGTCGCCGACAACATGGCCTTCGGACTGCGCAACATCAACGTATCGAGCGATGTGATCTCGAAGCGAATTGCCGAAGCAGCCCGCATGCTCGAGATCGGCCACCTCCTGGAGCGCAAGCCCGGCCAGCTGTCCGGCGGCCAGCGCCAGCGCGTCGCCATTGGCCGCGCCATCGTCAAGGAACCGAAGGCGTTCCTCTTCGACGAACCGCTGTCCAACCTCGATGCGGCGTTGCGCGTTCGCACCCGCGTCGAGCTCGCCCAGCTGCGCAATCGGGTGAGATCGACGATGATCTTCGTGACGCATGACCAGATCGAGGCAATGACGCTCGCCGACCGTATTGTCGTCATGAACAATCGCAAGATCGAGCAGATCGGCACGCCGATGGAGATCTACTCGCGTCCGGCCACCCGTTTCGTCGCCACTTTTGTCGGCTCTCCGACCATGAACTTCCTGACCGTCGCCCTGTCGGAAGAAAACGGTTTGCTGCGCGCAAGGCTTCCCGACGGCACGCAACTGCCGACCGCCATCCGCGCAGCTGGGGTCAAGGGTGGCGACTACTCGCTGGGCATTCGTGCAGAGGCCGTCAAGCTCGCCAACGGCGTTGCTGCGACGACGACGGGCAAGGTGGATGTCCTCGAGCGTCTCGGTGATCGCACCCTTCTTTATACGCGCCTCAAGGATGGCAGCGTCGTCATTGCCGAGGACATCGGCAACAGCCGCGTGGCAATCGGCGACGAGGTGGGGCTGACGCTCGACGGGACGCGCACGCATCTCTTCGATGATGCCGGTCACGCCTGGCACAATGAGGAGGCCGGTCATGGCTGAGGCGGCACTCGATCGTGCCGAGGCGACGGCTACGGCCGCCGAACGGCGCAACATCCAGAACATCAATGCGCCGCAATGGCGCAATGCCCTCTTCGTCGCGCCCTATCTCCTCGTCTTCGTGGCCCTTCTCGTCGTGCCGCTCTTCTGGGGCATCTGGCTGAGCCTGCACAAGGCGGACGCCTTCGGCGTCGGCAAGTTTGTCGGCCTGACCAACTATATCCGCCTCTATAACGACCGCATCTTCCTGCAGGCGATCGCCAACACCTTCTATTTCGTCTTCCTAACGGTACCGGCGCTGGCGATCATCGGCCTGATGCTGGCACTGGCGCTCAACCGCCGCACCCGCACCGCCGCCGTGCTGCGCGCCTTCTATTTTTCCTCTTCCGTTCTTTCGGTGACGATCGTGACGCTGATCTGGCGGATCGTCTTCATCGGCAATTTCGGTTTGCTGGCGACGATCTACGGCTGGTTCGGGGCGACTGCGCCGGCTTTTCTCTCCGATCCGCAGCTTGCCATGATCGGCATTGCGATCGCCACCGTCTGGTGGTGCATCGGCCTGCCGATGATGCTCTTCCTCTCGGCGCTGCAGCAGGTGCCTGGCGAGATCTACGAGGCGGCAGCCCTTGATAATGCCAGCCGCTGGCGCACGCTCTGGTACATCACGCTGCCCTCGATCAAGCGCACCTTCGTGCTCGTCGTCATCATCCAGATCGTCTTGCAGTTCCAGCTTTTCGGCCAGGCGCGGCTGATGACGAACGGTGGCCCCAACAACGTCTCCAAGCCGGTCGTCCTCTACATCTACGAGGCCGCCTTCACCAAGTGGGACCTCGGGCTCGGTGCTGCCGCTTCCGAAGTCCTGTTCATTATGATCCTGATTGCCGCCATGGCGCAGTACATCGCCACGCGGCGCAAGGGAGAAGAGGGATGAGCGGATCTGTCTCGGGCAATATCGTCGGCCGCACCTTGGGTGACCGCATCATCCTCGGCCTGGTGATCGCGCTGGCCCTCGTCATGGTGGCGCCGGTGGTCTGGGTGGTGGCGCTCTCCGTGAAGGACAACAAGGAACTCATGCTGGACATGAACTCCGTCTTCCGCGCGCCCTACACGATCAAGAACTATATCGATGTCATCGGCACCTCCTCGGTCTTCCGCTGGGTGTTAAACAGCACCATCGTTTCGGGCGGCCTGACGCTCGCGACGCTGGTCCTTTCCTCGCTTGCCGGCTATGGCTTCGCGCGGCTGAACTTTCCTTACCGCAACGTGCTTTTCGTCATCGTGCTGCTCGGCCTTGCCGTGCCGGAACAGGCCGTACTGATTGCCCGTCAGCAGATCTTTGGCTGGCTGAAGCTCCACAATACCTATCCGGGGCTGATCCTGCCGGGGCTTTCGGCACCCTTCGGCGTCTTCCTGATGACGCAGTATTTTCGCGCCATCCCCAAGGAGCTGGACGAGGCGGCCCTGCTCGACAACGCCAGCCGCTTCAAGATCTTCTGGAAGGTGCTCTTGCCGCTCACCATTCCGGCGCAGGCAACGCTTGGCATCTTCACCTTCTTCAGCGCCTGGAATGACTATCTCTGGCCGCTGATCTCAGGCACCCGCAAGGAGATGTTCACGCTGACCGTCGGGATCGCCTCGACCCAGATGAATTTCGCGCAGTCTCAAGGTCTCGGCTTCCTGATGTCCCAGGCAGTCTTCGCCAGCGCGCCGATCCTGATCCTTTATCTGTTCTTCCAGAAATACATCGTGACGGCCGTATCCGGCACCGCCGTGCGCTAGGGCTGGCGACAGAGACCACGTTTTAAGTGCAACCGGCTCCCGAGGAGGGGGCTCAAGTCGAGGGGTGGGGAACCCCAAAGAGGAGGAGTTGGAATGACGCATACTTTCAGAAAATACATGCTTGCGGCGGCCTCGGTGATTGCCCTTGCCGGCGCAAGCCCGGCTTTTGCCGCCACCGAACTGACGGTTCAGCGCTTCTTCGGCGCGTGCGATGCCGACTTCGGCACCAACACCGATGTCAGCAAGGCTGTCGGGGAATGCGGTATCATCACCTCGCTTATCAACAAGTTCAACGCGGACAATCCGGATGTGCATGTGACGGTGACGACCGTCGAATGGCCGGGTTATGACCAGCTGACGGCACAGTTCGCTGCCGGCGACCCGCCGGATATCGTTACTATCCACCAGTCGGTACTGGCTGACTATCAATCCAAGGGCCTGCTGATGCCGCTGGACGACGTCCTGAAGTCCGTTGGCGTTGCGTCTTCCGACTTCACCGATGCCAGCTTGAACGGCGTGACCAAGGACGGCAAGATCTACGGTCTGCCGATCGACAACTGGACCATGCTGTACCACATCAACTTGGACCTTTTCAAAAAGGCCGATCTCCTCAACGCCGACGGCACGCCGAAGTTGCCGACCAGCGTTGATGAACTCATGGCTCAGGCCAAGCAGTTCAAGGAAAAGACCGGCAAGCCATACTTTGTCCAGAACCTGGCGAACGAAGTCGCGCTTTATACCCGCAATCTTTATACCTACCTGTTCCAGCAGGATTCGAACTTCTTTGCCGATCCGAAACAGGTGAAGATCAATACGCCCGAGGCAAAGAAGGTCCTCGAGATGTACAAGGCGATCTACGACAACGGTTATACCACCAAGGATCTCGACTATGCGGCCGGCATCAACGCATTCCTCGCAGGCGAGGGCGGCGTTCACCTGAACGGCACCTGGGTCATCGGCGACTATACGGCATCCTCCGAAAAGGCAGGTACCGCGCTGAACGCCGGCGGCTATGCCGTTTATCCCTATCCGCAGCTCTTCCCGGGAAAGAAGGCGCAATATGCCGACGGCCACAGCTGGGCAGTGTCGCAGAAGGATCGCAGCGACGAGCAGACAGCTGCCATCGGCAAGTTCCTGAAGTTCTTCCACGACAACGACTTCGACTGGTCGCGGACCGGCCACCTGCCAGCTGTCAAGGCGGTTCTGGCTTCCGATCAGTTCAAGGCTCTACCGCATCGTGACACGATTTCGGCAATCGCCACGCTCGGCACTCCGCTGCCGTCTTCCGTCCAGCGCCAGTTTGCCATCCAGGACATTATCGGCCAGGAAATGAGTGCTGCGATCACCGGTCAGAAGGAGATCGATGCAGCGCTCACCGATATGGAACAGCGCATCAACGAGTTGCTCGCCAACATCTGAGGCTTATTCTCCCAAGCCAAGAGAGCAAATGCCCGCCGCGCTCCGCGGCGGGCATTTGCAGTTGAAGGGGGCTGGTTGGAGATATGCCGGTTTCAGCGCCGTTTGTCCCCGTCAAAGAAAAGCAGCAGGAAAAGCCCGCAAAGCCCTGCTGCAGCACCGATGATTGCCGTACCGGAATAGCCGCTGACGCCAGTGCCGATCGCAAAGAGAAGGGCGCTCAGCCCCGCGCTGACAAAGATGTTGACGGATATCAGCGCACTGCCAAGGCCCGGCCGCTCGGCGATCAGATCCTGCAGGTAGGTGATCGGAATGCTGATGAGTGCTGCTGCGCCAACACCACTGATGAGGGTCAACGCGTAAACATGCCATGGCGCAGAGGCAAAGCCGAGCAACAGAAGGTACACGACATAGATGATCGTGCCGATCGCCAGCGCCGTAACGTGGCTCATGATCCGTTGGGCACGGCCCCAGACGACGATGAAGACCACTTCGAGCAGGGCAACGATGCCAACCAGGATCCCGATATCGCCGACCGTCCCGTGTGCGGGGCCCGTAACGATCAGTGGCAGGATGGCACCGTTCACGTGAAGGGTGCTGCTGATCAGCGCCACCGCGATCACGCGGACGAAGACGCGAGGTGAGATGACTTCTGCGAGTGCAGCAAGATAGGAAAGATGATGCGTGGCTGCATTATCGGTTCCGCTCTGGCGTGGCAGGAACGCGGCGATCAGGCAGAGGCACACCAGGCAGGCAAGGCTTGCGAAGAGATAGGCGGGCAGCATGCTTGTTGACCGCGACAGGAGTATACCGACAAAGCCTGGGACCAGCACCCAGGAGAGTGAAATCATCGCTCTCACGCCCGAGTTGACCGTCGCCACGTCACCGCGTGGCATCCCGTTGGTGGTGGCGCGCACATTGGCAAAGAGCAGGGAATTGAGCGCGTTGTAGATTGGCAGGAGCAACAGTGCACTGAGGACAAAGGTTGCCTGTGCCGGAAAGACGTAGACCGCGCCATAGCCGAAGATGCCGAACACGGCGACCGACAGCATCAGCCTGCGGAATTCACCAAGTCTGTCCGCAAGATTGCCGAGCAGGATGCTGACGGTGACATTGACGGCTGCTGCAGCAAAGATCAGTGCCGAGTAGAGGCCATTGCTCAGGCCAAGCTCGCGGATCGCGATGACCGCTTGATATGGCGAGGTCGCCGCGCCGGCAAAGCCAAAGGCGAAGATCGCAAGCATGCTGACCCGAACTGTCGGGTTGCGGAATACATCAGGCAGAAAACGGGTCATGATGGGTCGAGGGAAGGAAATCAACCGGCGATGCGGATCGAGACGCCTTAACAGGTTCGACGCGAGGCCGAAACCTGCCAGGAAAAAAATCAGTCTTGCCAGCGCGCCGAAAGGCGTGCCTGCGGCGTATAGGCAAAGTCGCGGTCAAAGGGAAAGACCGGCCGGATGCGTCGTTTGCTCACCAGAGCTTCGATGTCCTGGTTCACCACCCCCTCAGTCAGCGCCATCAGGTTCGGGTTGGCGATCGGCGCAAGTTCCGGAGAGAGGTAGCCCGACTTTACCACCAGCATGCGCACTGACTTTGGATCGAGCCCAAGGCGCGTGAAATCGGCGATGTTGTGATAGGGCCGTCGGCGGCCCGCAAGCACGACTGTAATCCCTCCGGTCCGCACCACCGCCTGACGCTCGTCAAAGGCGCCGGGATCATCGAGGAAGACAACCTCTGCTTCCACGTGGACAGGCGAACTCGACGGGTCAAGCGTCGCACCGATATCGAGCCCGATCCTTGCGCCCTTGCCGGCGGCAAAGCACGCCTCGACAGCGGGCCGATCCGTAATGCCGGCAAGCAGTGCCCCGTCAAACCGCCGCTCCAGCAAAGCCTTGAGCACATCAGCGCGATCCCCGACACCGCCGCCTGTCGGATTGTCGGCTGAATCCGCAAGGATCACAGGCGCTGTAGAGGCTTCCTCCGCCAATTCAAGCATCTGTTCGAGCGGCCCGGTCACCGGCCCAAAAACAAAGTTTTCCCGCGCATTCCAATAGGATGCGGCGATCTCTTCAACTGCCCTTGCCGCCGCCTGTCTGTCGGTCGCTGTGACAACCGCGCAGGCGCTCGCCCGTGGTTCGTCCGCCCAGACATAGCCGATCATCAGATTTGCATCGAGAATGCCGGCGCGCCGGTCGATGTCGGGCAGCGCCTTGTAAAGGCTTCTTGCAGGCTCGTCCTCGGTCGAGGTTCGCTCGCCCGGCCAGAGCACCGGCACCGGTGCCCAGGCGACACCGGGTCGTCTGCCGGATCTCAAGGCGTCCACAAGCATCGACCAGGCACGCACCATTGTGTCCCTGACGTCGATGTGCGGTGCGGTGCGATAGGCCGCGAATATGTCGAGTTGGTCGACGATCCTCTGACTGACATTGCCATGCAAATCATAGCTTGCAGCGACCACGCAGTCCGGACCGACGACGGAGCGGGCCGCCGCGATCCAGTCGCCTTCGGCATCCTCCATGCCCTCGACATTCATGGCGCCATGCATTGCAAGGTAGAGCCCGTCGACCGGCAGGACAGCCTTCAATCGATCAAGAAACTCCGCCTTGAACGCCTCGTATGCAACAGCCGAAACCGGGCCACCGGGCACGGCGCGTGCGTGAAGTAGCGGGAGATGTTCAACCCCTTCCGCATCGAGAAAACTGAAATAGTCGGAAGCAAGGAGATCGGCCGCACGCAGGACGCGAAAATCGTCGACCGCCATCAGCACCGGCGAATAGGTGCTGCATTCCGTATGAATTCCGCCAACCGCAATCCGCATCGCCGGCCTCACAGTTTTGGGCTAAGGGGAACGATCGCGGCGAAGCGATGCCAGTCCTTCATCGCCCGCGGCGTCCACGCGGCCTCGGCAATTGCCGGCAACCGTGGGAAGACCAGCCGGTTGAAATAGCCGCGCGACAGAAAGTGTTCCGACCAGATACAGGCCTGAACGCCCTTCATCCTGTCCTTCAGTTCCTCGGGAAATTCACCTTCCGCCTCATAGGCATAGGTGTGGGCCGGCGGCACTGTCCCGGCCCAGCTTGCACCGGGCTCCTGAAAGGCCTCCGCCTGCACCATGTCGAGATAGTAGGCCTGGCCAGGGGTCATGACGACCTCGTAGCCTTGTCTGGCGAGATCGATCCCGACCTGCGGGTTCTCCCAAGCCATCAGCAATGTGTCTGCTGCGGCGACACCGCCGCCATGGGCCACTTCGTTCCAACCGGCCAGCTTGCGACCACGCGCGCTCAGCATGTCCTTCACGCGCTTGAGGAAATAGGACTGCAGCGCAAACGTTCCTGAAATCCCTTCCTTCTCCATCAGCGCCTTGGCAAGCGGGGAGGCAAGCCACGAGCCGTTCGCCACCTCGTCACCACCGATGTGGAGATAGGAGGAGGGGAAAAGCTCGACCATCTCGTCGAGCACGTTCTCGAGGAATTCGTAGGTCCCGGGCACGGCTGGATTGAGCGCGTTGTTCGGATAGCCCTGCACGGAGTGATAGCTCTCCGGCGCCTCCTGTCCGTCGGACAGATCGGGCAGCGCCGTCAAGGTGGCCGTGCTGTGGCCCGGAATATCGATTTCGGGGATGATCTCGACGTTCAAGCTTGCAGCGTGAGCGACAATGTCGCGAACGTCCTCCTGGGAATAAAAGCCGCCAACCGGCTCGGCACTGTTGCCGAGTTGAGGCAGGAGCGGCTCATCCGGCCCCCGCAAGACGCCTGTCGTCGTCAGTTCCGGATAGGCCTTGATCTCAAGCCGCCATGCCTCGTCGTCAGTCAGATGCCAATGGAAGATGTTGACCTTCAACCAGGCAAGGATGTCGATCAGGCGTTTGATATCAGCGACCGGATAGAACTGCCGCGAAACGTCGAGATGGCACCCCCGCCAACCGTATCGCGGCTTGTCGGATATTGTCCCGGAGACGGGAAAGCGGAAAGTCTGTGGATGGCTGCGCGCGCCATGCAGGAGTTGCGAAAGCGAAGTCAGCCCGTATTGACGTCCGGCAGCATCGGCAAAGGATAGCGTGATCGTCGCGGGCGAGAAGGCAAGCTTGTAGCCCTCCGGAGCTATCGTCGGATCAACCGAAAACTGCAGGGCCCGGCCCTGCGGCGAGGCCACGAGATTGTAAGGTGCGTGGTCGCTCTCAAAGAGGCGCCGGAAGAGCGAAAGGGCAGTTGAAACGGCGCGCATGTCGTCAGCCGAGGATCCTTCGGCGGGATAAAGAACGACAGGAAAGCCATCGCCGGGCCTGGCGTCGATTTCTGCCGGCCATGGCTGCAACGAGAATGGAAGCGTGAGCCTGCCTTCCGGGAGAAGCATCGGCGGCGGTTCATTGACGCGACCTTCAAGCAGCAGGTCGGACACTCCAACCGTGACATGCTTGCCATCCGCCAGCGTCACATAGGCGGACTTGGCGCCATCGGTGCAGTGGCGCGCGGGCCTGTGCAGGCCACTGACGGTGAAAGTCCAGCTCTTGCCCGGTTCGAGGACGAAGCCGGTTGGCGGTGCAAACTCGTGAAAATTGGCATTGCGGCGCACAAAGGTGGCATTTTCGCAGGCCTTGGCATCGATGACACGCGTCAGCGAGGTGTAGACCAGCGTGAAGCCGGAAAGCGCAACATCGGAAAGATTGAAAAGGGAAAAGGTAAAGCGGCCGTTCGGGCCACCATCCGGCTGCCACGAACTCTCCAGGCGATAGGGCGCCACAGTCATATCTGTTCCTCTCTTGGAATGTCTTTCAGTAGTGCTCGGATTGCGAAAAGGTACGGGCAAGTTCCGCCTGACCGGCGGTGAGGCCGCAGTCCACCGGCAGGCAGACGCCGGTGATGGCGGCGGCCTGCGGGCCAGCCAGAAATGCAACGGCATTGGCGACATCCCGGGGATCGACAACCCGCTGCAGCGGGTACCATCGGCGCGCTTCCTCAAAGACATTGGGATTGGCGGCAGCGCGCGCCTCCCAGGCCTGCGTACGCACGGTGCCGGGCGCAACCGCATTCGAGCGGATCCCGAGCTTTCCATATTCCACCGCAATCAGCTTGGTCAGATGCAGCAGTCCGGCTTTCGCCGCGCTATAAGCAGGATGGCCGAAGACGTTCATGCCGTTGACGGATGCAATGTTGACAACCGAGCCCTTCGTCGCTTCGAGCTGTCCCTCGACGGCGCGGAAGCAGAGGAACGCCGCCTCGAGATTGAGGGCATTGTCCAACCGCCAGATTTCCGCAGTGGTATCGTGCAGGCTGACGGCGCGCGCAGCACCGGCATTGTTGACCAGCGTCCTGACGGCACCGAGCGTCGCGGCACGCTTCGCCATCTCGGCAACACTTGCCTCATTCGTTACATCACAGCCACAGGCGATGAAGCGTTCGGCCGCGCCCAGCGTGCGGGCGGCCCTCTCGGCGGCGGCAAAGTCGATGTCGACCATCAGGATGGCATCGTGATCCTCGGCAAGCCGCTCGGCAATCGCTCGGCCTATATCACCCGCAGCACCGGTCACGATTGCTACCGTCTTTGTCATTCTCTACCCCTCTCTGGCATGCAATGGTCAGTCCCCGAGCAGTTGCCGGTCATCGCCATCGCGGTGGGCAACGAGCTGCTGCTTGATGCGGCGCAGCGCCACTGCCGCCTTTGGCTGGATGGCATAGGCGACGAGGCTGGCGAGAATATCGACCGCCGCCAGATAGGCGATGCGCGTCGAGGTGGGCCGGAAGATATTGTTGCCCTCTTGCAAATCGATCGGCACGACGATTTCGGCTGCTTGCGCGACCGGGCTATTGCTCTGGGTGAGCGCGATCGTCGTCACCTTCGACTCGCGCGCAAGAGCGAAGGCACGCACGAGCTCGGTGTTGCGCCCGGTGAAGGACGAGCCTATCAGCACGTCGTTCTGCTTGGCGGCGGCGGCCATCATCAATTGCATGCCGTGATCGGAGCTTGCGGTGACATGCAGGCCGAAGCGAAACAGGCGGTTTTGCAATTCACTGGCAATCATTGATGAATTGCCACCGGAACCGAAGGCATAAATCATGTCGGCGCGTGCAAGTCGCCCGGCGGCAAGCTCGATGGCAGCAAGATCAAGTGAACGATGAAGCAGGAAGAGAGCGTTCTGGGCCTTTGTTATGATATCTTGCGCGACATCTCCCGGATTGGTGCTTTTCGGCTCAGGTTTCAGATATCGCATTCCGACATAGGCAGTTCGGGCAAGCTGGACCTTGAAATCGGAGAAGCTTTCACAGCCAAGCCGCCGGCAGAAACGCGTGACCGTCGGCGGCGATACGTCAGCCTTTTCGGCAAGCTCGATGATCGAGGCGTTCACCGCGAACTCGAAGTCATTGAGGAGGATATCGGCGATACGGTTTTCCGAGGGCGAAAGCCGGGGCTTCTCTTCCTGCAATGTAGAGAAAATGTCCAACCGAGCTCTCCTGTCCTTTGCGCTACTGATCCTTCGGCTTATACGCTACGCAGTCGATTTCAACCTTGCAGTCGACCATCATCGATGACTGGACGCAGGCACGCGCCGGCGGGTGGTCGCCGAAATATTGCTGATAGATGGCGTTGAAGGTCCAAAAGTCGCGAGGGTCGTCGAGCCAGACGCCGCACCGCACCACATGCTCGACGCCGTAGCCGGCTTCGTTGAGAATCGCGATCACGTTCTCGATCGTCTTGTGCGTCTGCGCGACGATGTTTCCATCAATGATCTCGCCATTGTCCATGGCAACCTGGCCGGAAACATAGAGCCATCCGTCTGCTTCGACGGCGCGGGCAAAGGGGAGGGACTTGCCGCCGGCACCTTTTTGAACCGTGCCATAACGCTTGATGGACATTGGTCGATCCTTGCAAATTATTTTCGTATTAAGTTGACAAGTCACCATAGAAAGCGGAATTTGGCCAGCGAAAAACAGCATTCATGAAAAGAATTTCAATGCGGGGGAGATAATGCGCGATCCTTTCAAAAATCCGTTTCCTGCTTCGGACGCTGCCCGCCACTCGATCTGGGAGATGCTGGTAGCGCGCGATATCGACGCATTCCTGGCTGCCGACTGGTCGATGGTCGAGCATGATTTCGTCGAGGAAGGCTTCCTCGGCATCGACGGACGCAAGCAAGTCAGCCCCGACAAGTGGCGCCTGGCCTTTCCGACTTTGTCGGCCTACCGTGACGAGTGGCTGCGTCAGGCACGGGACTTTGCAACGCAGTCCTTCTCTGAGGACACCCGCAGCGCCATCTTCACGACCACCACGCTTGAGGGCATCGAGATCGAAGGTGAAATGGCGCTGGTGCGCAAGAAGTTCGATGGCGGCCTTACCAAGGCCGATGGCACGCGTGATGTGATGCAGTGGCAGACCCTCTATTATTGCCGCCTGCATGAAGGCCGCTGGAAGATATGCGGCTTCACCGGCTACCTGCCGAACCCGATGGGCTGATCAACACAAAGGCAAATCCTTGCGCATTTTTACGGCGGCGCTCGCAACCGAGACCAATACGTTTTCCCCGATCTGCGTTGATCGGCGCGCGTTCGAGGCGTCGCTTTATGCGCCTCCAGGGCAGCACCCGGAAACCCCGACCCTCTGCACGGCGCCAATTACCGTAGGGCGGCGTGTTTGCGCCGAGAAGGGATGGGAGCTGATCGAGGGTACGGCGGCGTGGGCGGACCCGGCCGGACTGGTGAACCGCTCGACCTATGAGGGGCTGCGCGATGAGGTGCTGACCCAGCTTGAGGCCGCGATGCCGGTCGACGCCGTCATCCTCGGCCTGCACGGCGCCATGGTCGCAGCCGGCTACGAGGATACTGAGGGCGACATACTGGCGCGTGTACGCGCGATTGTCGGGCCTGATGTCCTTGTCTGCGCCGAACTCGATCCACACAGTCATCTTACGGCCAAAAGGCTGCAGGCCGCCGACTTCTTTGTCTACTTCAAGGAGTTCCCGCACACCGATTTCGTCGATCGCGCGGAGGATTTATGGCGCATTGCCAGCCAGACGCTGGAGGGTCGATCAAAACCGGTCATGTCCGTCTTCGACTGCCGGATGATCGATGTCTTTCCCACCTCGCGCGATCCGATGCGCTCCTTTGTCGACAAGATCATGCGGCTTGAAAAGGAGGACGCTGATATCCTCTCGATCTCGGTCATTCACGGCTTCATGGCAGGCGACGTGCCGGACATGGGTACGAAGCTGCTTGTCGTCACCGACGACAAACCGGAGAAGGGTGAAGCCCTGGCGCGTGAACTCGGCCTCGAGCTGTTTTCGAAGCGTGGTACCTTCATCATGCCGCAGATCGACGAGATTGAAGCCGTAACGCAGGCAGTGGCAGCAACGTCCTGGCCGGTCGTCGTCGCCGACGTCTGGGACAATCCGGGCGGCGGCACTGCCGGCGATGCCACCGTCCTGTTGCAGGAACTCCTTGCAAGGGGAGTGAGAGATGTTGCGATCGGCACGATCTGGGACCCGATGGCAGTGCAGATCTGCATGGCGGCGGGAGAGGGGGCCGAAATTCCCCTGCGCTTTGGTGCCAAGTCCGCACCCGGCACCGGCAACCCGGTCGATGGCGTCGTCAAGGTCGTGAAGCTCGTCACGAATGCTGAGATGCGTTTCGGCGAGAGCTTTGCGCCATTCGGCGATGCAGCGCACATCGTACTCGACGGCATCGATATCATTCTGAATTCGACCCGCGCCCAGAGCTTCGACCCAAGCCTTTTCTCGGTCATGGGCATCGATCCGACGTCCAGGAAGATCCTGGTCATCAAATCGACCAATCATTTCTACGCATCCTTCTCCAAAATCGCTGCGGAGATCATTTACTGCTCTGCTGGAACGCCTTATCCCAACAATCCGGCCAAGACACCCTATCGTCGGGCGCCGAAGAACATCTGGCCGATGGTCGAAGATCCCCACGGCCGCTAGCGCGGAGAGCCGTCACATGCAGCAAAATTCGTTTGCCGTCGTCGCCAAGCCGGGCGACAGGGTTGCCGACCTTTCAACGCCGCGGCCGATCATCGATGAGGAGCGACTGGCGGCAAACATTGCCCGCACGCAGGCCTACATGGACAGGCACGGCCTGAGCTTCCGTCCGCACATCAAGACGCACAAGATCCCCGCGCTTGCCACCGAGCAGATCGCGGCAGGTGCCAAGGGCATCAATTGTCAGAAGATCAGCGAGGCGGAAGTGTTCGCCGCGGCCGGCTTTGAAGACATCCTGATCACCTTCAATATCCTTGGCGCGCAAAAGCTCGAGCGCCTTGTCGCGCTCAACGACAGGATCTCGGGTCTGAAGGTCGTTGCCGATAGCGCCGTGACGGTCGAAGGCCTGTCCTCTACCTTTCAATCCCGCAGGCCGCTGACCGTTCTTGTCGAATGCGACACCGGTGGTGGGCGCTGCGGTGTCCAGACGCCTGAAGAAGCGAAGAACCTTGCCAAGCGCATTCACGATGCGCCGGGCCTTTCCTTCGGCGGCCTCCTCAACTACCCGAAGCCCGCTTCCGCCGAGGCTGTGCAAGCGTTCCTCGGCAAAGCGCTACTGCTCTTGAAGGCTGACGGCATTGCCTGTCCAATTGTCAGCAACGGCGGCACGCCAAGCCTCTTTGAGGCTCATCTGGTGAGCGCTGCGACCGAGCACCGCGCTGGCACCTATATCTACAACGATCGCTCCATGGTCCGTGCCGGCCACTGCAGCGAGGCCGACTGCGCCATGCATGTACTGGCAACCGTCGTGTCGCGCCCGACCGCAGATCGCGCTGTCATTGACGCCGGATCGAAGGCCCTGACGTCCGATCTGCTTGGCTTCTCCGACTTCGGAACAGTCGTCGGCTATCCCGAGGCGGTGATTACTGGTCTCTCCGAGGAGCATGGCGTCATCGACCTTTCAAAATGCGGCGGCAAGCGTCCTGAGATCGGCGAGAAGATCCGCATCATTCCGAACCATACCTGCGTTGTCTCCAATCTCTTCGACACGATGGTGTTTCATCGTGACGGGGTGGTCACACGCGTCGAAGACGTGGCTGCGCGCGGTCTTGTTTGGTAGGGCCTTAGGTGCAGGGCCTTAGGCGCAGGGCGTTGGGTGCTTTCCCTATCAGCCGCGGTCGTGTGGAGGTTTGTGCGCTGGCGAGCTCTTTGGTGCCCGCTCACCCTCAATCTGGCGGCGAAAGCTGAAATGTGTAATACTCGTATTGGACGACCGCAGTCTTTGAGGCGGGCTCGTTAGAACGAGTGTTTCATAGCCGCCACCGGCCCCTTCGGTGGCGCAAGTGCCGTCGCCGCCCTATGGCGAGTCATTTACAGCAGCATTGACTTCCAACAAGCCCACGCAGGCGGGCGATGCCACGCGATTCCTTGGATTGCATCCGGAGGCGTGCCACCCTTTGCGTTGGGCGTCAATTGTGATTCAGGCAGATTCAACGGAGGTACATGCCATGAATAGCATGAGAAACCTTTGCTTTGGTCTATTGGCTTCCGCACTGACATCCGCGCTGGCTGCGCCGACTGTTGCGCAGCAGCAGGCAAAACCCAATATCCTTGTGATCATGGGCGATGACGTCGGCTGGTTCAACCTTGGCGCCTATCACCGGGGCATCATGTCCGGGAAGACGCCCAATCTCGACAAGCTCGCGTCCGAGGGCTTGATGTTCACCGACTACTATGCCGAGGCAAGCTGCACGGCTGGCCGGGCGAGTTTCATCACCGGTGAAATTCCGTTGCGCACCGGCTTGACGACGGTCGGCCAGGCGGGCGCGGATGTCGGCATGCCCGACAAGGCGGCGACCCTGGCCACCGTCCTCAAGACAGAAGGATACGCCACCGGACAGTTCGGCAAGAACCATCTTGGCGATCTGAACAAGTATCTTCCGACATTGCATGGCTTCGACGAGTTCTTTGGCTATCTCTATCACCTCGATGCGATGTCAGACCCCTATTGGTATTCGTTTCCGAATGACCAATCCTACCGGGACAAATTCGGTCCGCGCAATCTGGTCCACAGCTTCGCGACTGATACCGACGATACGACCGAACAGCCGCGCTGGGGTAAGGTCGGCAAGCAGAGGATAGTGGACGAGGGCCCCCTGGCACCTTATCCCGACATGTCCAACGTGCCGAACATGCATGACATCATGCCCAAGGCCAAGTACGACATGGGCACGTTCGATGAAGTGCTGGTCAAGGCTTCGTGCGACTTCATGGACAAGGCCAAGACCGATAACAAGCCGTTTTTCGTCTGGCACAACACGACGCGCATGCACGTCTGGACTTATCTGTCGCCCAAGTACCAGGCTCTCATGAACAGCGACAGCAACTATGGCCTCGAGGAAGCCGGCGTGGCGCAGCTTGATGACAGCGTCGGCGCTCTTTTGAAATGTGTGGAAGATGCTGGCGAGACCAGCAACACGATCGTCGTGTTCACCACTGACAACGGGGCGGAGGTCTTCACCTGGCCAGACGGCGGCATGACCCCGTTCAAGGGCACCAAGGGTACCGTGATGGAAGGCGGCTTCCGCGCGCCAGCCATCATTCGGTGGCCGGGCAAGGTCAAGCCGGGAACGGTCGAGAACGGCATTTTTTCAGCCCTGGATTGGTTCCCGACGCTAGCAGCGGCAGCCGGCAATACGGAGATCACCGACCAGTTGCTGAAGGGTGTGCAGCTGGGCGACAGAACCTACAAGAACCATCTTGACGGCTACAATCAGCTGGACCTGCTGCTCGGCAAATCACCGTCCGCACGGCATGAATTCTTCTATTTCGGCGGCCCTGCTCTCGGGGCAGTTCGCATTGACAACTTCAAGTTCCAGTTCTTCCAGCAGCCCCAGGGCTGGCCCGGTGGAAAGGTAACGACGGACATGCCCACCATGGTCAATATCCGTCAGGATCCGTTCGAGCGAACACCGTCGATTGGCGAGCAAAGTCTCAATGACCTTGGTGGAGGATACATGAATGACTTCTTTGCCCGCGAGTTCTGGCGGTTTGTCAGCGTTCAGGACGAGGTCAAGAAACTCGCCCTGACAGCCGTCGATTACCCGCCAATGCAGGATCCGGCTTCCTTCAATCTGGATGCGGTCAAGAAACAGATAGATGCCGCTATCAGGAACAAGCCGGGCAACTGACGAATAAAACTCAAGCAGCGGGCAGCCGGCAAGGGCTGCCCTTTTTTGCTGTCCGCGCAAACAGGATCACCGTATCGCGCAAAGCCAACACCTTCTGCGAGGCACGCATTGCCTGAGGCTAGGCACGCTTCCCATTGGCTGCAATTGAGAAGCCCCCCCGCAACATCACCTGGGATGTCGGACCCCGCGCCTTCCTTTGGTGTAGGACACTTGACCTTACGCGATTGAAAAGCATCTTCTTTTGTGTGGGCGTTAGGCACGCGGGAGGTCACGTCGATGAGAGTCTTGGTTGCATTGGGAATGGCAGCAAGTCTTTTGGCAATATCGGCGGCCGAGCCGCCCTGGCAATGGCAGACCTTTCACGGCGTACGGATGGATTCCGATCCCGTGCTGCTTTCGCGGTTTGACAGGATCTATCGCTATTGCTTGCCCGAAGCCAACTATCGCGGCTCACCCTATCCGACAAATGCCTGGCACATTACAGCGCTGAGAAGCTGCATGTATCGATTCGGCGTCGTGGACCGGGGGGCTTATTCCTATCCGGCCAACAGGCTCTTCTATCCTCTCTTCTGAGGTGGAGCGCCAGCACGGGGTTGGTGATCACGCAGCCGTGGGGTTGAGGAGGTTCATGTCGATGCTCGTCAGCTCCACATGGCGCTCGAACGCTATGCCCACCTCATCGAACAGATGGCAGTCGGCAACATTGATCCCGGTGACGAGTGGCTGATCCGGGTGAACAGCGGCGCGCCCATGCAGCGTCGCGCAGAAATTCTCGCTTTCGCCGTCGAGCGACGCATAGGCGACGGTCTGGGCGCCAAGGCGCTCGATGACAGACGGCGTAACGGTGAAGACGATGTCGCCAGACCCGATCTGGATATGCTCCGGACGCACGCCCAAGGTCAGCTGTTTGCCAATAGCGCCGCCTCTTGGCGTGACAGGGATCACCGCCTTCTGTCCTTTGTAGTCGATTTCGATGCCGGCATCGCTGACACCTGTACAGGTGACGGGCAAGAAGTTCATCTTCGGATTGCCGATGAAGGCGGCAACAAAGATGTTGGCAGGCTTGTGGTAGAGTTCCAGCGGGGCGCCGGTCTGGGCGATCTCGCCGGCATTCAAAACCACAATCCGGTCCGCCATGGTCATCGCCTCGATCTGGTCGTGCGTGACATAAATCATCGTCGCCTTCAGCTGGCGGTGCAGTTTGGCAAGCTCGATGCGCATGTCGGCGCGCAAGGCAGCGTCGAGGTTGGAGAGTGGTTCGTCAAACAGGAATATCTTCGGTTCGCGCACGATCGCGCGGCCGATTGCAACGCGCTGACGCTGGCCGCCCGAAAGCATGCCGGGCTTCTGCTGCAGGCGCTGGTCGAGGTGGAGAATGCGCGCTGCATGCTCGACCTTGGCCTTGAGCTTTTCCTCCTCCATCTTTTCCACCCGCAGCGGGAACGCGATATTCTCGAACACAGACATGTGCGGATAGAGGGCATAGGATTGGAACACCATGGCGATGCCGCGCTTGACCGGCGGCAGGTCGTTGACCCTCAGCCCGTCGATGACGATGTCGCCGCCGGAGGTTGCGTCCAGGCCGGCAATCATGCGCAGCAAGGTGGATTTGCCGCAGCCTGATGGCCCGACGAAAACTACGAACTCGCCGTTCCTCACCTCAAGCTGAACACCCTTGAGAACCTCGAAGTCGCCGTAGAACTTCTGAACCTTGTTGAGAAGAAGCTGTCCCAAAACCTGTCTCCGGTCACCGCCGCTGCGGCACTGTATGCGATAGTCAAAGGGATCGCGGTTGTTGCGCCCGCGATCCCGACAAAGGCTTACTTGAACGCTTCGATCTCGCCAGCAGCCTTCTTGAGAGCATCGGCCGGCTCGGCCTTGCCAGTCACGACGGACTGCACCATTTCGATCATCGAGTTCTGGAAGCCCTTGTAGTCGGTGAAGAGCGGCTCGGGACCGCCGAAAGTGATACCGTCGATGAACGGCTTCCACGACGGATCAGCCTTGACGAACTCATCGACCTTCGGCGACGGACGCAGCGGCGTCAGGCCGGCACCACCCTGAAGTTCGTATTCGCCTTGCGGGCCCGGCGAGGTGATGAACTTGGCGAATTCGATCGCCTTGTCTTCCACACCCGTACCCTTGAAGACCGCCAGGCTGTCGGTGATGAGCAGCGTGCCTTCACCCTTGGCCGACGGGCCGAGCGGCAGCGGTGCGACGCCCCAGTTGATCTTGGTGTCCTTCAGGCGGGCAGCAGCACCCGAACCTGCCTGGATCATGCCGACCTTGCCATCGAGGAAGATGGCGCGGATTTCGTTCTGCTCGTAGGCGGTTGCGCCTTCGACGGAGTAGGGCGTGATGTCCTTGTAGGCCTGCAGGGCGGCCAGGACTTCCGGGCTGTCCATGACGATCTTATCGCCGTCGATCACCTTGCCGTTGTTGGTGTAAACCCAATGCATGAACTGATGCATGGTGTTGTCGAAGGTCTTCGCCGGGAGGCCGTAGCCTGCAATGCCGGTCTTTTCCTTGATCTGCTTGGCGGCGGCAATTTCCTCAGCCCAAGTCTTCGGCGGGTTCTCCGGGTCGAGGCCGGCCTGCTTGAAGATGTCCTTGTTCCAGTAGAGTGCCTTGGTCGAGAAGGCGACCGGCACGCCCCACTGGTTGTTGTCGAAGGTGACGGTGTCGACGATGTTCGGGTAGTAGCTCTTCTTCTCGTCGTCGGTCATCGGCACCGGAACGATCAGATCGTTCTGGGCGAATTCCTTCAGCGTACGCGAACCGACATAGGCCATGCCGACCGGAGTGCCGGCAGCAGCCAGCGTCGTGGCCTTGTCCTGGCACTGTTCCCAGCCGACAACCTCAGGCGTGACCTTCCAGCCTGGGTTCTTGCCTTCCCATTCCTTGATGTATTTCTCGTGGATCGGATCGATCTTGTCTCCGCAATAGATCCAGCTGATCTCCTTGTCAGCGGCGTGCGCGGTCATTGCGCCGAGTGCGGTAGAGCCGAGCAGGGCAAGGGCCATCAGCCCGGTCTTAAATTGAATTGTCACGTTGTTAGCTCCCGTTTTTTCTCTGGTGGTTGACTTACTGTTTCACCGCGCCCGCGGTCAGACCGCTGACGAGATACCGTTGAAGGAAGAAAATCACGATCATGGCCGGCGCAATGCCGACGAAACTTGCAGCCATCAGTTCATTCCACACGACTTCCTGGCGGCCGAAATAGGCGAAGAGTCCGACCGGCAAGGGCGCAAATTCAGTCTTGGAATTGAAGGTGAGCGCGAAGATGAACTGCTGGGCATAGGAGCCGATGAAGGTGGTGATCGCAACTACCATGATGCCCGGCATGGCGATTGGCAGGATGACCCGACGCAGGGTATAGAAATGGCTGGCGCCGTCGACGAATGCGGCTTCGTCCAGCTCCCGCGGAATGCGCATCATGTAGGTTCTGAGCAGCCAGATCGCCGAAGGGATCAGGAAGGCAACGCCGGGAACCATGATGGCGAAATAGGTATTCAGCAGGCCGAGCGTTCGCATCAGCCGGAAGAGCGGGATGAGCAGCACCGCGCCCGAAAACATGTTGACGGCCAGGAACGCGCCGAGCAGCAGCCCGGCGCCTTTGAATTCAAACCGCGCGAACGCATAGGAGGCAGGGATGACGAGCACCAGGACAACGGCGGTGACGATGGTCGAGATAAAGAAGGAATTGAAGATGTAGCGCGCAAAGCCCGGCACGCTTACCCACATGGTCCGATAGGCCTCGAACGAACCGTTCTCGGGGATGAACCGGTAAGGCGATGAAAAGAGCTGGCTGAGCGGCTTCAGCGATACCAGGAAGCCCTCGACGAAGGGCGCAAGCACGAAGGTAAGGAACACCAGGATGCCGGCATAGATGCCGATGATCTCATACCATTTGTACCGATGGATCAGCAGATGCGGCTGTTTCATCGCTTGTCTCCGGAAGTAAGGCGGCTGGTCACGCGGAAGTAGCAGACGCAGAAAATCGACAGGAAGATGCAGATGAGCACGGCGCGCGCGGCGCCTTCTCCGTATCTGTTCGAGCCGATCGCGGTTTTATAGGTGTCGATGATCATCGTCGTCGTTTCGCCGCTCGGGCCACCACGCGTCAGGATCCAGATGATGTCGAATGAGTTGAAAGTAGCGATCAGCGACAGCATCGACATGGTGATCATCGACGGGACGATCAGTGGCAGGGTAATGCGCCGGAAGCGATAGAATCGGCCGGCCCCGTCGGTCCAGGCGGCCTCATAGAGATCCTGCGGAATCGCCTGCATGGCCGCTAGCATATAAAGCGTGACCAGCGGAACGCCGATCCAGACATCGGTGATGATCGTCGCCCAGAACGCTGTGGACCCCTGCGCGAGAAATGCGACCGGCGCGTCCACCAGCCCGAAGCGCTGCAGCATGCCGGAAATCATCCCGAACTGGCCGTTGTACATCCAGCCCCACATGAAGATGCCGATCGCCATTGGGACAATCCATGGCGGCATGGTCAGGACGCGGAAGAGCGCCCTGCCGGGAACCGCAGAATTCAGCATCGTTGCGCCGAACACACCGATGATCATCTTGATGGAGACGGAAAAGAACGTCCAGATGAAGGTGCGAATGATGACTTCGGCGAAGGTAGCATTGAAGATCTTGCTGTAATTGGCCCAGCCGACCCAGTTCGTCGTCTTCTTCAGCGATGCATCGGTGAAGGACAGGATGAATGTGTCGACGAGGGGATAGGCGACAATCGCCGCCACGTAGAGCACTGCCGGAAGAAGGAGGATCCAGGCGAAGATGACTGCGTTGCGTTGGACGCTCATCCTGCCGTTCTCCTCAAGCCGCTCTTGCGTGCAGGGCTTCGTCGAACCTGTCCCAAATCGGGCGCAGATCGATCACCGCCTTTTTCATCCTTGCCTCGTCCATCGATAGGGCAAGGATCCCGGCCTCAAGGGCATTGAGTGTTGAAACAGGAAGTTCGGTACCGGTACGCACGCTGTCGAGCAAATCCGCTGCCATCTGCTCGTCGGCGCCGTAGTGCTGGGAAAGCTCGGTCGCGACGTATTTGTTCTCGACAACCTTCTTGCCTGTCAGCTGCTCATGAACATCAAGATAGCCTCGGACGAAATCGCCTTCAGCCATGCCGCGCGATCCCATGATGGCAAAACGGCGGAACTGGTCAGGAACGTTGAGGTTGGTATGGAAATTCATGCCGACGCCATTGGCATATTCGACGATCGCCACCTGATAGTCGATGATGTCGCCGTCGCTGTCGAAAACCTTGTCGGACCCCATCCAGCCGCTCGGCTTGCGGTGAAAAAGCTCCAGGTCGTTGATGCCTTCGCGTGCGGGATCGTTGGCCGGAATGAAGCTCTTGCGGCCGCCGAAGCTTGCAACGCGCTCCGGACGAGCGCCGACGACGCCGTTGTAGAGATCAAGGTCGTGGCAGCACTTTTCCAGCATGAAGCTGCCCGAATAACGCTCGTAGCGACGCCAATCGCGCATGAAGAAAGCGCCGTGGTAGGGCTCGATATGCTCCGAGGCCTCGATCGAAACGATCTGTCCAAGCTTGCCTGCGGCCTGAATGGCGCGAAGGTCCTTGTAGAGGGGCGAATAGCGAAGGACGAGACCAACCATCAGGCGCTCATGACCGAACTTCGCCATCAGACGGGCGAGCTCGATGCTCTCGGCGACCGTCGTGACGATCGGCTTTTCGCAGAAGACCTTCAGGCCACTTTCAAGACCCAGCCTGATATGATCGAGATGCATGTGGTTGGGCGAACCGATCATCAGGAGATCGAGCTTTTCCCTGGCGATCAGCTCCTCAGGGGAAGCATAGGCCGTGCCGGCAGAGATGCCTTTTTCGACAAGACCCGGAAGACCTGCCGGATCGGGGTCGACGTAACCCACGATCTCGAAGCTTTCATCAACGGACTTGAAGACGTAGCCAAGGTAGCCGAGCCTGAAACCTAGCCCGATAATTCCCACTTTCATGCTCTTCTCGTTCCCATTCACGTAATTTATTTTCGTCAAGTTGGGACAAAATTTCGAACTCGTCAACACGAATCCCGCGAAAAGTTGCAAGCATGAAATTAATTTTCATAACCGCCCATTTCCCAGCGTCAATCGCCTTCAATCGGGCATGAACGCCCGTTCTCGCCGCGCGCAAGCGCCGAAGGATGGCCTGCGAGCTTGCGTGAAGGCCCGGCAACGGCGAAATACGCCGTCGTCGCGCTGCCTCGATCTAGCGGTTTCGCCGTTTGCCCTCGAGCAGATCGAGCACGGAATTTGCGGCATCGAGAACGTTCGTGCCCGGGCCGAAGACAGCCGCAACCCCGTGGTCCATCAGATACTGGTAATCCTGCCGCGGAACGACCCCTCCCACCACGACGATGACATCGCCGGCGCCCTGTGCCTTGAGCTCGTCAACCAGTTGCGGTGCCAGTGTCTTGTGGCCAGCCGCCAGCGACGACATGCCAACCACGTGGACCTTGCTGGCGACCGCGAGGTCGGCGGCTTCCTTTGGCGTCTGAAAGAGGGGGCCTGCCAGCACATCAAAGCCAATATCGCCAAACGCTGAGGCGATCACCTTGGCGCCGCGGTCATGACCGTCCTGGCCAAGCTTTGCAACCATGATTCTCGGCCTGTGACCGAGGACCTTGCCGACTTCGACCATGCGGTCCTTCAGGACTGCCAGCTCCGGCTCGTTGCGATAGGCTTGACCATAGACGTCCCTGATGACCTCGGGCTCGGCTGCGTGGTCCCCGAAGGCCCGACGCATGGCATCCGAAATCTCGCCAACAGTTGCCCGCGCGCGCGCCGCTTCGATGGCTGCCGCAAGCAGGTTCCCATTGCCGCTGTTTGCGGCCTCCTCGAGCGCCTTGAGTGCCGCGTGTACTGTAACGCCATCGCGGCGGCGTTTCGTGTCTTCGATCCGCGCAATCTGGGCGGCGCGTACGGCTGCATTGTCAATCGCCAGGATCTCGAGCTCTTCTTCCGTCTCGAGACGATATTTGTTGACGCCGACGATGACCTCTTCGCCCTTGTCGACTGCCGCCTGGCGTCTTGTCGCCGCTTCCTCGATGAGCCGCTTGGGCAATCCCTCGTTCACCGCCCTGGTCATGCCACCGAGTGCCTCGACCTCCTCGATCAAGGCCCAGGCCTTGTCGGCAAGCGCCTTTGTCAGGCTTTCGACATAGTAGGAACCCGCAAGCGGATCAACGACATTGGTCACGCCCGTCTCATGCTGAAGAATGAGTTGCGTGTTGCGGGCAATGCGGGCGGAAAATTCCGTCGGCAAGGCGATTGCCTCGTCGAAGGAATTGGTGTGGAGCGACTGCGTGCCGCCAAGAACCGCCGACATTGCCTCGAAGGCGGTGCGGATGATGTTGTTGTAGGGATCCTGCTCCTGCAGCGAGACGCCGGATGTCTGGCAATGCGTGCGCAGCATGAGGGAGGACGGTTTCCTGGGCTCGAACTCCTCCATGATGCGCGTCCAGAGCAGGCGCGCAGCACGCAGCTTCGCCGCTTCCATGAAGAAGTTCATGCCGATGGCGAAGAAGAAGGAGAGGCGGCCGGCAAAATCATCGACGTTCAATCCCTTGGCGAGCGCGGCACGAACATATTCGCGCCCGTCGGCTAGCGTGAAGGCGAGCTCCTGAACCAGTGTGGCGCCGGCCTCCTGCATGTGATAGCCGGAGATCGAAATGGAGTTGAACTTCGGCATCTCCCTTGCCGTGTATTCGATGATATCCGCAACGATCCGCATCGAGGGCTCCGGCGGATATATATAGGTGTTGCGAACCATGAACTCCTTGAGGATGTCGTTCTGTATCGTCCCCGAAAGCTCAGCCCGGGACACACCCTGTTCCTCGCCAGCCACAATGAAGCTCGCAAGTATCGGAATGACGGCGCCGTTCATCGTCATGGAGACCGAGATTTTCTCCAGCGGGATGCCATCGAACAGGATCTTCATGTCCTCGACGCTGTCGATCGCAACTCCTGCCTTGCCGACATCGCCGACGACGCGCGGATGATCGCTGTCATAGCCGCGGTGGGTTGCAAGATCGAAGGCCACGGAAACGCCCTGCTGGCCGGCGGCGAGCGCCTTGCGGTAGAAAGCGTTGGAGGCCTCTGCGGTGGAAAAACCGGCATATTGCCGGATCGTCCAGGGGCGGCCAACATACATGGTGGCACGCGGCCCCCGGGTAAAAGGTGCAAAGCCCGGGAGCGACCCGAGATGCTCGGCACCCTTTATGTCGCCCTCGGTATAGAGCGGCTTGACGTCTATTCCTTCGGGCGTGTGCCAGACGAGCGTCTCGGGCGAGGCCTTCAACTCTTTTTCGGCAAGAGCCTGCCAGTCGCCAAGCGTTTTCTTCGTCATCCTATCCTCCGGCATTCTTCTTTTGCCGCAGGCTAGCACTTTAACCGCCTGCGGCGCGATAGAGCCTTAGGATAATTTGTTGGCGAATGTCTTGCCCCCTTCGACATCCGTGCTTGTCAGGAAACGCTGACCGGTTTGGAGCGCAACCGGCTTGCAGTTGCCGGATCCGCCCTTCTGCAAAGCTGTGGCGGCAAGCCTTTCATGATGAGCTCTGCATCGGCGACAGCCATCGAGCCAAGCGCGTAGAAGGCGTCACGTGTGCCGCCGGTGCGATGGGCCGACAGCAACAGCCCTTCCACCTTGCGAACGGGATCGTCGGGAGCGACAGGCTCGTCGGGGAAGACATCGGTGGCGGCACGGATATGGCCAGAACCCACCGCTTCGAGCATTGCCGGAAAGTCGACGACAGCTGCGCGGCTCATCAGCAGGAAGGCGGAGCCGGGCTGCATGAGCGCAAACTCCCTCCGGCCGATGAACCCTTCGTTCTCGCTTGTCACACTGGCAAAGACGAAGACGACACGGCTTTGGCTGAGGACCTCATCCAGCGATGCCGGCATGCAGTCGAGCCGCTCGATGATCTCGGCCGGCAACCAGGGATCAAAGACGCGCACCGTATTGCGAAACGGCCGGACAAGCTCGCGCAATTGGCGACCGAGATCACCAAAGCCGACCAGGCCGACCGGTGCGCTGGCGAAGCGAAACGTTCCTTCGTTTCCCGCAAGGCCATAGTCTTCGACACCGGCTCGAAACTGCCGGTCAGCCATGGTG
The DNA here is from genome assembly GCF_000510625.1 of Rhizobium sp. IBUN. Classification (NCBI taxonomy): domain Bacteria; kingdom Pseudomonadati; phylum Pseudomonadota; class Alphaproteobacteria; order Hyphomicrobiales; family Rhizobiaceae; genus Rhizobium; species Rhizobium sp. IBUN. The sequence goes on from NZ_AZNV01000028.1 coordinate 49,490, forward strand.
ATACCGCGGGCAAGATCGATCGCCATGCCGAGTGCAGCTTCGGCAACGGGTGAGGCGAAGGCCGATGCAGGGGTGATCACCCAGATGCCCCGCTCGACACAGGCCTGGTAGTCGATGTTCGGCAGGAAGTTCGACTCGACATTGATGATTGCCTTTAGCCTCGGCGCGCGATTCAGCCGCTCCTTCGGCATGTCGGTCTGACCGAAGATCAGCACCGTATCCGGCAACAGGGCTTCCACCTGGTCAGCCGGCATTTGCCGATCTTCGGAGACGACGACATCTCCGAGTTGCTCAAGACGGCGGCGAACATCCGGCGTCATGATGAGATCGAGCGTTCGCGGCAACGGATCGACAAGAATGATATTGCGACTCATGGTTCCTCCCCTTGCCTCCAGAATGAAAATGCGCGCGGCTTTCGCAAGTCCCTTGTGCGCCAGGAAACGCTCAAGAACCGAGTGAGGATACCATCAAAGGGTCTTCCCGCACCGTCTGTACCAGGAAATCAAGGACTGTGCGGACCCGCAACGGCAGGTTCTTGCGCGATGGGTAGACGACGTTGATCGGCAGGCGTGCCGGAGGAAAATCGGGCATCACGTTTATCAGCCTGCCGGCCTCGATGTCGGGGCAGGCGAGGATGTGCGAGAGCACTGCAAGACCGCCCCCGGCCAGTACCGCGCGATGCACCGCGACCGCATTGTTGGCAATCAGGCGTGGCGCGACGCGCACCGAAGTCTCGTCGGAACCATTGGAAAATGTCCACGAGCGCAAATCTCCGGCGCGGCTGTAACAGATGCAGTCATGGCCGCCGACGTCGTCGGGCGTTTCGGGCATGCTTCGTCGTTCGACATAGCTCGGTGCCGCAACGAGAAAGGCGGTCGTCCATCCAATCCGCCGGCACATCAGATTGCAGTCAGAGACGGGACCGAGGCGCACTTCAAGGTCGATGCCATCGCCGATCAGGTCGGACGGTTCCTCGCGAAAAATCAACTCGACGGAAAGCCCGGCATGGCGATCGAGCAGACCGGCAAGGCGCTCGCTGACGTAAAGACCAAGCGGCGCGGGCAGGGTGAGCCGCACCCGACCGGATACGGTGGTGGCCTCGGCACAGGTCGCCTCGTTGAGCGCGTCCACCGCTTCGACCACCTTCAGCGCCATCGCAATCATCTGCTCGCCCTCGACCGTCAGGGCAAGCGCATTCGTACTACGATGCAGCAGGCGTGTGTTGAGATGTCCTTCCAGAGCGGAGACCTGCCGGGAGACCGCCGGCTGTGTCAGGTCGAGGTCGATCGCCGCTGCAGAAAACGAGCCCGTCTCCGCAACCCGGAGGAAGGCTCTCAGCGCAGATACGATGTCCATTCGTCCCTCATACATTTCGACATAAGCCTTATGCAGCAGTCTAGGTCGGAAGCGCTTTACTGTCCAGTAATTACGGATATCTTATGTCCATAAGGATACATGATATCCGTAATTAAGGAGACAGACATGTCACAGCGCCTCAACTACGCACAGCATTCCCCTGAACTCTTCAAGAAGATCTCGGATCTCAGCATGAGCTTGAAGGACAGCACCATCGAGCAGAAAATCCGCGATCTTGTGAACATCCGGGCATCCCAGATCAACGGTTGCGCCTTCTGCCTCGACATGCATGTCAAGGAAGCCAAGATCCACGGCGAAAGCGAACTGCGCCTCTATCATGTCGCGATCTGGCGTGAATCGAACCTCTTCGTTCCGCGCGAGCGGGCAGCTCTTGCCTGGACCGAGGCCGTCACCAAACTTCCGGAAGGCGGGATCCCCGACGAACTCTACGAGCGGGTCCGTGGTCAGCTTTCGGAAAAGGAAGTCTCCGACCTGACTTTCTCGATCATGGTCATCAATGCCTGGAACCGCGCGAGCATCGCCTTCAAGGCCGTACCCGGCTCCGCCGACAAGGCTTATGGCCTCGACAAGGCCGGCCTCAACTAGGCCGGCCTCAACTAGGCCTGCAACCTCAAAGCCATCCGCGCGGAAATAACCACCCACAAAAGGAATCTTGAAATGATGAAGTCGCTTTTTGTCGCGGCTGCGCTTGCAGCCGCATCATTCAACACAGCCGTTGCCGCCGAGGCAGGCGGCAAGGCTGCCAAGGTCACGCTCGTCTATGAGCATGAACTGCCGAACGCCCCGGGCAAGAGCATCAAGGGTGTTCTGGTCGAGTATGGTCCGGGCGGCTCTTCCGAGGGGCACACGCATCCGACTTCCGCCTTCATCTATGCAACGGTCCTGGAAGGCTCGATCCGCAGCCAGGTCAATGATGGGCCGGTGAAAACCTACAAGGCTGGCGAGAGCTTCTCGGAGATGCCGGGCGACCGTCATGGCGTCAGCGCAAACGGCAGCAAGGTAAAGCCGGCCAAGCTCCTTGCCGTTTTCGTGGTTGACACCGACCAGAAAGAACTGACCTATCCCTTGAAGAAGTAGGCGAGGACGGGGCCGGCTGTCGACCGCGCACTCGGCCCCCCACAGCGCGGCAATTATCGCGATCGGAGCTGCCATGTTCAACGACCCACTTTCGTTGCCGCTTGTTCTGATCAACCTTCTGGGCGTAGCCGGCATAGTTGTCTGGCATCTCCAGGGCCGTGACCGCCCGACTGCCCGGCTGATCGTCCAGATCCTCTTCTTTGCAGGCATGACCGCCGTCCTCGTTATGGCAGGCATCCTGCCTCATCGCGTTGAGGAGACGCAGCTTGCCGGCGCGATGGCATTCCTGTCCATCTCGGCAAGGGTATTGTGGTGGACACATCTGGCATGGACCCTCATCGGCTTCGTACGGATCTATATCGTTCTGGAAAAGAGACCGCATGAAGCGCGGCTGTTGCAGGATCTGATCGTGGCCGTCGTCTATCTCGGTGTCGCGCTGTCCATCCTGGGCTTCGTTTTCAAAGCACCGATCGGCACCCTGGTGGCAACGTCGGGTGTGGTTGCCATCATCTTCGGCCTGGCGCTGCAAAATACCCTCGGCGACGTGTTCTCGGGGATCGCGCTGACATTGGGGCGGCCCTTTGCCATCGGTGACTGGATCTTGCTTGGCGACGGCACCGAGGGCCGCGTCATCGAGAATAACTGGCGCTCCACCTTTCTGCTCACCGGCGCTCACAATGTCGTCATTCTGCCCAATAGCGCCCTGGCGAAGGTGGGGCTTACCAACCTCAGCCGTCCCGATGAAACGCATCAGATCACGCTGCTTGTCCGGATCGCGGCAAACCATAGCCCGCAGCTTGTCGAGGAGGCATTGCGAACCGCGTTGCAATCGAGCACCCGCATCGTCCAGGATCCACCGCCGATCGTCGCTCTCAAGGGGATTGATGCTGTCGCAATCGAGGCAGAATTGCAGTTTCGCGTGACCAGTCCAGCAAACAGGACGCCGGCGCGCAACGAAGTGATCGATCTCGTCCACCGCCACTGCCGGGAAAGCGGGCTCTCGCTCGCAATGCCCCCTCAGAGCTATCTCTACGCATTGCCCGACCCAAGCGAGGTCAAACTGCGATCAGCCAGCTCGCTCTAAAACCCACTCGGAGCTGTTCTTCCAAAGGTCCGGCGGAATATCCCTCGCCAGGGTCTCGATCAGATCGGAAAAGCTGACGCTGCGCAATTTCTGGCGCCACGCTTCGTCGGCCTCCCACATGACGCGCGCCACCGCGCATGGACTGCTTTCGCAATAGCCGTGGGGCCGACAGGGATTGTTGGCTCTGATGTTGTTGCAGACAAACGTCTGCGCCTTACCTTCGACGGCCTCGACGATGTCGAGAAAGGTCAGATCGGCTGGTGCTCTTGCCAGTCTGTAGCCGCCAGATGGGCCGAGCGTCGTATGGACGAGACCTGCTTGAGAAAGGCTCTGCAGCGCCTTCGAAAGATATTCCTTCGGAAGTCCGTGGAACTCGGCCAACGCCTTCGTCGACAGGTAACGACCTTCGGGCAGACCGGCAAGTATGGCGCAACAATGCAGCGCCCATTCGACTTGGCTTTTCAGGATCATCATTTCCGTCCGAAAGGGTACCGAGCGGCACCTATTAAGGACAGAAAATATCCCTATTTCGCGGCAATGTAAACGGGACAAGAAAGCAACAAGCATCAGCAAGGTCGCCAGCAATCAGCCAGCGACCGGCCGTGAAGCCCGGGACCGATCTGCTCCGGTATTCAGGCACCCCGGGCTGCAACATGGAGGCAAGGGATGTGGACGGCACCAGCCTTGTCAGACCATCTCGCGCAATCGACGACCCGTTTCCTGCAGCAGCTTGAACGCCTGATATCGCCGATCGTGCTTGTCTCGAAGCGCGCCCGAAACAGGGCGATAGACCCTTGCAATACGCGACATGACAGCCATCGCGCTGGAAAGGTCCGGGTAGTGTCCGCCGGCGACCGCCCCGAGCATTGCAGCCCCAAGCAGCACCGGCTCAGGGCTTGTCACGCTGGCCACCTCCGTTGCCGTGGAATCCGCGATCATCTGCAGGACGAGGGGGCTGTTTGCCGCTCCACCACTGGCCATGATCAAGTCGATATCGATCGCCTTGTCGGCCAATGCGTCAAGCAGTTGCCGCAGCCCGCAGCCGAGACCTGCAAGGCCCGCCACGTAAAGTGCGACAAGCGAAGCCTCGCTTTCGTCGAGCGTCAATCCGGCGATCAGGGCTCGTGCATCAGGGTCGGCAAAGGGCGCCCGGTTGCCGAGAAATTCGGGCACGACGACAATACCATCAGCGAGGTCGGCAACACCATCCCCTGCGCGAGCGGCTGCTCGCTCCAGATAGCCGACGAGCGACAATCCCTCCGCCTTGGCACGCGCCTCGATTACGCCGGCGGCCGGGTGCATGCGCACCAGATAGTCGATTGCGGCGCCTGCCGCCGACTGTCCGCCCTCGTTCAGCCAGAGGCCTGGAACCATCGCGGAAAAATACGGACCCCAGACCCCATCGACGAAGGTGGGTTGCCCTGTTGTCGCCATCGAGCAAGCCGAGGTCCCGAAGATATAGGCGAGCCGTCGGCCGATGTCGGCGCTTCGTTCTGTTTCGTTCTCACCTGCGCCCAGCGTTCCAATGCCTCCAGCATGCGCATCGATGAGCGCTGCGCCCACAGGCGTGCCGACCGGCAGGGCGAGCTCGGCAGCCGCCTCGACGGAAAGCCCGGTGCCAAGCGCGACGCCCGGCGCGACAATGTCCGTCCCGATCCGCCTGAATTCATCGGCGGCCAGATCCTCAAGGCCGATGGCCCGAAAATAGTCGGCGTCCCAGCGCCCTTCATGGGCGAGATAGGTCCATTTGCAGGTCACCGTGCAGACCGATCGTGCCAGGCTTCCCGTGGCACGCCACGTAAGATAGTCGGAAAGGTCGAAGAAGTGGGTGGCTGCCTGGTATTGCTCGGGGAGGTGTCGCTTCAGCCACAGGAGTTTCGGGGTCTCCATCTCGGGCGAGATGCGACCCCCGACATAACGCAGCACCGCATGCCCGCCGCCGTTGATTTCGTCGGCTTCTGCGACCGCCCGGTGATCCATCCACACGATGATGTTTCTGTCGGGGTCACCGGAACGGCTGAGGCTGATCGGGGCTCCACCCGTGCCGACAGCCACCAGCGAACAGGTGGCGTCGAAGCCGATGCCGGCGATCAAGGCCGGGTCGATGTCCGCATCTGCGACGGCCTGACGAACGGTGCCGGATACTGCCCGCCAGATATCCTCGCTGGACTGCTCCACGATGCCGCCAGCCTCATGCCAGATGGCAATCGGCTGCTTGGCTGATGAGAGCAGATCGCCGCTCTCGTTGAATACCCCCGTGCGCGCGCTGCCGGTACCGACATCTATGCCGAGAAAATAGCGTGCCATGTCTAGAGATCCGTGCTGTGAGGCAAAATGACGAGGTCGCGAATTGTCACGTTGCGCGGTCTCGTCAGCATGAACATGACGGCATCGGCCACTTCGCTGGCTTCCATTAGACCGCCTGCTGCGATGGTCTCCTCGAGCTTGGCCTTCGGCCAATCGCTGATCAGGGCGGTGACGACGGGACCCGGCGCGACGGCGCCGACGCGGATGCCATGCTTCATGACCTGTCGCCGAACAGTGTGAACAAACGCCTGCACGGCGAACTTGGAGGCAGTATAGATCGGCTCCCAAACCACGGGAACCAGGCCCGCGATAGAGCTCGTCATGATGATGTCGCCGGTCTGCCGTTCAACCATATGCGGCAAGACGGCCTGAACCGAGCGAAAGGCAGCATTGACGTTCAAATTCAACATGCGATCCCAGGCATCGGGATCCCCGTCGACGACATCGCCGCCGATATAGGCACCGGCATTGGCGTGGAAGATGTCAAGCTTGCCGAACTTTTCCAGGATTTGCGGCATCATCGTTGCAACGCTTTGCGGGTTCGTCAGATCGATGACCAGCGGAAATGCCTGCGGGCCAAGGTCAGAGCAGATATTCCTCAAGGAATCCTCTGCCCGATCGATGAGAACGACACTGACGCCCTCGGCAAGCAGCGCCTTGGCGCATTCAAGGCCGATCCCCGAAGCCGCGCCGGTGACCGCTGCGACCTTTCCCGAAAGTTCCTGTCTCATAGCATTCCTTACCTTTTATCTTGGACCTTTTATCTCGGGACCTTTTATCTCGGGTCTACGCGCGTCCGTGCGACACTCTTGAACGGCGTGCGAGTGAATCGACGATGACGGCAATGGCAAGAACGGCCCCCGTGATCATGTAGCGAAGCGACGATGACAGATCGAGCAGCGTCAGTCCGTTGGCGATCGACTGGATGACGATGATGCCGAGCAGGGCCGAATAGGCACTGCCGCGACCGCCAAACAGGCTGGTTCCGCCGATGACCGCAGCAGCGATGGCATTGAGGTTGACGTCGCCCGTTCCGGCCTGCTGGCTTGCCGATGCAAGACGAGCCGCAGACAGCACGCCACCCAGCGCAGCCAGCATCGAACAGAGCATGAAGGCGCTCGTGTAGATCATCCGGACATTGATGCCGGCACGGCGCGCAGCCTCGCGATTGCCGCCAACAGCCGTCATTGAGCGCCCCCACTTGGTCCGGGTCAGCGCGTAGCTCATGGCCACGACCAATCCCACGAAAAGGCCGAACATCCACGGAATGCCGCGGTCCTGGTTGAGATAGAAGACGATGAGTTCCAGCACAACGGTGATGAGGATTGCACGCAAGACGAGGCTGCCGAGCGAGCGTGAGGACAGGCTTGCCTCACGTCGGCGAACGACGGTCCGGTAGCCGGTCACGAACAGCACGATCCCTGGGATGGCGGCGAGCACGTAGGAAACCGGATCGGGCATGACGAGCAGCTGCCCGAAATTCACGACCGCCGAACCGTAAGGCAGGTTGATCGAGCCGGTCGCGCCGAGAAGATAGAGTTGCATGCCGAGAACCGCGAGCAACCCGGCCAGGGTCGAAACGAAGCTCGGCATTCCCAGGCGATTGAACAGCAATGCGTACAGAGCGCCGATGACGCCACCTGCGACAAGAGCGGCAAGAATCGCCAGGGCAACCGGCCAGCCTTCGTTGACCCACAGCATACCGACAAGTGCCGAGGCAAAGCCGCTGATCGAGCCGACGGAAAGGTCGATTTCGCCGACCATCAGGATGCAGACTATGCCGAGCGAGATAACGCCAACCGTGGAAGCGTCGAACAAAAGGTTGACGAGATTGTTGGCCGAAAGGAAGATCGGATTGAGCGAGGCGAACACTGTCCAGATGAGAACCAGCCCGACGACAACAGGCAATGATCCAAGGTCACCCGATCGCACGCGATCGGCGAAGGCCCGGACGGCGCCGCTGACGCCGGTTTCATGTTTGACGCGAACGTCGCTTCTATCCAGCAACGGCGCGGATGGCGCGTTCTGATTGGCGTTGCTGCTCATGGGCTGTCTCCATCAGTGATCTCCTGCGACAGCTGGCGTCGGCTTGCCCTGCGGGAGACGGAATTGTCGGCAGCTCCGGTGATGGCACTGACGAGTTCCTGGTTGGTTGCGTCGGGATAGAATATTCCATTGTTGCGACCGAGGCGCAGGACCACGATGCGGTCCGCCACGGCCCGGACGTCTTCCATGTTGTGGCTGATCATGATGACACCGAGGCCACGGTCGCGGACCCGTTCGATGAGGTTCAGGACCTCCGCCGTCTGCGCCACGCCAAGTGCGGCCGTCGGTTCATCGAGCATGATGAGCTTCGGTTCCAGGAGCAGTGATCTGGCGATCGCCACCGTCTGGCGCTGACCACCGGAAAGCGAGGCGATCGGAATGCGAACGCTTGGGATGCGCGCAGAGAGTTCATTCAGAAGCTTCCAGGAACGCACCTCCATCGACACTTCGTCAAGCTGCAGCGGACTGGTCTCCCGCCCAAGGAAGATGTTGGCGACAACATCCAGATTTTCGCAAAGGGCGAGATCCTGAAACACCGTCGCAATGCCCAGATCAAGTGCGGTGCTGGGGTCGGAGAGCGTCACCGGCTTGCCTGCGAAGGTGACCGTGCCCGATGTCGGCTGGTGCACGCCGGCAAGAATTTTGACGAGCGTCGACTTTCCAGCACCATTGTCGCCGACCAGAGCCACGACCTCTCCCGCATGGACGTCGAGATCGATATCCGTCAGGGCCGACACGGCGCCGAAATTCTTGGAGACGCCACGCAGGCTGAGCACCAGCTCGCCGGTCGGAGGCGCGTCGTGTTGATTGTTCGTCATCGAGGCAAGCCTTTCCGTACTTTCGCATGATACCTGCAATGAGCCCCCCGACGCCAAGCGCCGGAGGGCCCTCGGGAGGAGCTGTTAGCTGCCAATGCCAAGCTTCTTGCAGCCTTCCGCGTAGCGGTCGCCGCAAAGCTGTTCGGGTGTCTGGATCGGCTTGCCGTTGACCGTCTTGTCGATGATCTCGGCCTTGAGGTTTTCGGCCGTCACGAGTGCCGGCGTGAACAACTGCGTCGGCGTGTCGAACAGCTTGGTATCGGCCTTCGGCGTTTCACCGGCAAGCAACTGCATCGCGACGTTGGCCGCAGCGGCAGCAACGATCTCGCTCGGCTTGGAGATGGTGTTGTACTGATCGCCGGCGATGATCAGCTGCAAGCCGGCAATCGTCGCGTCATTGCCTGTCACTGGCGGGACCGGATCCACACCAGCCGCCTTGAAGGCGGCGACGGCTCCACCGCCGGTACCGTCATTTGCCGCCACGACGCCGATGATCTTCTTGCCGAAGCGGGTGATCTGGCCACTTGCCCACTGCTGAGCCTTCGGGGGCGCCCATTCCGGTGTGTCGTATTCGGCCAGAACCTGGTATCCGCCCTCGGCGATGCCCGCATGGATGCCCTTCTTGATCAGGCCGGCGGCCGCGTCGGTCGGCGAGCCGTTGATTTCGAGCAGACCACCATCTTCCGGCTTGACTTTGTTCTTCTTCAGATGCTCCACGAGCGATGCGGCAATCATCTTGCCGATCTCTTCATTGTTGAAGGAAACGTAGTAGTCGGCTGCTGCGGACGGGATCGGGCGGTCATAGGCGATGACCTTGACGCCCTGGCTCTGTGCCATCTTCACCAGCGAAGCAGCAGCGGTGGAATCGACCGGGTCAAGTATGATTGCCTTGGCACCCTGCGAAATCGCAGAGTTGAATTGCTGCTGCTGGCGCGATGCGTCGCCGTTGGCGTTCTGGTAGATTACCTTGCAGCCGGCGCAGAGCTTTGCCATTTCGGCTTGGAAGCCCGGGAAATCATGCTCTTCATAACGTGTCGAGCTCTGGTCGGGCATCAGGAAGGCGACGGTCGCGTCCGTGACTTTGGCCGATTGTGCAAAAACGGACGTTCCACTGAGAAGGCCCAGCGCCAGAACCGCGGCGCCTGCGAGTTTCGTCGAAAGTTCAGTCATTTTCGGTTTCTCCATTGAAGAGATCGATTGTTGCGGTTACTGACTCAGACCCGTGGCTGGCCCGAGTTTCGAAAGCGTACAGAGCCCCGGTCCGAAGCTGACGGTCAAAGACGGCAGCCGGCCGCACTTGTGAGCTGCACCTGTTTCCAAATTTGAAGACAAGCGATCCCTTGCGGAGGCCGCCACGGTCTCCGTTCGCACTCGCCCTCAATGTGTCCTGTCTCCTCCCTGTCCTCCTTGAGTTAGGCGGCCTCCACCGCTTTTTCGTTTTGTGCCCTCAGGGCTCGGAACCTCGAGGGCGGCATCCCTTTCTGCGCAAGAAAGTGCCTGTTGAAATTCGAAAGGTTGTTGAAACCCGATGCGTAGCAGATATCGATCACCGCCAACTCCTGGCTGCTCATCAGCAGCTGACAGGCGAGGTTGATGCGCAGCCGGTTGACATACTGAACCACCGAGAAGCCGGTGTGCTTGCGAAACGACCTGGAAAATGCGCTCGGCGTCTGACCGGCAATCGCCGCCAGATCGGTCTCTGAAAACGGTTCGGTCAGGCGCTCGCGGATATACGCCAGCGCCTTGTTGGTGCCGATCGACATGTAACCGGAGGGATCGGGCTGGTAGTCGGATGTCGTGAGCGCGACGTGATTGCTGGCGCCGGTCAGGAGTTCGACGAGTTGCATGAAGAGAGCGATGCGACGGGCACCCACGGCCTCCAGCATTTCCTGCATGATCGGCTTTGCAAGTTGAGCCGTCTCGAGCGGGAAGAGCACGCCCCGACGGCTATCGGCAAGCACCGAGCGGAAACCCTTGAGCTCCGGAAGAATGGAAAGCAGGCCATCGATGAAGGCCTCGGAGAATTGCAGAACCAGGCATCGCTGCTCGATGCGCCTGTCGTCGACCACGTCGCTCACCCAGTTGTGTGGCAGGTTTGGGCCGGTCATGACAAAATTGCCCGGCTGGAAGTCACCGATGAAGTCGCCGACAAAATAGCAGCCGGACGTCTCGGTGATGAGGTGGATCTCGTACTCGGGATGAAAATGCCACCGCACCGTATGATAGGGATATCCGTGCGACCACATCTTGAAGGACTCGCCGGATCGTATCTGGACGACTTCCAGATCGGGCTCTGATACATCCCGCATACGACAATCCCTCCCTGGGATACACTCTGCTGCCGGGCCTTGAACGGAGGAGCTCTCCCGGCTCCATTCCGCGACCATGGAAGAAGTTTAGCCGGATGCGACGGGGGGCTCCACCACATTTGACCCCGCCGGCCGATACTTTTTTGTCATCCGATTCAGCGTTACCTAGATGCCCCCTGGCATATTTCCAGCTGAATCTGCTGTTGCGGCCGAAGACCGCGGCCGCTGTGGCGGGAGAGAATGCTCAGGCACGGGAGACACGTTCTCGTCACCCTTTCCCTCGGGCGAAGTGTCCAACGGGTCACCGGTATATTGCTCGCCGTTGATCGGGGCTCGCGACCCCCTGACGCACACGAACGTCAAACCGGCTCAACCTGAATGTCAAGCTCGAGCGTGTTCCGGGGCGGCGGGCGCCTTGGTTGCCTCGCCCTCAAGCAACCGGTCCACGATCATCCGGCCGATCGGGATGGCCGAGGTTGCCGCGGGTGAGGGGGCATTGCAGACATGCAGCATTCGTTCGGTCTGCTTGAAGAGAAAATCATGGACCAGACTTCCGTCGTCCATGACCGCCTGGGCGCGAATGCCAGCCTGTGGGCTCTGCAGGTCATCAATTGTCAGGGACGGGCAATATTTCCGGCATTCGGCAAGATAGCGGGCGCGCGATGCGGAATTGGCAAATTCTGAGATTGCCGAGCGCCAGTTCCTCCGTGCCATTTTCCAGAAGCCGGGAAATGTCGTCATACTGGCGACATCAGCGATCGCAAAGCTGCCCTTGATATAGCCCTCGCGCGAAAAGCCAAGCACTGCGTTCGGGCCGACGGTCATGCCACCGTCGATCGTTCGCGTCAGGTGAATTCCGAGGAACGGCAGATCCGGATCGGGGATCGGATAGATCAGGCGCTGCGTGACCTTTGCCTTCGATGCCGGCAGTGCGTAGTATTCCCCCCGGAAAGGCACGATCCGGTGGCTGATCTTCACGCCGGCCATCAATGCGATGCGGTCCGATTGGAGACCGGCGCAGGCTATCAGTCTCCTCGCTTCGACAGGACCGGACGCGCTTTCGATGCGCACGCCCTTCTCGTGTTCGTGAATGGCTCTGACTGCCGTTCCGCGCCTGATTTCACCGCCTCCGGTCTCGATCGCCCGTGCCATGGCACGGCCGACAATTGCATAGTCGACGATCCCCGTGGAGTGGACGAGAAGGGCACCGAGACCCGCGATATTGGGCTCATCGGTTCTCAGCTGCACCGTCGACAGCCGCGCATAGTCGATGTCGTTTTGCCGCGCCCTGTCCTCAAGCGCCTCCATGCGCTGCATCTCCGCATGATCAGTCGCGACCAAAAGCTTTCCGCAGGTTTCAAAGGGGATGCGGTTCTCAGTGCAGAAGCGCTTCGTCGCCTCTGCGCCCTCACGGCAAAGCTTTGCCTTCAGCGAACCGGGAGCATAGTAAACTCCGGCATGGATGACGCCACTGTTGTGGCCTGTCTGATGTCTCGCAAGCTCGGGCTCCTTTTCCAGGATTACGATGCTGGCGCCCGGCATCCTTTCCTGCAACGCCATGGCGGCCGCCAAACCGACGATGCCACCGCCAATGATACAATAATCATACATCTTGCTGCCCGACTCCGACTGCTGCCTGTTGCAAGGCTAGCACTCGAGCGCCACGCCGTCTTGAAGTTCTTATGACGTAACGTGCTCGTCAGGCGCGGGCAGGAAGCGCGCGGTTCTTGTTGCTTGGGGGGCGCATGTTGACGCCAAGGTCGCGGGAAATCAAAAAGAGGTAGGTAGCGTGACCGTCGGAACGAAAAGAACCCCGCTGAAGGAAGCGGGGTTGGAGTTTTTGAACCCCGGAAGTCGCGGTTTCAGGGTCAATAGGACGTTGAGGCCTCGCGGGGAAGAAGATACGCAAAGCCCAACCCCAAACGGATAGGGGGCCCGTTGGTTCCCACTTCTTTTAGAACCTCACCCGAGGCGGGCTTATGACAGGAGGCCTCCCCGGCGGGGGTTGGCGCAAGGGGGGCCTCCTGTTACGGCGCACCTTCGGGACGCCGGTCCCGAAAGCGCCCCACACTAAACTTTATTTACAGTCCTGCTAATATAATTTCTCGCCAGACCTGGACGAAAACGAACCCACCTCCCGATGTTGCGACGTCTTGTTTGTCAAGGAGCGCGCACTCAGTATTCCAATCAGATCTCTTGTGGTCGAAATGGATGGATGGCATCTCCGCCTCTCCATGCGTTCGGGGCAAATCAGGTTCCGTTTGAAGTTACGGGCCACATCGGCGCCATCGGCCGACAAGCACGTCCAGCGGTCGCCGCACAAATCCAAACCGCGCAGTATATGGACAAAGGGCCGAAGCCCGCGCCGTTCTAGCTCGTCGAACGCTTCGTCAGCGCGCCGCCCCCTGCCAGAAGTCTATTTCTCGCGTGTCGACAGGACGTTGCGGATGGAAAAGCTGGAATTGATCCGCAGCACCCCAGGCAGGGCAGAAAGGATTTCCTTGTGGATTCGTTCGAAAGCGCCGGCACTCTCGACGTCAACGCGAAGCATGTAGTCGGACCCGCCCGTCATCAGGAAGCACTCGCGGATCTCCGGATACTTGCGCACGGCGGCTTCGAAGCGATTGAGGTATTCCTCCGTCTGACGCTCCAGTGTGATCTGGATGATGACCGCAATTGCTTCCTCACCCACCACATCAACTATGGCTGTATAACCACTGATAATACCTGCCTTTTCCATCAGGCCTATGCGGCGCAGGCAGGCAGAGGCGGACAGGCCGACTTCCTTGCCGAGGTCGACATTGGATATCCGGGAGTTCAGACGCAATTGCCGAATGATTTTCCTGTCGAGAGCATCAATCTCATACATTCTCGCCTCATCTATTCGCGCCGCGGAGGTACCGCCTTCATCCAGCATCGATTGCGTCGGCAATCCATCGCAGGGGATGTTCACCCCGAATAGAAGAGAATCGCTTCGTTTGGCAACGGCATGAAAAGCCGGAGACCATCGCCTCGTCTTCGCCCTGCAGCTGGCCCGCCCAGGAAAGATCAAAAGTCTGCCTGCTGAGGGCCTGGTGCCGCTCCTGATGACCAAACATGCCGGCCATGCCGCAACATCCGGTTGCCGCAATTTCGACCGGCGCGCCAAGAGCAGCAAGAACCCTCTTCCAGTCCATCGGGCTGCCGCCAGCGCTTTCGCTGCAATGGACGAACAGCTTGCGTGGCAATCGCGCCGGGTTCAGCTTCGGCAGGGCGCGTCCCTTGGCGATTTCCTTGCTCAGGAATTCCTGGACAAGAAGAATAGGCTCCCCCGCCAGGCCGGCCTTTTTGTATTCCTGGCGGATCATCATGACGAAAGCCGGATCGACCCCCACCATCGCCCTGCCGGATCCGGCAACCTTGTCGATCGCCGACCTCAGTTTCCTGGCCTGCCTGATGAACCGGGTTCTGTCGCCAAGCACGTGGGCCGCCTTTCCCCCCGGGGACATCGCAACAAAAACAGGCCGGTAGCCAAGCCGGCTAAGACCATCTGCGAGCGCCAGGGCGGCCTGTGTGTCGAAAAGCGCCGTAAACGGATCCTGCCAGATGAAGACCGTCTCGTCGTGCCATTGCCGTTTTGCGATCACTTCGGCGCAAAAGGTCTGATATCCGCCTCTGCCCACATCGTGAAATGCCAGTGAAGGAAGGTCGCGCAGACCAGACAGTGTCTCCATCAGCGGGTTGAACAGTCTTGCAAAAATCGCCGCGAATTTTCTGTGACGAACCAGAACCGGCGAATATTCCTCCAGCAACAGCGCTGCCTTGTCCGCCAGTGATCGCCGACGCTTCCGATAGAGCCGGTCGAGGAAATGCGATTTCATCTCGGGTATGTCGACCTGTACCGGGCAACTCGTCGCACAGGCCTTGCAGCCAAGGCATCCGTCGAGCGCGGCCAGGACATCATCCTCCAGCTCCTCGGTCGCATGGCCGCCCCGATGCATCTGGTGCCAATGTCTCAGCGCGTCGGCGCGGCCTTTCGGGGAATGGCGAAGGTCACGGGTCGCCTTGAACGAGGGGCACATGACGGTGCTGCGCTGATAGCTCAGACACTGTGCATTGCCGTTGCACTTGAACGCCAGGCTGAGAGGATCGCCGTCTTCGGTGTTGACGCTGCGGAACGGGGTCGTCTCGATACCCATCAGGGCCTCGGGGTCCGCGACGAGCTTTCCCGGGTTGAATCGCTGCCGCGGGTCGAATGCCCGCTTGATGCGGCCGAACGCGTCGTAGGCCGTGGCGCCAACGAACTCCGCCAGATAGGCGCCGCGCACGCCCTTGCCGTGCTCCCCCCAGAAGATGCCGCCATGCCGGCGCGTCAATTCGAACACGCCGTCCGAGATCGCCTTCATGATTGCCCTGTCTTCGTCGCGATCGATATTGAGGGCAGGGCGGATGTGCAGGCAGCCAACGTCGACATGCCCATACATGCCAAAGTTCAAGCCGTTGGTGCTCAGCAGCCCCGTAAAGTCCCTGACGAAGGCGGCAAGGTTTTCGACAGGCACCACGCAGTCCTCGACGAAAGCAATTGGCCGGCGTGTGCCACCGACCTTGCCGAGCAACCCGACACTTGCCGCCCTGACCTGCCAGAGCGCAGCCATTTCGATATCATCCACGGCCACATGGCTTGCGATTGCACCGGTAAGCGTCAGCGCGCTCTTGCGCAGAGCTTCAACCTGCCGTGCGAGATCGGCTTCGTCGTCTCCGACGAACTCCACGAAATTATAGGCAATCGGCTGCCCGTCGCGAGCGCGAAGCCCGGCAGGCAGCGCCTGCAGAATTCCGGCCGTTTCGGCCAGGCCCTGGACCCATTCGTCCATGACTTCGATCGCCAGCGGATCATGCGCCAGGAGGGCACCGCCCGCATCAAGTGCTGCGGCAAATGTCTCGAAGCCGATGACGACCAGTCGCCTGAATTTCGGCTTCGGCAGCAGACGCAATCTTACCCGCGTGACGAGACCGAGGGTGCCTTCCGCGCCGATCGGTAGCCGCCACCATTCGAGATCGCCTCCAGGCGGTTTGGCCCGCTCGAGATCGTAACCCGTAAAACGCCGTGAAAGCGCCGGCACCTTTTTCAGCAGTGCTTCGCGACCCGACTGACAGGCCCCCTCGATCTCCAGGAGCATTGCATGAGCCCAATCGGGTGGTGGCGCGGCACTGTCCAATGTCCGCCCGCCATCGAGAACGAGCTCCATTCCAAGGATATTGTCGCTGGTCTTGCCGTAACGCCGCGACCCCTTGCCCGACGCATCCGTGCTTACCATGCCACCAATGGTGCAGCGGCTCGCCGTTGATGTCGTCGGCGCAAAAAAGAGACCGGTCGACGCAAGCTGCGCGTTCAGTTCATCAAGAACGATGCCGGGCTCCACCTCTCCCCACTGCTCTTCGACGTTCACCGCCAGTAGACGGTTCATGTACTTCTGAAAGTCTACGATGATGCCGGCATTCAGGCTCTGGCCGTTGGTGCCCGTGCCGCCACCGCGCGCCGTAACGGGAACGTTTCTCAGATCATCAGTATCGAGGACACGCATCAGCCGTCGCACGTCCTCGGCATCGCGTGGGGCAACGACGATATCCGGCGCGATCGCATAGACGCTGTTGTCGGTGGACATGGCCGCGAGAAGTGCAGCATCACTTGCGACGTCGCCACGAAACCCCTTTTCCTTCAGAAGAGCAGGAAGTCGTTCAAGAGCAGGATGATAAAGGGGCTTCTTTATGTTCTGGTGCATTATCACTGTAACCAAGGGCATCACGGAAGGGCATTGAACCACAAAGACGACGTTCGTATAATTAGAAAGATATGAAAATATTTTCGGAAAATACGAACTTTGGCCGCGCCATCTTCGAGCCCCGCTAACGGTTATTGGATCCGATCCGGTAAGCAATGATATCAAACTCGCAAAGCAATCATTCTGAGCCGGGGTAAAAGATGGTTCCAGTACCAGGGTGTCCCTGCGTCCCGCCTCGACCAACCACCGCTGAACTGGAGCTGTTTCTTCCATGAAGATATTTCCAGAAAACACGAACATCGGTTTGCGCCACCTGAGGGCAGCGCTCACTGTCATGGATGAGGGGTCCTTCACCCGAGCTGCGCTGTTGCTTGGGGTCGTTCCCTCAGCCTTGACCGAAACAATTCGGACACTCGAAGCAGAGTGCCGGACGGCAATTTTTGACCGGAAATCTCGTCCGATACGAGCGACTGAAGCGGGTCAGGAATTCCTGGAGGGCGCACGCGACATTCTCGCTCGTTTTGAGCTTTCGCTTGCAAATGTGAGACAGGTAGGCGGTCTCAAGCGGGGGCGGGTGCTCATAGGTGCTGCGCCATCCGCCGTCCTTGCTCCGCTTTCTGAAGCGATCATTAAATTCCGCTCAGATCATCCTGGGATCGACGTCATTGTTCACGACGACGTTGCCGAACGCCTGGCCAGTCTGGTTGTGGACGAAACGCTTGATTTCGCATTGG
Source organism: Rhizobium sp. IBUN (assembly GCF_000510625.1). Taxonomy (NCBI): domain Bacteria; kingdom Pseudomonadati; phylum Pseudomonadota; class Alphaproteobacteria; order Hyphomicrobiales; family Rhizobiaceae; genus Rhizobium; species Rhizobium sp. IBUN. The sequence continues at coordinate 67,004 of NZ_AZNV01000028.1, forward strand.
CCGGGCCGGGTTTCAAGTCGGCCGAATTGCATGAAGAAAAGATCAGCGAAGATAGATTTGGTCTCGTTTGCCATAAAAGCCATCGCCTGGCTCAGTCTTCAGCTTCGGTCCTTCTGTCCGACATCGATCCAGATGACCTGATAGTCCTCGACGGGCAGGCCGGAATTGCGAGGATGCTCGCGGACTGCCCTGACCTGCCGCAACAGCTGACCGTCGGCCGCATTCAAACGTTCAGCACCATCGCCCAGTTGACCTTGATCAGTCGCAACGCTGGCATAGCCCTGCTGCCACAGCAGGCTGCCGATGTCATCCAAAGTGACGAGATCGTCTTTCGCGAGATCGCTGACCTGCACCTGGTGCGCTCGCTCTATCTCTTAACCCGCACTCGCTCGACTTTGCCGCCTGCCGCAAAGCGCTTTATCGCCTACCTCACTTAGCACCCTCTCACAGGACAAGCGGGATCTTGCCTTAGAACAGTGGGCTCAGGACAGCGCGAAGATTCTCACCTCCCTCGCTATGCCCTGAAGTTCCTCCATTCTGGAAACTGACGTGATGCCGCTGTCATGCAGGATTTCTGAAACGTGGCTATCCCCAACAATCGCTTCCGTCGTCATGATCACATTGGGATCAGCAAGGCCCTGTACGCGGGAGGCAATATTGACGGTCTGACCGAAGTAGTCCTGCCTGTCGTTGAGATTGACTGCGAGACATGGTCCCTCGTGGATGCCGATCTTCAGGAGAAGATCGTCGCTGCCGTGCTCGGCATTCAACTGAAGCATCGCCTCGCGCATCCGGAGCGCGGCGGCCACTGCGCGGTCCGGGCTCGGGAAGGTCGCCATGACGGCGTCGCCGATTGTCTTGACGACCGCTCCGGCCTCCGCGGCAACGATCTCGTGAAGGACCCTGAAGTGCGCTCGTACCAGATCGAATGCGGCAAGGTCACCGACACGCTCGTAGAGCGCGGTCGAGCCTCTCAAGTCAGTAAAGAGGAAGGTGAGGCTGGTGATCTTGAGGCGCTGGTCGACGTCAAGTGTGTCGGTCCGATAGATGTCCCGGAAACTCTGGTTCGACAGGAGACGTTTCGCCGTCAGAAAAGCTCGCCTGCGACTCAGCAGGTCGTGTAGCTCGTCTCCTGCAACACAGACGTTCGGTATCACCCTGCGTTCGGTGTGGTTCTCAAGCATGAGCCGCAGTGGGCCAGGACGAAGCGGGACCGTTTCGTTTAGCGCATGCGCCTTGCTGATGACCATCGACAGGTTTTGCCGTTCGTCGGTGGGCTCCCCCTTCACGTCGATGAACTGCGCCGCGTGTGTTGCCGGATCGAAGACGATCACGAATTGCGCCGGCAGGTGCAGTGAGAGGAAAGCCTTCTCCCCCGGAGCCAACTCGATCATCTCCAGTTGGATGCGTGCAAACCTTGCTTCGAAGTCCTCTGGCAGGTCGACTCCGGAACTGAAGAAGATCTGTCGGTAGTATTCAAGCGGTGAAAGCCGATCGGGCTCGTGGGCAGAAATCCTGCGAACCCTTGGACTGACCGTGAACGTCACCTCGACCATTTCGTCGAGGGTTGGTTCATATCCAGCCGCGCAGAGCGCGCACTGGTACGTTTCCTGATCGACTGTTTTCAGAGTTGCACCGGTGTCGAGGACGCCGCCGCAACCTGGGCAAAGGACATTCCAGGTCATGTCGAACGCGCCAATGCGCGCTGCATGCAGAAATGCTGCGATCGATTTCTCTTCGTCGAGATGATGCTTATCGGCAAAGGCGAGCACATTGATGCGATTGAGATCGCGATCGGACCCATGCGTAACCACGCGCTCGATACGGTCAACCGTCTGCGGGTCAGCAGCCTGTCGCAGGGTGGCAAAAAGCGCGCCCACTTCATTCATAAGACACGGTCTCCGTGTGCGTAACCAAAAGGGATAACGCCAACACCCGAATTGTACCACGGAATTTTCTGATCGAAATCACCAACGGAATTGATCCGAGGTCGTTCAAAAGCCGGGACATTGTCTTTCGACAGATCGCCGATTTTCGGCTTGTCCGCTCGCTCTACCTGTTGACATGAAGCCGCGCGAGCCTGTCTCCTGCAGCAGAGTGGTTCATCAGCTACCTTTTCCAGCGGGTGCCGCACGAAACGCTCATTGATCTGATGAAAATTGCGAAAATACGACCGCAATTGCTTGTTTCCATAACGGATTGAGCGAAACTTCCATTTGACGAACGATATCCTCACCCAAGGTAAGTCGGGACCGATCATGGACAGCAGTACCTTCAACGTGACGCTTGCAACGAACGGATGCGGCGTCCTTTCCATTGACGCTGGCGCCCCTGCCGTAAACTGCCGACGGTCTGGAGCGCTTCTGCCATCGCCGTTACATCTGAGTTGACGTCTTTCATTTTCTGGGGTGCACAATGAAGATCACCGTTTTGGGCGCCGGCGTCATCGGCGTCACCACAGCCTACTATCTGGCAAGGTCGGGACACGATGTAACGGTGCTGGAACGCCAGAGCGGACCAGCGCTGGAGACGAGCTATGCCAATGCCGGTGAGATCTCGCCGGGCTACGCGTCGCCATGGGCCGCCCCCGGAATACCTCAGAAGGCCATAAAATGGCTCTTCATGAAGCATGCGCCGTTGATCATCAGCCCAACTGTCGATCCGGCCACATGGGCCTGGGTGATGGCAATGCTGCGCAATTGCACCTCCGCGCGCTATGCCATCAACAAAAGCCGAATGGTGCGCATTGCCGAATATAGCCGCGACTGCCTGATTGAACTGCGCGCTGACACCGGCATTCCGTATGACGAGCGAACCCGGGGCACCCTGCAGCTCTTTCGCACGCAAAAGCAGCTGGACTCGATCACAAAGGACATCGAGGTTCTTGCAAAGGACGGCGTGCCGTTCGAGGTGCTCGATCCGGCCCGGTGTGTTGCCGCCGAGCCCGGGCTTTCGCCGGTGAAGCACAAGATCGTCGGCGGATTGCGTCTTCCCAATGATGAGACCGGTGACTGTTTCAAGTTTACCAATGAACTTGCCAAGCGTGCCGAGGCACTGGGCGTCCATTTCGTCTACGGAACCGATGTCCGCAAGCTGCGGATCGACAACAACAGGGTCAGCGCAGTGGAAACATCGCGCGGCGTGTTCGATGGCGATGCGGTCGTGGCCGCGTTCGGCAGCTTCACGCCAAGTCTGCTGAAGCCGCTCGGACTGAAGATCCCGATCTACCCGGTGAAGGGATACTCGATCACGGTTCCGATCATCGACGAAAGCCGCGCACCGGTCTCGACGATCATGGACGAGACCTTCAAGATTGCCATCACCCGCCTTGGCGACCGGATCCGGGTTGGTGGCATGGCCGAAATCTCGCGCTTCAACAAGGACCTGCCGATGTCCCGCAAGGCAACGCTCGTGCATTCCGTCGAGGATCTGTTTGGTGGGGCAGGGGACCAGAGCCAGGCGCAGTTCTGGTGCGGCCTGCGCCCGATGACGCCCGATGGCACGCCGATCATCGGCAAGACCGTCTACGACAACCTTTATCTCAATTCTGGCCACGGCACGCTTGGCTGGACGATGGCATGCGGCTCCGGCCGCGTGCTGACAGATATCATCAACAGGGTAAGACCGCAGATATCGATCGAGGGTCTCGATCTCAGCCGCTACGGCTGAGATGACGAAAGGCAGAATTCGTACGCTATCCTGATAAAATGCCGGCGCCGCGATGGCAGCGCCGGGGTTTCACGATCGGGTGATCAGCGTGCCGCCCAGTTGGCACCACGCCTGAAGATGGTCTTCATCTCAGGCACCGAGAATTCCTTGGCCTGATGGCCGAGCGAGGAATAGAAAACGCGGCCCTTGCCGTATTTGCGTTTCCAGGCGACGGGCATGACGACACCGTCGATCCAGTAGGCGTGATCGCCGGTGAACCTCGTCGTGGCCAGCACCTCATTCGAGGGATCGACGTGCATGTAGTATTGCTCGGACGTGTAGGGGAAGTCGGTAATGCCTTCCATGATCGGGTCGTCAGGGCGAGTGACATTGACGGTGTAGTCGATGATGTTGCCGGGGTGTGCCACCCACTGGCCGCCGATGATGAACTGGTATTCGACGCATTCGCGGAAGCTGTCACCAGCGCCGCCGTGGTAGCCGGCAATGCCGACGCCGCCCTCGATCGCGGCCGCGAGGTTCTTGATCTCTTCCTTTTCGATCTTCGACATCGTCACGATCGGCACGACGAGGCTGAGATCATGGACGGACGGATCGGCAAAAGCCTCGGTCGTGTGCTCGACGTAGACCTTGAACCCGTCCTCCTCCAGCATGTCCTTGATGATTGCGGCGCATTCCTGCGGCTCGTGGCCACTCCATCCGCCCCAGACGATCAGTGCTTCACGCATAGTCTTCCTCCTGATGATTACTTGGCCAGTCGCCCGTCGACGAGCGACTGTGACAGCGGCATGGGCCGCTCCGTTTGAGTGGTGATGGCAACCGTGCGCCCGCTCTCGGAGGCAGCGTGGAAGGCCTCCATGACCTCGAGGACATGCAGAGCCAGGTCGCCGTTGGCACGATGCGGCCGGTTCGAGCGGATGGCATGGGCGAGATCCGCAACACCGATCGAGCGATAATTGCCGTCGCCATAGGGCGCCGTCAGCGGCTGCTGTTCGAAGGCGCCACCTTTCTTCAAAACTTCAACATCGCCTCCGAAGTGATTGGGATCGGGAACGATCAGTGTGCCCTCGGTGCCGTAGATCTCCAGTGGCACATGCTTGTGTCCGGCAACGTCGAAGCTCATTCCGATCTGTACGACCGCACCATTGGCGAACGCCATGAGACCGGCGACATGGGTGGGCACGTGTACCGGGATGTGCTCGCCGTTTCTCGGTTCGCTGGTGATCACGCGCTCCTTTCGTGGCGTGATGGCGAAGCCCGCCACCTGCGCGACCGGTCCGAAAAGGTTGACGAGATCGGTGATGTAGTAAGGGCCCATATCGAGCATCGGTCCGCCGCCGACCTCGTAGTAGAAGGCCGGATTTGGATGCCACCGCTCGTGGCCGGGGCACATGAAAGTTGCTGTGCCGCCGACCGGCTGGCCGATGACACCCTGATCGATGAGGGCACGCGCCGTCTGATGCCCGCCGCCGAGAAATGTGTCGGGAGCTGCACCGATGCGCAGTCCCCTGGCCTTGGCGGCTTCGGCGAGCTTCTTGCCCTCCGCGAAATTGATGCCCAGCGGCTTTTCCGAATAGGCATGCTTGCCGGCCGCAAGCGCCTGCAGGCCGACGGCAACGTGAGCCTTCGGGACCGTCAGATTGACGATGATCTCCACTTTCGGATCAGCAAGAAGCTCATCAATCCGCTTTGCCGGCACGTTGAATTCGCTTGCCTTGGCTTCTGCCAATGCGTGGTTGAGATCGGCCACGCCGCGAACCTCAAGGATGGGGAAGGATGCCATCGCTTTCAGATAGGCGCCGGAGATATTGCCGCACCCGATGATGCCGATACCGACTGTTTCCATGATTTCCTCCCGTTGGATGTCGTGATTTTGCTGCTCAGAGCGCCGGACCAGTGGTGTTCCAGGGTGACTCGTAGAGTTCGTAAAGGGCCACCGCAGCAGCTCCTTGCGCCCAGAAGTCGTCCGTCGAATCGTCGAAGACGAGTTCGGCAACGCCCTTCAGCGATGGCGGAACGGCGAGCGCATAGGCGTTGCGCAGGCTGTCGAGAAATGGCTCACCTAGCGCAAGGCTGGAGCCGACGAGGATGACGCGGGGCGGCGCAAACAAGGTGACGATGTTGGCGATCGCAACGCCAACGGCTTCTCCGGCCCGGATGGCAGCACCAATCAACGTACTGTCCTCGGCCTTGATGAGCGCCTGGGCATGCGTCATGCCGCGTCCAAGCCTGATGGCCTCGGCAAAGCGGCCACTGGCCGGCTGCTCGCCAAGGATTTCGCTTTCGCCAGCCTGGCTCGACAGCCGCACGACCCCGTTGGGTCCCATGCCAAGCACCAGATCGCCGAGATTGTGGCTGAGGCCGCCAGCACCACGAAACAGCTGATTGTCATGAAGCACGCCGAGACCGAGTGTCTGCTCGAGCGAAATCAATACCATGTCTTCCAGATCACGGGCCTTGCCGAACCAGTGATGGGCAAGCGTGATCGCATGCGCATCGCTTTCAACGATGGTCGGGGTATCGAGCCTGGTCGTCATCTCGCTTGCGAAATCGACATTCGTGTCGCGAAAGATCGGGCTGCTACGGATATGGCCGGTTCGGTGCTCGATCACGCCGGGAAGGCCAAGGCAGACGCTGTCTACGTCCTCGAGCGAAAGGCCGGCATCGACGACGCAGCGGCGCACCCCGTCTTCGACGAGGTCTGCGATCACGCCGAACGGCTGGCGGTCGATGCGGATCGGCAGGGTGATTTTCGACAGCACGTCGCCACGGAAATCGGTCACCACGAACACCAGGCGGTTGGCCGCGATCTTCGCCCCGACGACGCGTGCTGCATCGGGATTGAGCTCCAGCATGACGCGGGGTCTTCCGCGCGCCGCCTCGTTGCGAATATCGCCCTCGTGGCGCGGCAGGATCAGACCGTCGTCGAGCAAGGAAGCAGTGATCGCCGAAACGGTCGTGGTCGACAACTGCGTGCGTTCGCTGATCTCGACACGCGATATGGGCCCGTGACGCCGGATCGTGTCCAGCACGTTCAAGCGATTGATCGCGCGCATCAATTCGGGATCTGCGGTCTTCATAAGGTCGGCCAGGCTCTTCAATGTTACCGCGGCGTGCGGCGCTCATATTTTCAACGGTATGCGAATTAAATAGCGCGCCAGCATCCCCGTCTGTCAAGGCAAATCTGCCCGATTTCAACGAGGGGAGTTGACATTCGCCAAAACCTCCCGATGATTTAATCCGCATAAGGGAAAAATTGAAGAGGACGATTTTTGCCCTTGCTGGAGGAGAAAATCATGTTTGACCAAATGAAGGCGAAAGCCTTGCTTCGCAGCCGTTTCATCGCCCGCTCGGCGGCCACGGGACTGGCGCTCCTGATTGCTGCGGGAAGTGCCGCGGCAGACACCACCGTCAAGTGGCTGCACCTTGAGCTCGATCCGAACTATGTCGCGATCTGGCGCAAGATTGCAGACAAATACCAGGCCGAACATCCCGGCGTGAAAATCGAAATGCAGTTCCTGGAAAACGAGGCTTTCAAGGCCAAGCTTCCGACCCTCTTGCAGTCGAGCGATGCGCCGGATTTCTTCTATAGCTGGGGCGGCGGCGTGCTGAAGCAGCAGCTGGCGACCGGAACGCTCATGGACCTGACGTCGGCGATGAACGCAAAGGACGGCGCCTGGGTGAAGAGCTACAACCCGGCCGCGATCAAGGGCCTGTCCTACGACGGCAAGATCGGCGCCGTGCCTTTCAAGATGGGCACCGTCTCCTTCTTCTACAACAAGGCCCTTTTCGCCAAGGCCGGCGTCGATGCCGCCAGCATCAAGTCCTGGGATGACTATCTCAATGCCGTGAAGAAGATCAAGGATGCCGGCATCGTCCCGATTGCGGGCGGCGGTGGCGAGAAATGGCCTCTGCATTTCTACTGGAGCTATCTGGTGATGCGCAACGGTGGCCAGACGGTCTTCGACGCGGCCAAGACCGGTGAAGGGGAAGGTTTCAATGATCCGGCGATCATCAAGGCCGGAGAGCAGCTTGCCGAACTCGGCAAACTGGAGCCGTTCCAGCCGGGCTATCTCGGCGCCACCTGGCCGCAGACGCTCGGCGTCTTCGGCGATGGCAAGGCAGCAATGATCCTGGCGTTTGAAAACACCGCGGCCAACCAGCGCACGAATGCCGGTGACGGCAAGGGGCTCGATCCGGACAATATCGGCCGCTTTGCGTTTCCGGCCGTGACGGGCGGCGCAGGCGCCGTCACCGACACGCTTGGTGGATTGAACGGCTGGGCCGTGACGAAGAAGGCGCCGCCTGAAACGCTCGACTTCCTCGCCTATCTGACGAACGCCGAAAACGAGCGCGAGATGGCCAAGGCCGGCATGCTCATCCCGGTCGCCGTCGGTGCCGAGGACGGTGTGACCAATCCGCTGTTGCATCAGTCTGCCGAACAGTTGGCGCACTCGACCTGGCATCAGAACTTCTTCGATCAGGATCTCGGCCCATCGGTCGGCCGTGTCGTCAACGATGTCTCCGTTGCCATAGTCTCCGGGCAGATGAGCCCTGCCGATGGAGCACAGCAGATCCAGGAAGCCTTCGAGCAGGATCAGCTCTGATCAAGACTATCGCGGCGCGGAGAAGCATCCGCGCCGCCCTCAATCTGAATGAGGAGGATCGGCTTTAATGACCACCATCAGCGCGACGAGCGTCATCCGTCCGCGCCCGACGTTAAGATCGTCGGCGCGCAGCAAGGATCCCAGCCTGGCGCGGCGCCTGCCTGTCCTGCTTCTGTTTCTGCCGCCAGCACTGCTGCTGTTCACGATCTTCGTCATCCTGCCGATGGGCGAGGCGGCCTGGTACAGTCTCTACAAGTGGGATGGCTACGGTCTGCCGACGCAATTTGTCGGCATGCGGAATTTCGAGGTCCTGTTCAAGAACAGCGCCTTCATAACAGCATTGAAAAACAATGCCCTGATCATCGTTGTTTCCATTCTGGTTCAGATTCCGCTCGCGATCTGGCTGGCGATGATGCTGGCGCACCGCATTGCCGGTGTGGTGCTCTTCCGCTTGATCTTCTTTCTACCCTATGTCCTCGCCGAGGTGGCGGCAGGCCTCATCTGGCGCTTCGTCTATGACGGCGACTATGGCTTGTTTGCCTCGGCTGCTCACCTCATTGGCGTCGAGACACCCTATGTGCTGGCAGACAAGGACCTGGCAATCTATGCGGTGCTGGCCGTCGTCGTCTGGAAGTATTTCGGCTTCCACATGATGCTGTTCATCGCCGGGCTGCAGTCGCTCGACAAGAGCGTGCTGGAGGCTGCCGAGATCGATGGCGCCAGCGGCTGGCAGCGGTTCCGCTACATCACGCTGCCGCTTCTCGGTTCGACGGTCCGCCTGTCCATCTTCTTTGCCGTCGTCGGCTCGCTGCAGCTCTTCGACCTCATCATGCCGCTGACCGGTGGCGGGCCGTTCAACGCGACGCAGACCATGGTCACCTTCCTGTTCAACTTCGGCGTCACGCGCATGCAGGTCGGCCTCGGCAGCGCCGTCGGCGTCGTCCTGTTCGTCATCTGCGTGACGCTGGCCTTCGGCTACAAACGGATATTCATGCGCAATGACTGACATGGCCTCATCTGCCCGGACCGCGACCGGCACGAAGATCTATCTCTATGTCTCGCTGACGCTCATCGCGGCGATCGTGCTGGTTCCCCTGATGACGACGGCACTTGGCGGCTTCAAGGACCTCGGCGACCTAAGAACCAACCCCTTCGGGCTACCTGCCGCTTGGCATCCGGAGAACTATACCGACATTCTCTTCGGAGACCGCTACTGGCGACAGATGATGAATTCGCTGATCATCGCCACCTTGACTGTCTGCCTGACGGTCTCGGTTTCCGCCATGGCCGCCTTCACCTTCGCGCATGTAAAGTTCTTCGGTGCCGGCTTCCTTCTCAATTACTTCCTGATCGGCCTGATGTTTCCGGCCGCGACCGCCATCCTTCCCTTGTTCATCCGGATCCGGGACCTGGGCCTGTTGAATTCCTACTGGGGTGTTGTCCTGCCGCAGGTCGCCTTTGGCCTCGGCATGAGCATTCTCTTGTTCAGGAACTATTTTCGCAACCTTCCGGAAGAATTGTTCCAGGCTGCCATCGTCGACGGCTGTGGCTACATCCGGTTTTTCTGGCACATCTCGCTGCCGCTCTCGCGGCCGATCATCGCAACGGTCAGCATCATCTCCTTTGTCGGCAGCTGGAACAGCTACATCCTGCCGCTGATCATGCTGAATTCGGAGACGATGTATCCCTGGCCGCTCGGCATCATGGTTTATCGCGGCGAGTTCGGCACTGCCTGGCAGCTGGTGCTGGCTTTCATCACGCTGACAATCATGCCAACGATCATCGTCTTCTTCCTGGCGCAGAAGCACATCATCGCCGGCTTGACCGCGGGTGCGGTCAAGTCCTGAGGAGGCTTTGCCTCAGCCGAAGACGAGCCCGCCATCGACGATGAGGTTCTGCCCGGTAACGGCGCGTGCCCAGTGGCTTGCGAAAAACAGGACCGCGTCAGCCATTTCCCCGGGCGTCGTCACTTGCCGGAGGGGCGTGCTCGCCGCAATCAGATCGAAGACCGCATCCGGTGTGGCGCTGCTCGCTTCAGTGGCGCGCAGCAAGCCGCCCGAGACCATGTTGACGGTAATGCCTGATGGGCCAAGCTCTGCGGCCGCCGTGCGGGTCAAGGACAGAAGCGCACCCTTGGCAGCCGTGTAGTCATGGTAGGGCACCACCGGGTTCTGGAAGAGATTGGTGCCGATCGTGATGATCCGCCCAAAACCTGCAGTGGCCATGACCGGGCGGGTGGCCTGGATCAGGTTCAACGCCCCCTTCACGGCCGTATCGAGCTGGGATGTCATTTCACCCCAGGTCAATTGATCGAGCTTCGATCGGGCGTCTCCGTTGAAGCTGAAGTCGGTCAAGGCGTTGTGCACGACTGTCGTCGGCGCACCGAGTGTATCCTTGACCTCGGCCACCATGCGCTTGACGGCCTCGCTGTCGCGGACATCCGCCTGGAACGCCCGGGCACGATCACCCAACGACGCGGCAAGCGCCTCGGCCTCGATGCGGCTGTTGCGGTAGTTGATTGCGACCTTCGCGCCTTCGCGGGCAAAGGCAGCAGCGATGGCGGCGCCCAGGCCACGCCCGGCCCCGGTGATGATGATGGTTTGTTCGCTGATCGCCAGTGTCATCTCGAATGTCCCTCTCTCAACGTCCAAAGCTCATGAAAATGCTGAACCGGCCCGTGCCCGGAACCGACAGAAAGCGTATCCGCCTGCGCGACGGCATGGGCGAGGTAGCTTTTCGCCTCCGCCACTGCCTCGGGCAGCGTCGCCCCCTTCGCGAGCTCAGCGGCAAGCGCGCTCGATAGTGTACAGCCGGTGCCATGCGTGTTCGCCGTCGGTATCCGGAGCCCCTCGAACCAGCTCAGTCCCGCGGCTGTCGCCAGGACATCAGGGCTCTCCTGGCTTGGCAGATGACCGCCCTTGACCAGCACCGCCTCCGGGCCAAGAGCACGCAGGCTTTGCGCCTGCTCGGCCATGGCCGCGCGGGTATCGGCCGAAGGTCCATGCAGGAGTGCTGCCGCTTCCGGAAGATTGGGAGTAAGCAGCGTCGCGAGCGGCAGCAGCCGGCGGGTGAGGACGTCGATCGCAGACAGATCGAGGAGGCCAGCCCCGCCCTTGGCGACCATGACCGGATCGAGAACGATCGGAATGCCTTTGTGGGGTTCGATCGCATCGGCGACAGCGTCGGCAATTTCGGCATTGGCAATCATGCCGATCTTGATTGCATCAACGCGGACATCGGCAAACACTGCCTTGATCTGGTCGGCGACGAAGGCAGCCGGAACCAGATGGACCCCGCAAACGCCCTGTGTGTTTTGTGCCGTCAGCGCGGTCAGCACCGCCATGCCGTAGACACCGCGGGCAGAGAATGCCTTCAGGTCCGCCTGGATTCCGGCGCCGCCGGAAGGATCGGATCCGGCAATGGAGAGAACGTTTCGGATCATCGGTGAACCTTTCTGATGTTTTCCGCGATCTCACGAGCCGCCGCCTCAGGGTCACGGGTGCCGCAGATCGCAGAGACGACGGCAAGACCGTCAGCGCCAGCAGCAAAGGCATCCCCGACATGAACCGCCTTCAGCCCGCCGATCGCGACTGCGGGAACGGGGCAGACGCGCACGAGGCGTGCAAGGCCAGCGAAACCGGTCGGCTCCTTGTGATCCGCCTTCGTCGATGTCGCAAAGACCGGGCCGATACCCGCGTAGTCGACGATTGCCGGATCGACCCGCGCGGCCAGTGCCTCGGTCTCAACGGAGAGGCCAAGGATCATATCGTCTCCAATCCGCGCGCGGGCAGTTGGCGCATCCAAGTCCTCTTGCCCGATGTGCAGACCGTCAGCACCAATTGCGACGGCAGCCTCGACGTCATCGTTGACGATGAGCAAGGCACCGGTGCCAGACAAAGCCGCCTTGAGCGCCCGACCTGTTTCGATCATCAGGGGTGTATCGGCATGCTTGTCGCGCAGCTGGACAACGGTCGCTCCGCCAGCAACAGCCGCCCGCGCGGTCTCCACCATGCCGAAGCCGGCACAAAGACCGGGATCGAGGACGAGATAGAGTGAAAGGTCGATGTTTCTCATGCGGAACGCACCCTCGCATGGTGATCGAGAAGCGCGGCGTCAAGCGCTGCAAGCGCATCGAGAAACGCCGGAGAAAACGAACCCGGGCCATCAGCCCTGCTGGCTGCCATCTCGCCGGCAACAGCAAAGGTCGCAAGCGCTGCAACCGTTGCCTCGAACGGCGCGGCAGGCCGGATCGCCGTGAATGCTCCGACGAGGCAGGTCAGTGCGCAGCCGAGTGCGGTCACCTGAGGCATCAAGGCAGACCCGCCTTCAATCCAGGCAGCTCGTTCACCGTCGGTGACGAAATCAACCACGCCGGTTACCGCGACCGTCGCACCGTGTGTCCTCGCAATCAGCCGGGCTGATTCCTCGGCCTGTTCGACCCCGTCACGACTGTCCACCCCCTGGCCCCGGCTTTCGCCACCGGCAAGGGCGATAATCTCGGAGGCGTTGCCGCGAATGACCGTCGGACCGAGTTCCAGCAGCCGATCAACGGCCGCCCGGCGGAAGCCGGTGGCATAATGGGCAACCGGATCGAGAACCCATGGCTTGCCGGACTGGCTGGCGGCGAGGGCTGCCGCCTCCATGCCGCGCAACCAGGATGACGACAGTGTGCCGATGTTGATTGTCAGTGCGCCTGCGATCGCCGCAAACTCGCCAGCCTCTTCTTCCGCATGCACCATGGCGGGAGACGCGCCGGCGGCCAGAAGCACATTGGCTGCGATATTCATGGCAACGAAGTTGGTGATGCAGTGAACAAGCGGCGGTTGCGCGCGCAACTCGCTGAGCAGTATTCCCGGTAAGGTCTGATCTTGCATGGTGCGCCTTTCGATCGGGGAGAAAGGCGCGGGGACTGACGCAGGAGGCGAAACGTCCCGAGCGACTCCCTCCGCCGGCATTATCCGGTTCAGGTTCAAAGGGTCCTTCTCAGCCCCTTGGGAGGGCGCCCCTGTCTCTCACTGCCTTCTTCTCGCAGAGAAGCGCGCGCCTGTCATCCATAAAATGGACATCGCCGGGTGAGCCCGGCGATGCCGGGAAATGCCCTGGAGGAGGCGAGCGGCGTCCACCTCGACATCATCGGGCTCCGGCTCCGGCACGGAAATGAGGTCTGATCGATACGCCGGGCCATTGGATCCGCTCCCAGCTGCTGGTCAAGCGAACTCCCGTGCGCAGGTCCAGGGTCGCGCCTGTGACAAGCTGGACAGATGATATGTCGGGGCCTAGTCTTCTGAAATGTTGGGATGTCGTCTTCTTCTCTTCGGTTTGATCTTGCTGTTCGGATGGACGGCAGGCGCGCAGCAGATGCCCTGTCCCTTTGAATATCCAGACACGCCGGTCAACCGGTCTCGCGGGGTGGTCGGCTGCTCGCTGCAGTGCGATCAGAAGCTGACTTGTCCCGGCCAGCAGGCGATCGAGCCACAAAAGCACCCTTCGGCGAAGGCTCCCGGCAATGCGGTCAATGAGAGTGGAACTTGTCCGGAGGGGAAAAACTGGGATTCGAGAAGGAAAACTTGCGTCGCGTGCGCCGCGGGCGCGTCGTGGGATGCCAAGCGCTCGACCTGTTCCTGTGGGACCGGCCGGTTCGTTGATCCGAAGACGAAGCGTTGCGTCAGTTGTCCCGAAAATTGGGGTTGGGAAAAAGGGAGGTGCCTGTGCACTCGCAGTTTGAAATCCACCTTGGCGGGAAAGTCCTGCTCGCCGAAGCAGCCGGTCTGCAGGACCGACAGCGTTTGGGATGCCGAAAACAAGCATTGTGTGGCAGTGAAGCTGCGGAAGCCGAAGGCGTAGCTCGAGATGGGTAGACGGCTTCAGACCCGAATTGAGCTTGTCGTGGATCGTTCGTCGTGGCCCTAGGGCATGGAGCGCGAATTGCACGTAACATTCGCGTCGTTTCTGTGAGAGTACTTCACCAAAGCCCGGCCACCGTAAGGTGCTTGCGTTTCAATGAGGGAACCGGAACGTGATTGCTGCCCGTACTGTTCGGACACTTGCACCTTTGCTCGTCGCGGCAGTTCTTGCCAGCTGCGGTCATCCAAGCGGAGTCATGGCCCCTGTTGCGCTATCGGCGGCAACGCAGAATACCTCAAAGGTCAGCATGCTGGTCGCAACCACGCGCGAACCTTCCGGCGACCCGGCGACGCTCTTCACCGGCGAACGCAGCCCAAAGCCCTACCTGACGGCGGTTGACGTCTCCATTCCGCCGAAACGGGCCTCAGGCACAGTCCAATGGCCGAAGCGTCTACCGCCCAATCCCGCAACCGATTTTGCGGTGACCAGCGTCAAGGAGATCGACACCGTTCCAGAGGGGCGCGCCTGGTTCCACCAGAACATCCAGGGCGGGCATGCGCTGGTCTTTGTCCACGGCTTCAACAACAAGTACGAGGATTCCGTCTTCCGTCTGGCCCAGATCGTCCACGATTCCGGGATGCAGGCGACCCCTATCCTCTTCACGTGGCCGTCACGCGCGCAGCT
>NZ_AZNV01000029.1:0-76205 GCF_000510625.1 Rhizobium sp. IBUN
GGCATCGGCTTTGCCCCGGAATGGACGCTTGATCTTCCCAATCGCGGCTTTGAACTGAAGAAGGTAAGCGGGATCGACTTCCGGATCGGGCTTGGCATCGCCTGGAACAAAGAAGATCCAACCGCTGGCCGTGATGATATCGTCGACATTGCACGGTCGCTGGCAAGGCGCGGCTGACAATCACAACCATCCGAATTGGAACGTCTCAGCGAGTTCCTGAACGCCATGCTTCTCGATGAGTTCTCCAGGGAGGTGCCCAAAGGCTCGCTGATGGCCTACAAGGCGCTCGACAATCCTCTTCGCCTGTCGCAGTTTTCGACCGGAATTCGCGAATTGATCGGTCATACCCTCTCGACTCTTGCAGCTGACGATGAAGTCAAGGCTTCCAGCTGGTTCGTGGTCGAGACACCGGATGGACGGCCGACCCGCCGGCAGCGCGTTAAGTTTGGCATTCAAGTTGGGATGACGGATGCTGCAGTCGCAGCGCTTCAGGTTGACACCGCCGAGATTGATGTTTGAAAACGCTAGTGCCCGGATCGACACATCGAGCTGGTACGGCGAAGACGACGACGATGGTGAAGATCTCTTTCTCAAGATCACGGATTACTAGCCCCACGCCGATGGATCAGCCGCCGATCGGCACCTGTCAACCTGCGGGTGCCAACCGGACGTGTTCCAAGGGCAGGACTATATCGGCTTCTATGCTTGCGAGAAAGGCACCTGGCACGGCCGAATGATACCGTTTCGCCAGCCGACGCGGAAACGTGGGGCAGTCCAACCGCCTCTTGCTTGAGCTTTTTTCCGCGACAACGCCTTACGCCCCGACGAGAAATCGAGATTTCAGCTACTTAGAGGGTCTAATAAGCAGGTCGTGGGTTCGTATCCGTTCGAGACCGAGGAACACTTCCGGCTAGTCACCTGAATCTCAAGTTCGGTTCATTGTCTTCTGGCAGGATCCTTGACCGAGGCGAGGATTTGGTCGGCGGATTTAACCCACTTGTATGGGGTGGGGTTCTCGTAGTGGGTTTCGATGAAGGCGTCGATGTCAGCTTCCAGTTCTGCAGTGGAACGGTGTACGCCGCGCTGCAACTGCTTTCGCATCAGCTCTGCGAACCACCGCTCGACCTGATGATCCAGGATGCCGACGTTGGCGTGAAATGAACATGCTAGTGTGGGCGGCGCGCGCCAGGCCTTGATTCTCGGCGTCTTGCGGGTCGCATAGTTGTGCATCACCAAATGCACGTCCGGCCCATCGGACATTTCGGCGTCGATCCGCTTCAAGAAGTCGAGGAGTTCAGTGGCCCGGTGACGCTTGTAGCAATGACCGATGACCGCTCCATGTCGAGCGCGGCGAACAGCGATGTCGTGCCGTTGCGGACATAGGTATGGGTGCGCCGTTCGGCGACGCCCGGTGCCATGGGCAGCTCAGCCTGCTCGCGATCCGAGGCCTAGCTTTGCGACTTCTCATCCACACAAACCACGACCGCCCGGTCCGGACGCGACATGTAAAGACCCATTACCGGTGTCCAATGAAACCCGTGCCGATTATTCCGATGTTCATTTTGGTCATTGTTATACCCTTCCGCCGTCTAGGCGATTTGTTCGAGGGGATGGATTTCGATGTGGGCGATCGTCCCCGGCGGCAGATGCGCGTTGAAGACGCGGATGGCTTCGCCGGACATGTGCCGTTCCCAGATTTGGCGGGAGGCCCATTCCTCGACAAAGACGTACACGCCCGTCTGGTTGAGGTTCCGATGGAGATGATAGGAGAGGCACCCCTCTTCGGCACGCGTCGCGATGGACAGTTCCGCCGCATGCTTTTCGAAGGCCTCTTCCCTGCCGGGGGTGATCATGACACGTGCCACGACCTTGATGCTGCTAGTCATTTGTCTGTCCTGTCAGGCTGGTCACAGCTTGCAATCTGGAACACCGGTCAAGCTGCTGAATTGGGGAAGGAAGCCGAGGCGTTCCCGATCAGGGAGCGGCGCTGGCCAATTGTCTGGCTGGTTTATTTCAGGCGCTTGAGCAGCTCCGCGGCAATGGCCGGGGCGGAACCAGGATTCTGGCCGGTTATGAGCTCACGGTCGGTCACCACGTTGGATGACCACGGCGAGTCATTGCTGACGAAATCGCCTCCTGCCGCCTGCAATGCCGTCTGTGGATAGAACTTCATCTCGCCGCCACTAAGCAGGCCCTTGGCGATTTCCTCTTCCTGATTGCTGATGACGGTCATCTTGTAGCCCGCATAGATCCAGCCTCCGGCCTTGGCCGAACCGCTTGTCTCCAGCTTCGTGGTGAAGGCCGTCACATCGGGCAGGGTCGAGAGGAGCGCGATCGGGCCGTGGCAGGCAAGCGCGGTCGTCTTGCCATTCGCATGGAAGTCGGCGAGCAGCTTGCCCAGTTCCGGGCTGACGAGAAGATCCTGCATCGGAGCATGACCGCCCGGCACATAGACGGCATCGAAATGATCGTAGCCGATATGCTCTACGCGGGCGAGGCTGACGACCGGCGAGGCCTTCTCCGAGGTCAGTTTGAGCTTGTCGAGCAAAGCGATGCTTTCCTGCATCGCGGCCTCGTCGCCGCCGAAGTACATCTTGTCCACGGAGGATTTGTCCAGCGTCGGCGCCGTACCCTTCGGGGTCGCAAACGTGATGTCGTGGCCGGCCTCGGTCAGCGCCTTTACCGGCTGCATCAACTCGTTGAGATAGAAGCCGGTCTCGAAAACCTTGCCGTCCTTTAGGTCGAGATGATCGGAATCGGAAAGGACGACCAGGACATTGGCGGCCTGAGCGCTGAAGGTGCTTGTTCCAAGAGCAAGCGAGAGAGCGAGAGTACGGACGGGTTTCATGTTTTTCTCCATGCGAAGGCCAATCCCAAACCGCACGGGCAGAGATGGCGGATGATCTGTCATGAGTGATGCGGGGTATTCGGTTATGCGGTCAGCAGGTCGCGGAGCGCCTCGCCGACGCCAGTGGCAGATTGCGGATTCTGACCGGTGACGAGCCTTCCGTCGACGACGACCTTGGCCGTCCAGTCGGCGGCCGGATGGTGGTGCGCGCCGCGGGCAGAAAGGGTGCTGGCAAGCAGGAAGGGAACAACCCTGTCCAGCTTGACGGCCCGCTCCTCGTCATCGGTGAAGGCGGCGACATTCTTGCCGGCGACAAGATACGCGCCATTGCTCAGGGTGATGTTGACCAGTGCGGCGGGGCCGTGGCAGACGGCGGCGACGACACCGCCCGCCTCGTAGATATCGCGGGCGACGTTGTTGACGGCCGGACTTATCGGGAAGTCCCACATGGCGCCGTGACCGCCGGCGAAGAAGATGGCGGCGTAGTTTTTCGGATCGACGTCGGAAAGGCGCGAAGTGTTGCGAACGGCGTGGCGGAAGCCTTCGCTGTTCCAGTAGCGGGCATTGGTCGCGTCATTGAGGTCGAGACCGTCGACGGGCGGCTCGGCGCCATCGATCGAGGCGAACTCGACCGGGATGCCGGCGGCATCGAGCACAGCGAGGGGATGGGTGACTTCGCCGAGGTAGAAGCCTGTGGGTTCGCCGGTTTCATCACCTTTGACGCCATGGCTGGTGAGGACGAAGAGAACCGGTTTGATGTCCTGAGTTGCGCTTGTCATGATCTGCTCCTGCAATCGGGGATGACGTTGGGTCGCATTCGATGATGTGAATGTATTAAAGCTCGAAGGGCGGATAAATGGGCCGCCGAGGAATTCATTTGTTCGCACGAGGACAGAATGGCGGTGAACAGCACGCTGTGCGACAGCTGGTAGTCCGCCTTAGAAGCGGTGCCTGAAACACTTTATTGATGCCAAAATCGGGGGTAAACCTGCTTGGGAGAAAACGGATTTATTCGCAAGGGGCCAAAATGGGGCGGAGGTTTGATCATCTTGGCGACGTGGAGGCGTTCGTCACCGTTGCCGAAAAAGGCTCGATGACCGAGGGGGCGGTTGCGCTTTCGACGACGCCGTCGGTCCTCAGCAGGGCGATCACCCGTCTTGAAACCCGGCTTGGCGCGCAACTGATGCGCCGGACTACCCGGCGTTTAAGTCTGACGGATGAAGGCCGCGCTTACCTCGAACAGGCACGCGCCGCATTTTCGATGATCGACGATGCGGAACGAGCGATTCAGGGGCCGACTGGCGCGTCGCTGACGGGCCATGTCCGCATCAGCGTGCCAACGACCTACGGCCATTACCGGCTGCCCGCGATGCTGGACAGCTTCACGCAGGCCTACCCGGAAGTCCACATCGAATTGAGCATCACCAACCGCAATGTCGATCTTGTAGCAGAAGGTTACGACCTGGCGATCCGCCTAGGTCCCTTGCCCGATAGCGGGCTGGTGGCGCGTAAACTGGAAGATGCGCCGTTGCGTCTGGTCGCCGCCCCGCATTATCTCGAACGGGCTGGCATCCCGAGGCATGTGGAAGAGCTGGCGAAACATGAGTGCCTGCCTTTCGTGATGCCGAGCACAGGCCGTTGCGCTCCATGGCTGTTTCGTGTCGACGGCCGCGATGTGGACTGGACGCCGGCCGGCCGCATCCGGGTTTTCGACGACGTGCTGGGTGTGGTGTCGCTGGCCGAAAACGGTCTTGGCATTTGCCAGATCTACGACTTTATCGCGCGGGACCGTATCGAACAGGGGCGCCTTGTCGATGTACTGGGGCACGCACGCGGCCGGTCCCGGCCTTTTTCGTTGATCTTCGCGCCACACCGCCGTCTCTCGACAGCGACACGGACGCTCATCGATTTCCTCGCCAGAGACCGTTAGTGGCTGTCGCCGTCCGCAACGCTCTGCAGTGCGAGGCGGCAAATCCCGCTTCTTCGGCTAGCTACCAAAGAGCTGCGCCAAGCGCAGATTCGCAACAGGCTCTGCTGGCTCGACTGCTCTGCCTATCGTTACGATGTACGACAAGCACCCCCTATTATCTACAAATCAAAGGGTTCCGACGGTAACGATGTTTATCTCGGCAACAAAGCGAATAATAATATGGTGTCTGGGACCGCGCCATTTCGAGCAAGCGTTTGGACGCCTGATCTTTGAAATAGATCGCGGATTGTCTGATGGCTGAGCAACCGCTTGACGCTCAGAGCATGGGCCTGCAGGGACGACGCGATCGAAAGTTGCTCTGTCTACACTCCCTCATGCTTGCCCGTTGCGAGCAACAGAGGAGATTGCTTTTGCTAACGTCTATCGGGTGTTTGCAATTGTTTGGAGCCCATGGCACATCCATAGTCGATCTTGAGCCTCGCGAGGCTCAGTGGATGGATTACATTGAGCTTTTTGTCTTGTATGTCTGCATCCTCCCGTAGGCAAACCGAGTAGCGCAAATATCATGGCCGCAAGCATCCGAAACAATCTGCGCTACCGGCGACTTCGCTGGCCGATGGGGCGGCGGGTGAAGGAAAATTCACGCAGTCTGACCGCAAGCGATTCGTTGATATTCCTGCGCGCGCGCTGAAGACTGGCTTGCTGCCCGGAGGGGTCTTGGATCAAGTGTTCCGGGGCCGTCGGGCAAGTCGGTCGCCGTTCGGCTCTGGCGTCTGGCTATCGCGCGAAAGTTCTCTGATGGTCCTTTTAAAAAGTTGGAACTGGTTCGATGACAACCACCGCCCTTGAACACTTGATTAATATACTAGGTACCGATCTTGTCATTTGGGACGAGGCGGGGAAGTCAAAGTATCTTCATGACTGGCACCGCGACGCAGAAGGCAGTGCGCTTGCCGTATTACGTCCGCGATCAACAGATGACGTTGCCAAAGCCGTCATAGCGTGCGGTGAACTCAGTCTTAGCATCGTTCCCCACGGTGGAAACACGGGACTGGTATTCGGTGGGTTAGCGCAAGCTCCCGATCAGGTCGTGATAAGTCTCGAGCGGCTGAACAAAATCCGGCAGGTAAGCACGGATGATTTCTCAATGACCGTGGAGGGAGGTTGCATTCTTTCCGACGTGAAGGACCGCGCGGCGGCGGAGGGCTTGTTCTTCCCATTGGCATTGGGAGCTCAAGGCAGTTGCCAAATTGGCGGCAACGTCAGCACGAACGCGGGCGGCATCAACGTGCTTCGCTACGGAATGACGCGCGACCTGGTGCTCGGTCTTGAGGTCGTCCTACCGGACGGACAGATTTGGAGCGCTTTGTCGAGCCTCCGGAAAGACAATCGTGGAATCGATTTGAAACAACTTTTCATCGGCGCGGAAGGTACTTTGGGGATCATTACAGCCGCGACCCTCAAGCTGACCCCGCAGCCGACGCGGCGGGAAACAGCCCTGCTCGCGGTGAAATCTCTCGCAGATGCGGTTGCCTTGTACCGTCTTGCACGCCGCGAATGCTGCGATCTCATGACGGCCTTCGAATTCATGCCGCCGACAGCATTCACCTTGGCCCAAGAAGCAATGCCCAATCTGGTGATGCCAATGTCCTCCAAATACGACGCTTACGTGCTGTTGGAGATCAGTGGCTCCGGCCTCGTGGATACCGCCGCTCTCATTCAGCAATTTCTGGAACTTGGCCTTGAAAGGGAACTCATTCTTGATGGCGTGATTGCATCCTCGGAAATCCAGACCCGTACCCTTTGGAGTTTTCGCGAAGGAATGGTCGAAGGGCAAGTCAAGCGAGGGCGTCATCTGCGAACGGATGTCTCGGTTCCTCTTTCTGACCTCGCGGATTTCGTCGATAAAGCAGAAAAGCAGCTGAAAGAAACGCTGCCCGATTGCATGGCCATTTCGTACGGGCACGTAGGGGACGGCAACGTGCACCTCAATGTCCTGCCGCCAGCAGGGTGCTCAGATGAGAAGCGCACCTCGTCGATAAGTGCCGCAAAAAAGGTCGTTAATCATGTTCTTGCCACCTATCAGGGCAGTATAAGCGCGGAACATGGAATCGGTCGTGAAAAGCGCGATGACTTCTTAGCGGGGGTCCAACCCGTTCAACGTAAACTAATGAACGCCGTGAAGCGCGCGATAGACCCGGATGGGCGGATGAATCCTGGGGTTTTGTTCGGCGATCGGTAGCGATCAGATCTCGAGCGTTGGCAACGCATCGTCGCTGAACGAGCCGGAAGCCGTGGCTTTACTGCAAACGAGTTTGAAGCTTTGTGAAATTGGAGGGGGAAGCCTGGCTTCCAGCGGATGCCAGGCTTGCTGAATTAACCTACAATCTCGTTGCGCGTGAAATTCCGCCGTCAACGAGGATGTCCTGACCGGTAATGAAGGCCGCTCCTTGAGAAGCCAGAAACAGCGCCGTCGCGGCGACTTCATCGACTGATCCGATCCGCTCGAGCAGATGCATGTGCGCAAATCTTCGGGCAAGTTCGCCGCTCGGATCGCTCTCCATCACTTGGTCTGTCATTCGAGTGAGTATCGCGCCGGGGGATATCGTGTTGAAGCGGATATTCTTCTCTCCATATTCGGCCGCGAGCTGCCGGGTGAGTGACACGATTGCTCCCTTCGATGCCGCATAGGGGGAAAGGCCTGCAAAGGATTGTTCATGATGGATGGAAGCAAGGCTAATCACCGTACCTCCACCGCGCGCAGTGAGATGGGGAATAGTGGCAGAACACATGCGAAACACGCTCCCCAGATTGACGTCGATGATTCGCATCCAGTCTGCCTCGGGAAAATCCGTGATCGGCAGCGCGGGATCCGGCAGGATGGCTGCATTGTTGACGACGACATCGATTCCGCCAAAATGCTCTACCGTTCGTCGTACCACGGTTTGCACTGCCTCGCCGGAACCTACGTCGCAGACGATAAAGAGCGCCCGCGCGCCTTCCGTCGTCAGGTCGTCCACTATCCTCTGACCTCGCGCGACGTCGATGTCGCAGCCGACAACCGTTGCTCCTGCCCTGGCAAACGTTCTAAGAATTGCCGCGCCAATTCCTTGGGCAGCCCCGGTGACGATGCAGACCTTCCCATCAAGCGATACCATTAACAACTCCTGCTGCGCCAATTCGGAACTCCAGGCGATAGGTCTCGGATGACCCCGGTTCGAGCCACGCGTCGGGCTCGAACGGAGCCGTGGAAACGGCCGGCATTGCTGCGGAGGCAGGTTCGATGCCGATGACGTTCATGCCAGGGTAGCGATTGTACCACTCAATCACATGCGAAAAATTGGAAGAGCGCATTGCGAGCCCAAAAGTGAGGCCTCCTTCCAGGCGAGGTTGATGCAAGGTAATGGTGTCGTCACATTCCGATCGGTTTATCACCCGGAACTGCTCAGTACCTTCCAACTCGAGTGGCTGGCAGATGGCAGGCATACGCGGATCCACCGGAAGCCCGCTAATGATCGTGCCGTCGTCCACGAGGGGATAGCCGAGATTGACATGATAGAGAACTCGATGTGGCGTTCGCTTGCGGCCTATGTTGCTGACGCGGTCGGTGAGATGGACGACAGGCTGCTCGATACCGAAGGTATAACGTCGCCGCACCTCAATCTGCTCGCCGAACATAGCGGTCTGCCGTAGAATGGCTTCGGCAAAGACGCACGGCCCGTCTGCCGCATCGAGATCTACGCCGTATGAGATATTTGAGGCCGGGATGAAGGTTGCACGGCCGTGCAGGGGATACTTCGCCTCCGTCTTCAAGGCATAAGCAAAGTGATCCTGTGGTCCCGTTCGCGCCGGGCCGTAATGATCCCAGCCGCAGGTTATCAGAAATCCTGAAAAGGCACGCACGAATGCCAGCCCGTCTTCGCCGTCTGGCGCGTGCAGGGCGGGAGCGGGGAAGCCCTGTGTCCCCCGCCAACCGAGCGAGATGCCACGGAAATCAAAATCGGCAAGATCGAACCCGCGATCGACGGCAATTCTGAAATTGAGACCCGACAGCGTGCGTCCGATCAAAAATCTCGCTCCTCGCGCGACGCCATCTTCAGCCCCGTAAAGGGCAACATCGGCAACCTGAGAAATGTCTGCAATTCTATCAGCGTAGTCTGGGTTCACCCCGTCCTCCTCATTTTGATCAACTTAGCTCTTTGTTTTCTTAACTCGGTCCGACGGCCTAGATTTTGGGTTGATTACGTCGTAAGAATCCATGATATATGATGTATAATCTAATGACAATATGAAGGTCTGACCATGTCTGAAGCCGCAGCGTCCGCGAAACTTGCCTTACCTTCAAGGTTGATGGAGTCACGCAGCACGAGTCTAGAGTTACCAATCTTCGCGGAAAGTGCCGATGATTTGGGTACTCGATCAACTTTCAGGTGGGCGTCATCCACCGGTGAACGTCGTCTTCAGTTGTCTTGCCTCTGAAAACCTGCCCGGCATCGGTAAAGAACCGGCAGCAGGCGTGCTTCCTGCGACGCTGGGACGGTTCGCTGATCGCTGCGATCGGAGCCCATCTTCTGCTGCCTTTGAGGAGTGTAATTGTGATCGATATAAAGTTGCTGGTAGACGGACGAACGATCCTCGGGGAAAGCCCGCTCTGGGATGTGGGCAGTGAGCGTATTTACTGGATCGATTCCCTCGGAAATCGAGTTCTCTCGTGCGACGAGGACGGGAGCGACTTCCGTGAGTGGACCGTCCCGCAGAATATAGGTTCGCTGGCGCTACGCCGCGAGGGCGGCGCGGTGCTCTCTCTGGCGGATGGGTTCCATACCCTAGATTTCAGGACGGGCCAAACCGCGCCATTGGCGCTCGTTGATCATGCAAGCGCGCAGGTGCGAATGAACGACGGCAAAGTTGACGCTCGCGGGCGCTTTATCGCTGGAAGCCTGAACGTCACGGAAGCGCATGACGACGCAGCACTCTACAGCCTCGACGAGGAGGGCACAATTCGCGTGCTGGCTAGCGACATCACGGTTTCGAACGGGCCCTGCTGGAGCCCTGATGGGAGGATATTCTACTTTTCAGACAGTCGTGCCCACACAATTTTTGCCTACGACTACGATCTTGACACGGGAGGTGTCAGCGGCAAGCGCACCTTCGCAACATTCGGACCGCAGGACGGGCTTCCCGATGGGGCAACGGTCGATGCGGAAGGCTGCGTCTGGAGTGCGGGCGTTTTCAAGGGAAAGCTGCACCGCTTTTCACCCACTGGAGAACGGCTACTGACGATCGAAATGCCCGTGCTGAGCGTAACGAGCGTTATGTTCGGAGGGCGCAATTTGGACAGGTTGTATGCCACGACGATGATGCGTCCGACCTCTGACGATGTAGTTGAAACATCGCCTTGGGCGGGTGGCCTCCTCGTGATTGACGGTACCGGAGCAAAGGGCCTGGCCGAACATCGTTATGCGGGATGACCCGCCTCGAGGCAGCTTGAAAACGACTAAAGCGTAGGATTACTGGAGATTTATCCAATGCAATTGAAAGATCCAACATTGTTTCGGCAGGCCGCGTATGTGGCCGGCAAATGGATTGAGGCGAATCGCGCGGGCATCGCCGTTACCAACCCTGCCACGGGTGAGGTGATCGGTCATGTGCCGAAGCTAGGTGCCGCAGAAACAAAGGCGGCGATTTCCGCTGCAGAAGCCGTCCAGAAAGAATGGGCGGGCCGTACCGCGAAGGAACGCGCCAGCGTGTTGCGCAAATGGTTCGAGCTGATGATTGCCAACCAGGACGATCTCGGCCGCATCCTTACCGCAGAGCAAGGCAAACCGCTTGCTGAAGCCAAGGGCGAAATCGCGTATGGCGCGAGCTTCATTGAATGGTTTGCCGAGGAGGCCCGCCGCATCTATGGCGACATTGTTCCGGGTCACCAGAAAGACAAGCGTATCCTGGTGATGAAGCAACCGATCGGCGTCGTTGCGGCCGTCACGCCGTGGAACTTTCCCAACGCGATGATTACTCGCAAGGCGGCCCCAGCCTTCGCCGCTGGCTGCGCCATGGTTTTGAAGCCCGCGGGGCAAACCCCATACTCGGCCATCGCGCTTGCTGTGCTGGGCGAACGCGCCGGTTTTCCGGCGGGCCTCTTCTCGGTTGTCACTGGTTCCGCCCGTGAAATAGGCGCCGAAATGACCGCAAACCCTGTCGTACGCAAGTTGACCTTCACCGGATCGACGGAAGTAGGGGCCGAGCTTTACCGACAATCCGCTCCAACGATCAAGAAACTTGGGCTTGAGCTTGGTGGCAACGCACCCTTCATCGTCTTTGACGATGCGGATCTGGATGCTGCGGTAGAGGGTGCGTTGATCGCCAAATTCCGCAACAATGGCCAGACCTGCGTGTGCGCCAACCGTTTCTATGTGCAGGAAGCCGTCTACGAAGTTTTTGCAGACAAGCTCGCGAAAGCGGTTGGTGGCCTGAAGACGGGCAACGGTTTTGACGAAGGCGTTGTCCTTGGGCCGCTCATCGATGACGCGGCACTGGAGAAGGTAGAGGAACATGTCTCCGACGCGGTTTCCAAAGGCGCTACAGTTCTCCAGGGCGGGAAGCCGCACTCTCTTGGCGGAACCTTCTACCAAGCGACCGTGCTCGCCGACGTGACAAAAGAAATGGCGGTGGCCACGGAGGAGACCTTCGGTCCAGTAGCGCCGCTCTTTCGCTTCACGGATGAAGCCGATGTGATCTTCCAGGCGAACGACACGGAGTTCGGTCTAGCATCCTATTTCTACGCAAAGGATCTCGCCCGCGTGTTCCGGGTAGCGGAGGCGCTGGAATACGGAATGGTCGGTGTCAATACCGGGCTGATCTCGACAGCCGAAGCACCTTTCGGTGGCATGAAGTCATCGGGTCTCGGCCGAGAAGGATCCAAATACGGCATCGATGATTTTCTCGAGATCAAATACGTCTGCCTCGGCGGCGTCGCTTGATATGACTTTGGTTCAAGGGCGCGGGCTGGCCCCGCGCTGCGATTGGCACGTGATAGCCCGTGGGAGGAATGCGGTGGCGGATTATGTAATTGTCGGTGGTGGGTCTGCGGGAAGCGCGTTGGCTGGCCGCCTCGCCGAGGCCGACGTTGGCAAGGTGGTGGTACTGGAAGCGGGCCCGCCGGACCGAAACCCGCTCATTCATATTCCGGCGGGTTTCGTGAAACTCCTGGATTCCAAGCTTTTGTATCACTACAAGACCGAGAGGCAGGACGGGTTGGATGGTCGTACGCCGATCATGCCTCAAGGTGCCGTTTTAGGAGGCGGCGGCTCCGTCAACGCCACGATCTACATTCGGGGCCAGCGAGGCGACTACGACACATGGGCAAAACTTGGGGCCATTGGCTGGTCCTACGCGGAGGTATTGCCTTACTTCCGACGCGCAGAGGACAACGATCGGTTCGCCGATGCCTACCACGGCACGGGAGGACCGCTTGGCGTGTCCGATCTTCGCCAGATTACGGACTTGACACGCGCCTTCGTACGAAGTGCGCAAGAAGCTGGTATCCCCTATAGCTCCGATTTCAACGGCGCCCGGCAACGCGGCGTCGGCTACAATCAGACGACGACCCGAAATGGGCGGCGTTGCAGCGCGGCGGTCGCCTATCTGCGTCCGGCGCTAAAGACGGGAAATCTGGAGATTAGGACCGGTTGCCTGGCAACGCGGGTGCTATTCGAGGGAGATCGCGCGGTCGGTGTGGAGTATCGCCAAAACAACAAGCTGTACACAGTAATGGCTGAGCGCGAGGTTATCCTCTCTGGGGGCGCCATTCAGACGCCAAAGCTCTTGATGCTCTCCGGCGTTGGGCCCGAAGGGGAGCTTAAGAGGCACGGCATCGCCGTCCAGCACCGATTGGAAGGCGTCGGAAGAAACCTCCAGGATCACCTCGAATTTCCCGCCATTCGGTATTGCACAGGACCTTACGGCTATTTCGGTGAAGATACGCTTATGAAGTCCGCCAAGAACGGACTCCAGTATCTGCTCTTCAAGTCAGGTCCGGTGATGTCGAACGTGACGGAGGCCTGCGCATTCGTGAATGTGGACGATCTCGAAGAGGAACCAAACATCCAGCTTCATTTCGTGCCGATCGTTTTCATGGACAGCGACCAGGTGCCGATCAAGCGTGCGGGCGCGACCGTCAATCCCTGCGTGTTGCGGCCACAGAGTCGTGGTGAAGTTCGCCTACGCTCGACGAACCCGGCGGACGATCCGGTCATCGATCCCAAGTATTTGTCGCACCCCGACGACATGCGGCTGTCAATAAAGGGTCTGGAGTTCGCTCGAAAAATTCTTGCCCAGCCGGCCTTCTCACATTTTGTCGAGCGACAGGAGGCATTCCCGGGATCCAACGCCGTCGATGAAGATACCTTGCGCTCCTATATCCGCTCCAAGGGAAAAACCGTCTACCATCCGGTCGGAACCTGCCGCATGGGTCAAGACGAGATGGCAGTGGTTGACCCCGAGCTGCGAGTGCATGGAGTACGAAATCTCAGGGTTGTAGATAATTCCATCATGCCTACGTTGATCTCGGGAAATACCAATGCACCGGCGATTATGATCGGCGAGAAGGCATCAGATATGATACGAGGAATCATGCCGCTGCAGCCGAGCAATGCTTGATGGCAAGCAAGGCTTGGTGCAGTGATATGTGGCTTTAGGAAATCGTGGAAGGGTACATGGCGAGTCTGGCGAAGCTTGAGAACGGCAATCTTTCAGAGCAGGTTTACGCTGTCATTCGCAACACCTTGATGGATGGCCGCTACGAACCCGGTGAACGTCTACGCATCAGCGGGCTGGCATCCGAACTTGGGGTTTCCATCACCCCCGTACGCGAGGCGATTTTCCGGCTGGTCAGCGAGCATGCGCTCGAAATGAAAGCCGCGACGGCCATCCACGTTCGCGATATCGCACCCGACGAATTGCGGGAGATTCAATTTATTCGGCATTTCATGGAGGGTGAGTCTGCCGCGTTAGCGGCCAGCCGAATCACGCCCAAGGAGCTGGCTGAATTGGAGATCTTGCAAGAGAAGTTTCGTAATGCCGCGGCGGTTGATCCCGAAGAAGCCGCCCTTCTTAATCGGCAGATACATTTTGCCGTCGTTGCGGCCGCACGTATGCCCCTTGTGTATGCCACAGTGGAGAACATGTGGGTTCTTATGGGGCCGTTGCTCAGAACGTTCCACAAGACCATGCCTGTACGTGACCTGACGAGTGGTTCTCATAAACATTACGACTTGTTGGCCGCGCTCAGGAACGGCGACGCGGCGGGGGCGCGTGCTGCGCTACAGGCTGATATTGCATGGGGCAATGCGCTTATTGGCTGGCTCGAACAGCAGAGGGCGAAGTCGGACTGACATTTCGCCCTCTGCTACCGCCCTGACTAGAGGCTGTTAAGGACAATCTGCCTTAGATCCTCGTGGCCGGCTGCTCGGCGCGAGCAGCCGACATCCTGTCCGTAGTTTGTTGTCGCAATGTCAATTAGAGGTTCGATTTCATCGCGCGAAAGTCCGAGCTGCTCAAAGCCACCGGTCAATCCAATTGAGTTCATGAAGGTTTCCAGAATACTTGGAAGCATTTGCGATGCATCGGCGACCGGTCTCCCGGCGCAGCTGGGATCAAAGATAGCCGATACGCGGGCAAGGCGTTCTTCAGCCACGGGAAGTGTCCAGCGCACGGTCGGCACCAAGCACGCTGCACAACTCTCTCCATGCGGAGTGTCCTTGAGCGCACCCATCGCCTGGCCGAGAGCATGCGGGATGCCGACGCCGATGTTTCCGAGCGTAATGCCTGCCATGTAACAGGCCTCAGCCATACTCACGCGAGCACTAAGATCATCGGGGTTGTCGCAGGCTGTGGGTAGATGGGCCGCGACCAATTCCATGGCTCGGATCGAGAAGACGTCCGTCCAGCCGTTTGGCCGAGTGCCGATGAAACCTTCGAAAGCGTGTAGGAAGGTATCGATGCCCGTCGAGGCCGTCAGGCGCCGCGGTTTGGTTAAGTGCAGATTCGGATCCACCAGCGCCACGTCCGGGTAGCAGAAAGGATGGATAATCGTCGCCTTGAGCTTGCGTTCCGGGCTAGATAAGACGGCGAATGGGGTTATTTCGGCACCGGTGCCCGCATTGGTCGGCACTGCAATGAGTGGCAGGCCGCGTTTTTCCGGAACACGAACCTGCGCGTTTCGCCGGCTCGTGAAATCCCAGACGTCACCACCGTTAGTGATACCAAGTGATACGGCTTTCGCGGCATCGATTGTCGATCCGCCGCCGATGGCAATCACCAGATCGACACCAAGGTCGCGCGCCTTGGCCGCAGCACTGTTGCAAGTTGCAGCACGTGGGTTAGGCACGATCTCGTGCCACAAGTTCGTCCGCACGCCTGCTGCAGAAAGGCTGGCGACGAGTGCGCCTTCGAGCGCGGACGACTTGAGGAAGGGATCCAACAGAACGAAGGCATTACCGCCTAGGAGCGCCGCCTCCTGCGCCAGCGTATCGCTTGCGCCGGGGCCGAAGCGAAGGCGCGTTGACAGCGCCACCTGATAGCTCAATGGGTCTTGCATTGGAGTCTCGTGATTAGAAGGGAACGAGAAGGCGGCGGAGGCCGCCTCCGGCAAAAATTAAAGCTCAATCCAGGTGGTTTTCAGCTCGGTATACTTGTCAAGCGCATGAATCGATTTGTCGCGACCATTGCCGGATTGTTTAAACCCGCCGAATGGGACCGTAGCATCCCCATGATCGTAGCAGTTCACCCAGACCGTGCCAGCCCGCAGCTTGCGAGAGATCTTGTGGGCCCGAGAGAGGTCGCGCGTCCAGACCGCGGCCGCCAGCCCGTAGCTGGTGTCGTTCGCGATGCGGACGGCTTCCTCATCGTCTTTGACTGTAATGGTGGACAGCACTGGTCCGAAAATTTCCTCCTGGGCGATAGTCATCGAATTCTTAACGTCGGCGAAGATGGTAGGGTTGACGTAATAGCCACCCAGATCCGTGGTAGGCCTATCGCCGCCAAGAACAAGTCGGGCGCCTTCTTCGCGGCCCTTGGCGATGTAGTTCTCAACGCGCGTGCGATGGCCATCCTCGACTAGCGCTCCAAGTTTTGTTTGCGGGTCGAGCGGGTCACCCGGACGGATGGACTTAGCCGTCTCGACGACGATGTCTAGGAACTGGTCCTGGATACGCTCCGACAGGATCAACCGTGAGGGCGCAACGCAGACTTCTCCCTGGTTGAAGCAGATCGCGGTCGCTGCACGTTCGGCCGCCACGCGCAGTTCCGGCACGTCATCCAGAATGATATTGGGCGACTTACCACCGCATTCTAGATAGACACGCTTCATGTTCGACTGCCCGGCGTATTGCAAGAAGAGCTTGCCGACGTCGCCCGAACCCGTAAAGGCGATACAGTCGATGTCCATATGCAGACCGATCGCCTTGCCCGCAGTTGGACCGAAGCCGGGCACGACATTGAAGACGCCCTCGGGGATACCTGCCTCGGCTGCGAGTTCAGCCATACGAATTGCCGTCAATGGCGACTGTTCGGCTGGCTTCAAGACGACAGAATTACCGGTGGCCAGCGCCGGAGCAAGCTTCCAGGTCGCCATCAGCATAGGAAAGTTCCATGGCACCACGGCCCCGACGACGCCGACTGGCTCTCGCGTAATCGTGGCCAGCTGTCCTGGCCCTGTCGGAGCGATCTCGTCATAGAGCTTGTCGGGGCATTCGGCGTACCATTGCAAAGTGTCCAGCACGACGTTTACGTCTATCTCGCGGCTTTCAGAGATCGGCTTGCCCATGTCGATGGTTTCGAGAATAGCCAACTCGTCCATATGCTTTTCAAAAAGAGCAGCGAAGCGCTGCAGCACCTTCTTGCGAGCCTTTGGAGATTGATCGCGCCAAACCCCGGTTTCAAAAGCGCGGCGGGCCGCCATGACAGCCTTATCAACATCTGCCGCGTCGCAAGCCGCGACACTCGCGATTACTTGGCCGTTCCTTGGCGATATGTTGTTGAACGTCTTGCCGGAGGTGGCGTCGACAAACCTGCCGTCGATGAACGCTTGACCGTTGATCTTCAGAGCTCCGTGAATTCTCTCGATTTCCGACTTCGTTAAACTCAGTCCCATTGCAACCTCCCATAAATTTTCAGATGACATATATGATATATGATGTTAGATGCTCTGCCGCAAGCACGATTTGCGCCATCGCGGCATTGGAGGAAACAGCTTGAGCAATGAATTGAGAAACGATTATCGTCCCAGCGAGGCGACGATCGCGAGGATTCGCGATCGTGCGCAGTTCGTTCGACTCGAAACGATCCGGCTAATCGAAATTGCCAAAGTAGGGCATTACACATCCGTCTTCTCGGCCGCCGAGATCTTCTCAGCGCTGTATTACGACGTCATGAAGCTCAGCCAAGACCCGAAGGAGCCTAGTCGTGATCGGTTCCTCATGGGCAAAGGTCACGCTGCAGTGGGCTTGTTCCCGATCCTCGCTGACCTCGGCTACCTCTCAGCCGAGCTACTCAATGGCTATACCCGTCTCGGAAGCCCGCTCGGCGATCATCCTGACATGCGGAAGGTACCTGGCATCGATTTTTCTTCTGGCTCTATCGGCCACGCCCTATCGAACGGTCTTGGCATGGCGCTCGCAGGCCGAATGCAGGGATTGGATTTTACAACGTTCGTCATGCTCGGCGATGGCGAAATGCAGGAGGGCCAAGTTTGGGAAGCTGCTCTAGGTGCGGCCCATCACAAACTCGATCGCTTGATCGCCATCGTGGACCGGAACGGCTACCAGCTTGACGGTGCGGTTGATGACGTCATCGGGATTGAGCCACTGGACGAGAAGTGGCGAGCGTTCGGATGGGAAGTGCAAGTCGTGGACGGTCACGACGTCGCCGAGCTGACAGCGGCGTTGCGCCGCGCCAAGGCTGACAGAAGCCGCAATCGGCCCTGCTGCATTATCGCCCGCACACTCAAGGGCAAGGGCGTTTCTTACATGGAAACCGAGCCCGGCTGGCATCTCGGCTACCTGGACCCGGTCGATGCCGATGCCGCCCGTGCCGAAATTCTCTCCAAGGTGATCTGATATGAATGTTTCGATCAATAAGCGCCCGCAGTCACCCAACTCCTGGCACTATCGGGAGCTGAATCAAAAAAATCCTGGACTGGATCATCTTTCGAACGGGCTCATCTCATTGGTGAAGGCCGGACACGAAATCATGGCGGGCTCGGCTGACCTGCAATACTCGAATGGACTCAACCGCTTTGCCGCGCGTTATCCCGATCGCTATGTCGGGTTTGGCATTTCCGAGCAGAACATGGTCTCGGCGGCCGCGGGTATCGCTACAACGGGTATGATGCCTTACGTGGCAACCTTTGCATCGTTTCTCGGGCTTCTCACCTGCGAACAAATCCGAATGGATGTTGCCTACTGTGCGCTCCCTGTTCGTCTCATTGGCCATCATACAGGGATAGCGATGGGGTTTTATGGGACTTCGCACCATGCGACCGAAGACATCGGCACGATGCGATCGATCGCCGATCTCACTGTTGTCTCGACCGCTGATGGCCCGCAGCTGGAAGCTGCGATCCGTGCAAGCATCGACCACGATCGACCAATCTACTTTCGCACCGGACGTGGCCGTGAGCCGGACCTCTACGACCCGAAGGCCGATTTCGTATTCGGTAAAGCGATCGAACATGCTCAAGGTGAGGAACTCACGATCATTGCCTGCGGTCTCCCGGTCCATCCAGCCGTGCAGGTTGCTCGCCGTCTGAACGCGGCGGGTCGTTCTGTCGGCGTAATCGACATGGCGACAGTTAAGCCGATTGATCGCGACGCGGTGCTTGAGGCGGCTGCGCGTTCGAAGCTGCTAATGACCATTGAAGAGCACAACATTCTCGGTGGCCTTGGCGCGGCGGTCAGCGAAGTCCTAACCGATGAAGGCATAGGAAAGCGCCTCATCCGTCACGGCATACGGGACGAATATGCCCTCATCGCACCTCCTACGCATCTCTACCGGCACTACAAGCTGGATGAAAACGGCATCGAGGAGGTTGTCCGCAACGCAATTGGCTGACGAGACCCATCGACATCGATTTGAGATCGTCCCGGGATGGGCCCGGGATCGGGAGGAGGAAAGTATGAGACATTATCGAAACATCGCAATGGCAACCGCCATGGCGCTCATTTTGCCCGGCGTTGCCACCGCCGCAGACAAGCATGAACTTTATTCTCATTTGCCCAACACAGCTCTTTCGGGGGTGATCGATTCGCAGATGGCTTCGCGTGCTAGCATCGCGAAGGCACTACCGAAAACGCCCAAAGATCCGAATAAGATCGTCATTGGCTGGACGGAAATTACACTCGGTAACCCTTGGTTCGTTGAGGTCGTCGAAGCAGCCAAGCGCAAGGCCAAGGAATATGGTGGCTTCACCATCGACGTCCAGGTCGCCGACGGCGACCCGTCCAAGACCTCTGCCCACTTCGACTCCTTCATTGCACAGGGCGTGGATGTGATTGTAGTCGATCCAACCGATGTCGTCGGCGCGGCCACCGATGCACAGCGCGCGGTCGATGCAGGTATCCCGGTAGTCGCACTTGGTACAGTTCCGGATGCCAGCGGCCCCTTCGTGACCACTGTGCTCGCAAATCCCTTCGGCAACGGCTTTGAAGCCGGGATCTATACGGCAAAGCATATCGGTAAGGATACGCCGATTGTGGCCGGTGTGACGATTGGCACGCTCGGGAACTCTACTTCGGAGAGCCGCATCACGGGCCTTCTGTCTGGGGTCGTCTTCGAGCGTTCCGAGGAACTCAAACTCGGCATGAGCCGCGAAGATGCCCAGCTCAAGGGTTTCAACCTGTTTCAGGACCTGAAGAACAAGGGTTCCTTCAACTGGACCGAAGGCAGGTTTGAAGTTGTCGGCATCCAACCAGGCGGTTGGACAGAGGAGGGAGGCCTGAAGGGCGCAGAGGATCTTTTGGCCGGATATGGCGGGAAGATTAATCTCATTCTCGCCGAGAATGACTTCATGGGTATCGGGGCGATCAAGGCGATTGAGAACGTCGGGAAGAAGGGCCAAATCGTCGTGGCCTGCGCCGCCGATGGATTCCGCGTAGCGCTGGACCTGATCAAAAGTGGTGACCTGCTTGTTACGGGTGCCAACAGTGGGCGATCGACCGGCGAGGGCGTTATGAAACTGCTCGACGAGATGTTCCACAAGAACTTCGACGCCAATGATCTGCCGCTTGGGTCGTACTTCCCCTCGGAGATCATTACGAAGGAGAACGTCGACAAGTTTTACGATCCGGACCAGTCGAACCCGTTCTTCAAGTATGAGGTCCCGCCTTTCCGAACGGTGTCTGATCTGCGCGGATGAGGAACCAATTGGACGCCGCCACCGGCGGCGTCCATCGGGAGGAAATACGATGCATTTGAGAATGCAGAACATCGCCAAATCTTTCGGTGGCGTCTCGGCGTTGCGCGGCGTCGCGCTGGAGGCGTTCGGCGGCGAGGTCCATGGACTGATGGGCGAGAACGGAGCGGGAAAGTCCACGCTCATGAAAATCTTGGCAGGAGCCTATCGCCGCGATGCCGGCGAGATCGAACTCGACGGAACGCGCGCCGAAATCACGTCCCCGCATGACGCCTTCGAAAAGGGCATTTCGGTTATCTATCAGGAATTCTCGCTGGCAGGACATCTATCCGTGGCCGAGAATATCCTGATCGAAGAGTTCGGCAAGCCGGGATGGCGGATCAATTGGGGAGATCTTCGCGCCCGGGCTAGTGCTCTTCTAGCGGAGATGGGTTTTGAGGATATAGATCCAATGCAGCCGGCGGGTGAACTGCCAGTAGCGTACCAACAGGTTGTCGAGATCTGCAAAGCACTTTCACGCAAAAGCCGTCTTCTTGTCTTCGACGAGCCGACAGCAGTGTTGACTCATTATGAGACGGAACGGCTGTTCCGGCTCATAAAGCTGTTGAAGTCGCGGGGAGTGTGCATCCTTTATATATCACACCGACTGGAAGAGATTTTCACGCTGTGCGATCGCGTGACCGTCATGAAAGATGGACAGACGGTCGGCTCTTGGCCGATCGGCGAACTCGACGAACGCAAACTCGTGCAGCTGATGATTGGGCGCGAGCTTTCAGACCTTTTTCCGCCACGTCACGCTGTGATCGGCGAGATATTATTGGCGGCGGAAGGCCTAAATGCCGGGCCAATGGTCAGAGACATATCCTTCCATGTGCGCGCGGGCGAGGTGCTTGGCGTTAGTGGACTGGTTGGTGCTGGGCGCACCGAAACGATGAGGGCGGTGTTCGGTGCCGATCCGCTGCAGTCCGGGACACTGCGGCTCAAAGGTTGCACGATCGTCAATAGCTCACCAGGACAGGCTGTCGCAAACGGCATTGGGATGCTGCCGGAGGACCGTAAGCAGCAGGGGGTGCTTCTTGATCTTCCAATCCGCATCAACGCGATGATGACCCCCGCCAACCCGTTTATCTCGGCCTTTGGTTTCATCCGCAACAAGGCCGAGATTGCTGCTGTGGAGGGTATCGCCAAGAGCCTCAGGGTCAAATCAGCGGGTATCGACGCCACAGCGGGTAGTTTGTCGGGCGGAAACCAGCAGAAGGTCGCACTCATGAAGTGGATCGCCGCAAGCTGTAACGTCCTGATTTTCGACGAGCCGACGCGCGGCGTCGATATCGGTGCGAAGGTCGAAATCTACCGCGTGATGAACGAACTGGCGGAAGCCGGCACGGCGATCGTCATGATCTCCTCCGACATGCTGGAGGTTGTCGGCATGTCCGACCGGGTGATCGTGATGCGCCAAGGTACGATCGCGGGCGAACTGCAAAAGAATCAAATCAGCGAGGAAGCAATCATTCATCTCGCGATGGGAACAGAGGCTTGAATACCATGACCACCAAATCCCGGCTGGCAAGCTGGCTTATCCAATACAACACGCTGTTGATGTTGATTATTCTGATTGTCGTCTCGGCCTCCCTTTCAGACGTCTTTCTGTCACCGCAGAACCTGTGGAATCTTGCGCGGCAGCTCGTGCCCTTGGCGCTGGTGTCGATAGGAATGCTGCTGGTAATTTTGACGGGTGGCATTGATCTCTCCGTTGGAGCACTGGCCGCCATCGGCGCGATGATTATGTCCATGCTGCTACCATATTTGCCCGACGGAGGCGCAATCGGCCTGTTTGTCGGTGTGCTCATTGCCATGGTGGGAGGGGCCGCGTTGGGGGCAGTCACCGGGTCACTCGTCGCCGCCTTTTCCATGGCCCCGTTCATTGCCTCTTTGGCGATGATGACGGTCGCGCGTGGTATCGCCTTTATGATGTCGAACGGGCAGCCTGTTCGGTTCCCAAGTGGGTCCGTCACAGGAGATCTGCTGCGATCCTTCGGCAGCTCCGCCTTGCCAGGAATAGGTATGCCATGGCCGGTGCTATTAGCATTCGCGGTGATTTCCACATTTGTCGTAATCATGTCGCAAACGAAATTTGGACGCCTTGTCACGGCGACTGGTTCCAACGAAGTCGCAGTGCGCCTCGCCGGTCTCGCCGTTGGGCGATATAAGCTGATGGTTTACGTCATTGCTGGCGCGCTCGCTGCGCTGGCGGGCATTGTCGCGACCTCGCGCACGGCCGTCGGTACTGCCAATACGGGCATCGGCCTGGAACTGGATGCGATTGCGGCCTGCGTCATTGGCGGCGCGTTGCTATCTGGCGGCAAGGGCTCTGTCATCAATACCATCGTTGGTGTGCTGATCTTGGGCCTCATCGGAAACATCATGAACCTGTTGTCGGTGCCTGCCTATCCGCAGCAGATCATCAAAGGCGTGATCATTGTTTTTGCGGTTCTCCTGCAGAACATTAATGGCGAACTGAAGCGGACCTGACCGTTCTGGAAGGGGCCGTCAGGCCCCTTCCGTCCCCAACAGGAATTTTGCAAGCAACTCAATCTGGCCGGTGATCATATGGTTGCCCTTGTGAACCACGCAGTCCCGCGCCGCAGCGGCCTCAAGCAATGGGGTTGTGTCAGGCTGCATAACGACTTCGCAAACCAGTGTTCCGGGAGCCAGCGTCGAGGCTGGTACCGGCAGGGGATCACCGTCGTTCATGCCGAGCGAAGTGCCATTGACGACAAGGTCGAAGCCTCGGGCGTCGGCTTGCGTAGCTCGGATGGACCGGTCGGGAAAAAGAAGCCGGAGCCGGCTGGCCAACTCCATGGCCTTGTCGACGGAGCGGTTGGCGATCGCAAGCTCGGCGACTTCGGCCCGGACCAGGGCTTCGGCGATACCGGTCGCCGCGCCACCAGCACCAATCAGCAGCGCCCGTCGGCCAATAACGCTAAGACCTCGATTCTTCAGGCCCTGAACAAAGCCGGTGCCGTCGAACATTTCGCCGTGGAAGCGGCCGTCGGCTCCGCGGCGAGCGACGTTGGCAACCTTGAGGAAATCGGCGGTCGGCGAAAGGCTGTCGCAAAGGGCTGCAACACTGGCCTTATGAGGAATGGTCACGATCACGCCAGCGAGGCTTTCAACTCGGCGAAGGCTCTCAAAGGCCGCGCGCAGATTTTCGGGAGCTACCTGCCAGGGCACAAGAACCGCGTCGAGCATTTGGTCGCGGCAGTAGGCGTTAAAGAATTGCGGCGTCCGCAGATGATGCGAGGGATAGGCGATATGAACAATCACTCGGGATCGGCCGGAAATCATGTCGACAGTCAACTGTAGTCCTCCATAGCGTTGCATGCTTCAAAATATGATATATGATATATTTTGTAAACGAGAGAATAAGGACCAAGGTATGCCCGAGAGGCCGAAAGGCATTATGCAACTATTTGATACACGGGTCGCGGTGTTTGGGGCCCCCGGTCGTTATATTCAGGGAAGGGGCGCAATTCACCTCGTGGGTGATTGTGCCGCCACAATCGGTGCGCGGGCCGTATTGGTGGTCGATGCACAGATACAAAATCTAGTCGCTGGATTGATCGGGGAAAGCTGCAAACTTGCCGGCGTGGAAATCACCGTCCTGCCATTTGAGGGAGAGCTGACCCGCCAGACAGGGGGGAATCTTCGCCGGCTACTAACTGCCGATCCAGCGCTTGTCATCGCTGTCGGGGGTGGAAGAGCGATCGATGCTGGCAAGGCGCTGGCTTCGCTATCGGATTGCGGCCTCATTACCGTTCCAACGGTAGCTTCCAATGATGCCCCGACCTCGAAGAATTTCGTTCTCTACGATGAGCGTCACCGGTTGGTTGAAGTTGGCCATCTCTTGCGAAACCCCGATTTCGTCGTCGTGGATACCGAGCTCTTGATATCCGCGCCAAAGAACCTGTTTCGCGCTGGTCTTGGCGACGCATTGGCGAAGAAATTCGAAGCGGACGCATGTATGGCGCGCGGCGGCACTACAATGTTCATGGCGCGTCCAACGCGACTGGCGCATGCGATTGCTAGCCACTGCTACGACACACTCATCAGCACCGCCCCAGGAGCGTGGCGGTCGCTCGACGCCAAGACTGTAACGGAGGATTTCGACGCCGCCGTTGAAGCGATGATATTAATGGCTGGTCTTGGCTTCGAAAGCGGCGGTTTGTCACTTCCGCATGCCATGACGCGCGGCATTCCCGTATTGCCGGGCGCCGATGTTGTTGCCCATGGCCTTCAGGTTGCTTGGGCACTGATGGTCCATTTCGAAGTACTCGGCGTCGAGCCGCCGTCCGAGCTTGTTGAGCTCTATCGTCTGACCGGTTTGCCGCTCTCGCTGGCCGATCTCGGTCTTTCCGAACAAACGGACGAAGCGCTGGCCGAACTAGCCGAGGCAACGGTCGGGGCCCGCCATGTTCACAATCTCCCCTTTTCTCTTCAGCCTTCCGCGCTGACGGCGGCAATTCGCCGGGTCGAGGAGAGGGAAACAAACCGGAGGAAATCTGCATGACAAAACCACTCGCGCTCATTACTGGCGGCGGCACTGGCATTGGCCGTGCTACGGCCGAACGTCTCCTCTCCGAAGGCTGGCGCGTGCTGGCGGTCGGACTCGATCACGATGAGGACCTGCCGAAGGAAATCGCTTTCCACAAGGCAAACGTCTCAGACACGGATGCTGTCGTTGCCGCACTTGCGGGGGAGGATGCATTGCATGGCCTCGTCCACTGTGCCGGTATCCTTCGCCATGAACGCGAATGGCAGAAAGAGGATTTTGAAGCTGTGATGAACATCAATGTGACGGCAGGCTTTGCGCTTGCAACAACTCTTCTGCCAAAGCTCGAAAAGGCTGGTGGCGGGGTCGTCATGCTGGCATCGATGTGGTCGATCTTCGGTTCGGCCGGCGCGCCGGCCTATACGGCCAGCAAGGGCGCGGTGGCGGCCGTCACGCGTTCGATGGCTGTTGCCTGGGCGCCGAGAGGCGTGAGGGCGAATTCGGTTGCTCCGGGTTGGGTCGAGACCCGCATGTCGGAGCGTGCGCGTACCAACAGCGAACGTTCCGAGAAGATCGGCTCACGGATCCCGATGGGACGTTGGGCTCAACCATCGGAAATCGCTTCAGTGATCCACTTCCTCTTGTCCGCCGATGCCGCGTACGTCACCGGTGTCATGCTGCCTATCGACGGCGGCTATTCGGTCTGCTGAGCACGGGAGATTGACCATGAAAGCATGGGTCCATCACGAACCGGGTATGCCCGATTGTCTTCGACTGGAGGAACGCCCGCGTCCGACGCCCGGCCGGGAAGAGGTGCTGATCAAAAATCGAGCGGTCGGCATCAACCCGGTCGACTGGAAATTTGTAGAATGGGGCCACCCCGATTGGGAATGGCCCCATATTCCCGGAGTCGACGGTGCCGGCGAAGTCGTTGAAACAGGAGAGGGCGCAGGTCATATTCGCATCGGCGCGCGTGTCGCCTATCACAACGATCTCATGAAGCCTGGTTCCTTTGCCGAATATACGGCTGTGCCTGTCCGTGCGCTCATTCCGCTGCCGGATGGTCTTTCGTACTCGGCTGGAGCCGCGATCCCCTGTCCTGGGTTGACCGCTATTCAGGCGATCGAAAAGGTGCCGGCGCTTGAAGGAGCGCACGTGCTCATCATCGGCGCTTCCGGGGCCGTCGGCGGGGCTTTGTTGCAACTCGCGCGTGGACGCGGCTGGATCGTACACGCTGTCTGCTCAGCATCACAGGCTGGGCGCGTGCGAGAACTCGGCGCCGCCACCACGACCGACTACCGGCGGGAGGGATGGCGTGAGTCCTTCGCCGAACGCAATATGGAGCAGCCGCTCTTTGCCGTGTTTGACACCGTCAGTGGCGACCACGCTGCCGGCCTCGCCCCGCTCGTCGCCGCCAACGGGCATCTCGTTTGCATCCAGGATCGGCAGGAGCGCGCTCCGCTGCCGGCCTTCACTACCACAATCTCGCTGCACGAGGTCGGCCTCAACGCCATGCACCACTTCGGTGACAAGGCACAGTGGGGTCGGCTCATGTCAGCGGGTGCACGCATTGCGGCTGATGCCGTCACGGGGCGGTTCGATCCGCAACTCGTTGAGGTGGTGA
Source organism: Rhizobium sp. IBUN (assembly GCF_000510625.1). Taxonomy (NCBI): domain Bacteria; kingdom Pseudomonadati; phylum Pseudomonadota; class Alphaproteobacteria; order Hyphomicrobiales; family Rhizobiaceae; genus Rhizobium; species Rhizobium sp. IBUN. The sequence continues at coordinate 26,364 of NZ_AZNV01000029.1, forward strand.
AATTCACCGAGTTGGGCGAGGCGCTCATGCGGCAAAAACAGGGACCAAATCCCGGGAAACGAATAGTGACGCTTTGAAGCGACTCGGAATCGTTTTGGTGGGACCGCGACGGCCGGTCCCACCAGTCAAATTAAGCCAGGACCGCCTTTTCCAGCTCACTCATCGAGGCGAGGGTCCGGACGCCAGCCGGCGCGGCGCTGTGGCTGTGGGGGACGAAAACAGTCTCCATTCCGGCGGCCAAGGCGGCCGCCGCCCCACTGCTGCTATCTTCTACGATCAAGCAATCCCTCGGATCTACGCCGAGCAGGTAGGCTGCTCTCAGATATCCCTCGGGGTGGGGTTTCCCCTCTCTCACATCGTTGCGGGCGACCGTCACGAGGCCCGGTTTCACGAGACCAACGCTGCGCAAATTGACATCGACAATGGCGCGATCGCTGTTCGAAACCACAGCCTGCCGGATCCCGGCCGCATCGAGGCGATGCCAGACGTCGAGTGCAGCCGAAAATCCCCGCAGTAGGTTCGCCTCGTTGAAGTAATGGTAGTGCTTGCGTCCCTCCCAATGCAACGGCTCGGAATCGAGGTCGAACTCGCGGCACATGTAGCGGTAAATCTCATCTGCCGAACGACCGACGACGCGCTCCATGAGATCTTTTGGCGGCGTTAGTCCCGCTTCTTCCATCGCGCGTCCTAGTGCGCGTACTGCAATATGCTCGCTGTCGACCAACGTGCCGTCCATATCCCACAAGACTGCCTTCTTCATCGTTCTCTCGCTTGGTTGTCTCGCCGGCGTTTGAAAAAGTACTGCCTGTGAAGGCGCGGTGCCGGCGTTTTGCAGGCGGCCTCCGGCCGCCTCTCATGCAAAAAATAAAAATCATTTTTTTGACTATTGCGCAATAACGAATTTCATTCTATCTAATTTGCACGGTAAGAAATTCGACGGAGGAGATAGCAATGGGCGCCACGGGAGCCGACATCGAATCACGCATCGAACGTGCTCGCATCCTGCCTGTCGTGGTGATTGAGCAGGCAGCGGACGCAGTTCCCCTCGCCAAGGCTCTCCTCGCCGGCGGGCTCGGGGTCGCTGAGATCACGTTCCGCACGGCGGCCGCCTCCGAAGCGCTATCGCGCATTCGTGACGAGGTGCCGAACATGTTGCTCGGGGCGGGCACCGTTCTAACGCAAGGCCATCTTCTGGCGGCGAGAGACGCGGGTGCGCAATTTATCGTTACCCCTGGTTTCAATCCTGCCATCGTCGAGGCCTCGCAATCGGCCGGCTTGCCGATCGTTCCGGGGGTCAACAATCCGACGGGTGTAGAGCAGGCGATGTCCCTGGGCCTGAAAACAGTGAAGTTCTTTCCGGCCGAGCCGAGCGGTGGTGTCCCGTTCATCAAAGCGCTTTCCGGGCCTTATCCAGAGATCCGGTTTGTGCCGACCGGAGGTATCGGGCCGGGCAATCTCGCAAATTATCTTGCCTTGCAGGCAGTAGTTGCGTGCGGCGGATCGTGGATGGTGGACACCAAGCTCGTTCGCGACGGCAGGTTCGATGAGATAACCCGATTGACGGCCGAGGCCGTGGCGCTTGCCGGTTCGGCACGCTGAAGAAACATTCGACGAAACAAGCGCCTCACGGAGGCGGTAACACGGAGGTTCAAATGTCCAGCAATACCCTGTCCGAGGGACTTTCTCTCAAGGGAAAGTCTTGCATCATCACCGGCGCGGCTTCAGGAATCGGCGAGGCGGTCTCCCGCATCTATGCGGCCAACGGCGCCAAGGTCGCGATGGTCGATTTTGATCGCGAGCGTCTCGCGCGCGTTTCCGACGAAATTCGTCAGGCAGGCGGTATTGTGCTGCCAATCTTTGCAGACGTCTGCGAGGAAGAAACGGTGCGTTCCTTCTTTAAGCAGGTAAACGATGAGTTTGGTTCCATCGACGTCGTCGTGAACTCCGCTGGTCGTGATAGCCTTGCTCCGCCGGTAACCCGCGTCACACTGGAAGAGTGGAACAAGACGATCGGGCCAAACTTGACGGCTGTCTTCCTCTGCTGCCGCGAAGCCTTCATCTATATGGAAAAGCAGGCCAACGGCGGCCGCATTATCAATATGGGATCCTCGTCCACGCGCGTTGCTTCCGGTCCGGGCCACAGCCCCTACCGCGCTTCGAAGCATGGCATGCTCGGCTTCTCGAAGAACATCCTTCTCGAAGGCAAGGACAAAAAGATCGGCGTCACGGTCCTTAACCCGAGCCATGTCAAGACGCCAATGACGGAGATCATCGACAAGGGCCTCTACGACGGCGATCTCGAAGCTTACACGGACGGCTGGTTGGACGAAAAGGAAATTAAGGAAGGCATCCACGCTTCCTGCATCGACGTCGACAATGTCGCGTGGCTCGCACTCTATGTCGCGACCCGCACTCCGGATGTGACGATCCCGACCATCTCGCTTTACCCAACCCACAAGGCTCATCGCTACGGCATGGAGGTTTAGGGTGATGAAAGCCGCCGTATATCAGGGGCAGGGTAGGGTCGTTCTCGACGAACGGCCTAGGCCCACGCCACGCGACGACGAAGTGCTGGTCAAGGTCTTTGCGGCCTCGATTTGTGGAACGGACCTGAAGGTATTGCGCGGCGGCCATTTCAGAGTCGGGCCCAACGAAACACGCGTCCTAGGTCACGAATTGGCCGGCGAGATTGTTGAGGTCGGCAAGCACGTAGCCCACTGGAAGACAGGCCAGCGCGTCTCCGTGGTGCCAAATATTGGTTGTGGTCATTGCGAAATGTGTCGCAAAGGGCTGAACAACATGTGCCCTGATTACGACGCCTTCGGAATCAGCATCGACGGCGGTTTCCAGCAATACATGATCGTCACCGCCGAAGCGATCTACGGGGGCAATCTCATCGAGATCCCGGCGAGTATGAGTTTCGAAGAAGCCTCGCTCGTCGAGCCGTTGTCTTGCTGTGTGAACGCATGGAAAGATCTAGCGGTCACGCCGGAAGACAGGGTCCTCGTCTTGGGGACGGGGCCGATCGCCGGCCTGTTTCTGCAATTAGCCAAAGCTTATGGAGCTAGACAGGTAATCGTCGTCGGGCGGCGCGCTGAAAGGCTTGCGGAGATCGCGCCTCTGGGCGCAACCGATCTGGTCGATTCCAGCAAGGTCGACGTCGTCGATGAAGTGATGCGTCTGACCGGGAACAGAGGTGTCGACGTGGCCCTAACGTGTGCGCCGGCTCCGGAATTGCAGAGCCAAGGTCTCGCGTGCCTTGCCCGCCTGGGAAGAATGAATTTCTTTTCGGGACTGAACAAGGGCACCCGCGTCGACCTCGACAGCAACAAGGTCCATTACTGGGGACTGAAGCTCCTCGGCTCGACTGGCTCGAGTGTCAGCGACTACGCACGGGCATTGCAATTGGTCGAGACGGGCAAGATCAAGGTTAGTGAGGTCGTGACGCATCGGTTCGGCATGAACGACGCAGTGGCCGCTTTCGACCATGCTCTTTCTGGTAAGGGCATGAAAACAATCATTTATCCGCAGGAGGACAGTTTGCGATGAAGGCGGCTGTGTTACATGCACCCGGCGATCTGAGGGTCGAAGAAGTTCCGGTTCCAGAGATCGGCCCCGACGATGTTTTGGTCGAGGTGAAAGCGGCAGGTATTTGCGGCTCGGATATCGGTCGCGTCATGGTGACAGGAACCTACCACTTTCCGACAATTCCCGGCCATGAGTTCTCCGGGCGGGTGGAGAAGGTAGGCGCTTCAGTCGAGCACCTGAAGGTCGGCGATCGTGTCGCCGTCGCGCCACTCATGCCCTGCCGGAAATGTCAGTGGTGTGAGGCGGGTAAGTTCCATCTTTGCGACGACTACGACTTTATGGGCTCGCGCAGTGACGGCGCCTTCGCGCAATATCTGTGCGCGCCTGCCACGAACGTCATCAAAGTACCGGATAGTGTCTCTTACGAAGTTGCCGCGACAATCGAACCCGCTGCCATCATTTTGCATGGCATCCACAAGCTCGACATCAAACTCGGCGACGCCGTCGCGGTCGTTGGTTGCGGCGCGCTCGGGTTTTTCGCCCTTCAGTTCGCGAAGCTTTCGGGGGCCCGGCCTCTCATCGCCATCGACGTGGATGATGACAAGCTGGACCTTGCACGCCAGGTCGGAGCGGACCTGTGCCTCAACCCGTCGCGCGACGACGTGGTATCCCGTGTAAGAGAGGCGACAAACGGCAAGGGCGTCGCGGTCTCGCTCGAATGCGCGGGATCGGCTCCAGGGCGCGACCTGTCCATCATGGTCGCGGCCAAGCAGGGCACGATCATGTTCTATGGAACGGCCTATGGCGACGTGACTTTCGCGGAGAAAGCGTTCGCACGCATCGTGCGCGAAGAGCTGCAGGTCGTAGGCTCGTGGAATTCCTATTCCCTGCCGTTCCCCGGCAAAGAGTGGTTCGACATTATCGGTCTGCTTGCGGATGGTCGCTTGATCGTCGAGCCACTCATTACACACCGTGCTGCGCTGGAGGAAGCGCCGTCCATCTTCAAGGCACTTAAAGACCGCAGCTTCGGCAAGTATCACAAGATCCTGTTCACGCCGAACAATTGATGCGTATGGGAGGAGATCATCATGGAACGCTACGTCATGTCGTTGGACGAGGGAACGTCCAGTGCGCGCGCGATCCTTTTCGACAGAGCAGGTAACGTCGTCGCTCTGGCCCAGCGCGAATTCCGGCAGATCTATCCACGCGCGGGCTGGGTGGAACACGACGCCAGTGAGATTTGGTCGACCCAGCTGTCGGTGGCCCGCGAGGTCATTTATAACGCCGGGATCGGTGCCGACCAGGTCGCCGCCATCGGTATCACCAATCAGCGTGAGACCTGCCTTATCTGGGATCGCAAGACCGGGATCCCGCTGAGCAACGCCATCGTCTGGCAGGACCGCCGTACGGCTGGCATCTGTGATCAGCTGAAAGCGGGGGGGCTCGAGCGCTACGTCAAGGACGCGACCGGCCTGGTTATCGATGCTTACTTCTCGGGCACGAAACTAGCATGGATCCTCGACCATACGCCCGGTGCCCGTGAACGAGCAGCCCGTGGTGAACTGGCGGGCGGTACGATCGACAGTTGGCTGATCTGGAACTTGACCGGTGGAAAGGTTCACGTAACCGACGCATCGAACGCCTCCCGTACTCTCCTGTTCAATATAGGCACGGGAGATTGGGATGAACGGCTACTGTCCGAGTTGAACGTTCCACGCTCGATCCTGCCGGAAGTTCGCGACAGTTCCGAAGTTTACGGAGTGACGCAGGCCGGCCTGTTCGGCAGGGAGGTTCCCGTCGCCTCGTCGATCGGTGATCAGCAGGGCGCCCTCTTCGGTCAGTCTTGTTTCAGCGAGGGGATGGTCAAGGCGACCTACGGTACAGGGGGCACCTTGCTGATGAACACCGGACCGCACATGCGCGCCTCCGAGAACGGCCTTTTGACGACCGTCGCATGGAGACTGGGCGGCAAACTCGAATACGCGCTGGAAGGGACTCTGTTTTCTGTCGGCTCGGTCGTTCAATGGCTTCGAGACGAATTGAAGATCATCCACAGCGCTTCAGAAACGGAGCTGGCTGCGCTCGAGGTTCCCGACACCAACGGCGTCTACATCGTCCCGGCGTTCAATGGGTTGTCGGCTCCATTTTGGGACCAATACGCGCGTGGAACGATCGTCGGTATCACCCGCGGGGCAAACCGCAACCATCTGATCCGCGCCTCGCTTGAATCCATGGCCTATCAGATCCGTGATGTGATCGGCCGCATGGAGGCTGATTCCGGTCTCGCGCTTGCCGAACTGAAGGTCGACGGCGGCGCTGCGATGAACAATTTCGTGCTGCAGTTCCAGGCGGACCAATTGGGCGTGCGCGTTCTGCGTCCAAAAGTCGTCGATACGACGGCGCGCGGCGCCGCGTTTCTTGCCGGACTTGCGGTCGGCTACTGGGAAAACGTGGCCGACCTACACACCGCTTTCGCGCTCGATCGGGAATTCTACCCGTCGAACGACCGCGCGACGGCCGACATGCTTTATCGAGGCTGGTGCCGCACCGTTGACCGGTCGCGGGACTGGGCCGAACACGAGTGAGGACACTCAATGCAATACACTTCCGCCGCCCGGCGCACCATGTATTTTATCGGCGTTACCACGGGCAAGTCATCGATCATGAAGGTCTTCCCGGCCTGGTCTCGCCATTTGGGTCTCGATGCCGAGATGAAGGGGATCGATTTCGCTCCTAACTCCGATCCCGTCGCCTACCGCGCTGCGGTGGAATTCATCAAAGCCGATCCCCTGTCACTTGGGGCGTTGGTGACCACTCACAAGGTCAATCTGCTGAAGGCGTCACGCGGGCTTTTTGACGAACTCGATCCTTACGCGATGACCTTGCACGAGATCAGTTCGATTTCCAAGCGCGGCGACAGGCTGATCGGTCATGCCAAGGATCCGATCACGGCCGGTGCCAGCTTCGAGGCGATCGTACCGGATGGATACTGGGCAAGGACCGGAGCTTCCTTGTGCATTCTCGGCTCGGGAGGCTCCTCGCTGGCGCTGACGCTCTATCTTCACAACAAAGTCAAATCCGGTGGCGACGTGCCGCGCAGGATCGTTGTCACGGCGCGCCGAGAAGCCTCGCTGGCCGAGATGCGCCATGTGCATGAGGAGATCGGTTTCGCGATACCGATCGAGTATCGGCTGGCGCCAGGACCGGCCGAAGCCGACCGGATCGTTGGCGACCTTCCCGACGCGTCGATGGTGGTCAACGCGACCGGTCTTGGAAAGGACGGACCCGGTTCGCCTTTGAGCGACGCGGTGAGCTTCCCGAAGGACGGACTGGTTTGGGAGTTCAACTATCGCGGTGACCTCGTCTTCCTGGACCAAGCAAAGGCGGCCGCGGAAGCACGCGGCCTCACCGTCCATGACGGCTGGGTCTACTTCATACACGGTTGGACACGCGTCATCGCGGAAGTTTTTGACATCGATATCCCAATGTCCGGGCCGGCATTCGACGATCTAAGCCGGATTGCCCGCGACGTCTCTCAATGAAAGGAAACCAGCATGGCTGACTTGCTCCCCACACTTCACGACTTCAATCTCAATAATGGCCTGAGTTCCACTCGCGAGCCAATCCGCCGCACGCTTTCCAAAATGAAGGGCATGTTCCACGATCAGGCAGCCTACGAGGCAGAGCTCGCAAAGGGCGACGCGCTCCTCTACGAATTCTACGACATGGGCGTCCCGGATAGCGAAAAGGACGTAGCCTACGGGACTTCCATCACGTATCCCGGCAAGGTCGGGGACGAGTATCACATGACCAAGGGTCATTTTCACACGGTTATCGACACCGCCGAAGTGTACTATTGCCTCCGCGGTCATGGTTACATGATGATGGAAACCCCCGAGGGCAAAACAGAATGGCTCGAGTTCCTCCCGGGCAAGGCGGTCTACGTGCCCGGTCGCTGGGCCCATCGCTCGATCAACGTTCATCCAACCGAGCCGCTGGTCACGTTCTTCGCCTTCCCCGGTAATGCCGGCCACGACTACGGCACCATCGAAAGCAAGGGCTTCCGCAAGCTGATGGTCGAGCGCGATGGCAAGCCCACGGTTATCGACAATCCGCGATGGAACGGCTGAGCGAGGAAAACGATGTCGGGTAGGATCGCCGTCACGCCTCGCTCCCTGTCAGGGTCCGGTCATCCGGTTCTGGCGAGGCTTATGGACCAGGGGTTCGAAATTGTCTTTCCGGCGCCGGGTAAAACCCCGTCGGAAGACGACCTCTTGCGTGCCGTCCCCGGTTGCGTTGGCTGGCTCGCGGGCGTCGAACCGATCAGCACGCGCGTGCTCGACGCGGCAAAGGGTCTGCGCGTCATCAGTCGCAATGGTACCGGCGTCGACAATATAGACCTTCGGGAAGCGGAAGCTCGGGGCATCACTGTCGAACGGGCCATGGGCGCGAACGCGCGCGGGGTCGCCGAACTTGCTGTCGGGCTCCTGCTTTCGTCTTTCCGTCACATTCCATGGTCGCACCAGCATCTTTCTAAGGGAGAGTGGTGCAGGCGGATCGGCCAGGAGGTGAAGGGACGCAGGCTTGCGGTCATTGGTTGCGGCGCCATTGGCCGAGAGGTCGTGGAGATGGCGCTCGGACTCGGCATGGAGGTCGTCGGTTACGACCCCTATCCCGACAGCCGTTTTGCACCCTCCGGTTTTCGCTTCGCCAACTTGGAAGAGGCTCTAGTCACCGCCGACGCAGTGTCGTTCCATTGTCCACCGGCGCAGAATCCATTGCTTGGCGGCGCGGTGCTTTCACGTATGAAAAAAGGCGTAATCGTGGTCAACACGGCGAGAGCCGAATTGATCGACGACGTCGCGATGCTCGCAGCACTCGAAAGCGGGCAGGTGATGACGTTGGCGACGGACGTTTTTCATCGGGAGCCGCCGGAAAGCTCTGCACTGCTCAGCCACGAGCGGGTCATTCTCATGCCGCATGCAGGAGGGTTCACCGAGGAAAGCGTCGACCGCGCGACGAGTGTCGCCGTTGACAATTTGCTGAAGAACCTGGTGTGACGATGAGCGTTGTCGATGCCGTGCCTCTTGGAACACCGAAAAACCTCGAGTCGGGCGAGGGTGCAACGCTCGCTTGGCTCGGCCAGGCGGGCTTTCTCATCCGCCAAAACGGTCTGACGATCGTTATCGATGCCTATCTTTCCGACTCTCTTGCGGAAAAATATCGTGACACCAAGTTTCCGCACCGACGGATGATGCCCGCTCCGGTCGCGGCGAACGAACTGCGCGGCGTCGACTGGCTGCTTTGCACCCATGGCCACACCGACCACATGGATCCCGGCACCATCCCGGCGCTCCTTGCCGCCAACCCGCAAGCGCGAGTGCTGGCGCCGCGGGCTGAAAAAGCGCGAGCGATCGAGCGAGGCGTACCGGAAGACCGGCTGGTCCTTATCGACGCCGGTGAAAGCGTTGATCTAGGCGGAGTGACGGTTACCGCGACGCCCTCAGCTCACGAGGATTTGCGGCGCAACGAGGATGGTTACCTCTTTCTCGGATTTGTTCTGTCTGGTGGCGGTGTAACGATTTGGCATTCCGGAGACACAATCCCCTTCCCAGGCTTGGCCGAGTGGCTGATGCCCTTTCGGGTCGATCTGGCCCTTCTGCCCGTCAACGGTCGAGACGCGCTGCGTGCCGCAAACGGCGTCCCTGGAAACCTCACACTGGAGGAAGCTGTCGGTCTCGCCGACGAGATCGGTGCCAGGGCCATGATTGGCCACCACTTCGGGCTGTTCGATTTCAATACGATCGATCCCCAGGAAGGGGTACAGCGGCTCGCGTCACTTAACCCGGTTGCCGACACAAGGTTGGCGGAAGTTGCGACTGCGTATCGCATCAGTCCCATCAAGCGGGAGCCGCTTTCGATCCTGATCGTTTGTCGCGGCAACATCTGCCGTTCTCCGACTGCCGACGGCATCTTGCGTGCCGCTCTTCCGGGCCATCGGATCGATAGCGCCGCGATAAAAGACTGGAACGTCGGAAAACCGCCTCATGCCGAAACTGTCGCCGTTGCTACCGGACGGGGTGTCGCGCTCGATACGCTCATCGCCCGCCAAATTCAGAAGACAGACTTCGACCAATTCGACTTGATCCTCGGCATGGACGATCAGAACATGGAGGGCATTCGGACACTGCGTCCAAAAGGCAGTCACGCGCGCATCGGCCGACTCGGCGCCTATTCGTCACCGGGAGAGGAAGCGACGATCATCGATCCGTGGGGAGAACCGCGAGAGGCGTTTGAAGCAGTCTTCGATCAGATATCGACCGCTTGCGGTCGATTGGCGCAATTCGCGCGAACGACTTGATGGGTCACGGAATAAGGGAGTGAGAATAATGGACTTCGGACTTAAAGAAAAAATCGTCATCGTCACGGGCGGAGCAACCGGTATCGGCCACGCAATTGCCCGCACTTTCCACGAAGAAGGTGCGATTGTTATTATCAATGGCCGCGACAGAGCTAAGCTCCACAAGGCGGCCTCGTCAATCGGACCACGCGCTTACGGCGTCGTTGCAGATCTGATGACGAAAGAGGGTGCATTGGCCCTGGCTGACTATGCAGCCGGCTTCGGTCCGGTTTCGTTCCTCGTCAACAATATCGGCGTCTTCGACGTCAACGATTTCTTCGAGGTCAGCGACGAACGCTGGATGGAGTATTTCCAGCACAATCTGATGACAGCGATCCGCATCACGCGTCTTGTGATGAAGGACATGCTGTCGCGCAACGACGGCAGCATTGTCTTCATTTCGTCCGAAGCGGCAATCCGCTCGATCGGCAACATGACGCCATACTCCACCACGAAGACGGCGATGCTCGGACTGAGCCGCTCCCTGGCGGAGTTGACCCGTGGCACGAACGTGCGCGTCAACAGCTATATGCCGGGCTCGACCGCAACTGAGTCGGTCGAAACCTATTTCGCCGATCTTGCCGCAGAGCAGGGAAAAACGGTCGAACAAACGCTCGCCGACTTCTACCGCGACGTCCAACCCTCCAACCTCGTTCAGAAGCTTATTGATCCCGCGTTGCATGGGCGCGGTGTGGTCCAGCTGATGACCAACGCGGCGATGAACGGTGTCTGCCATAGGGCTGACGGTGGTACCATCCGCTCCATATTCGGTTGATAGGGAGGCAGAAATGGCGGGGAAGCTAGGCATTCACAGTCTCGTTTTCACTGACGATTGGTCAGGGGAAAAGGCAGCACATAGCTGCCGAGCCGCGGCCGAGATCGGCTTCGAATTGATCGAGGTGCTGATGTTCGACCCACAGGCACTCGACGTCGCACTCACCCGAAAAGTCGTCAATGACGCCGGACTAGAATTGCGGCTCGGCATGGCGCTAGGTCCCGAGGCCGACATTTCGTCGGCCGACAGCTCGATCGCCGAGCGAGGCGAAAAGACGGTGAAGCGTGCTCTGGAAATTGCCTCGGAGCTCGGGGCGCCGGCGGTATCGGGCATAACCTACGCGGCATTTGCAAATTACGGAGCTCCTGCGACGGTCCAGGCGCGGCAGCGAGTTGCCGAACGGCTTTCTCGTCTCGACCGGCGAGCCGGGGAGTTGGGCGTTCGGCTCGGGCTGGAGCCGGTCAATCGATATGAAAGCTACCTCGTCAACACCTTGGACGAGGCGGCGTCTCTTATCCACGCGTCGGGTGGCGCTAATCTATTCATTCACATGGATACGTTCCATATGAACATCGAAGAGGGCGACATTGCCGCGGCCATCCAACGCAATGCACCTTTGCTCGGATACGCTCATGTTGCCGACAGTAATCGCGGAATCCTCGGCGGCGGACACTTCGATCTCACGTCTTATTTCGGTGCCCTCGAAAGCGCCGGCTACAAGGGGGATTTCACCGTCGAAGCTTTTTCGTCCAGGGTACTTAGCGATGCGCTGGTCGCAGGTGTTCGGTTATGGCGTGAAGCTTGGGATGATTCCTTCGGCGCGGCACGCCTTGCATTCGACGTGATTCGAGTAGCGCGAGAAAAAGCGCGCGTTGGATGCAAAGTGTGGTAAGAAAAGAAATTTCATTCTTTGGAATTTGACGGTTATAGAATTGCGGCAAATGAGTCGGAGTCATAATCGATGGACAACGCTACAGACAACAGGCAATCCATACTAATGAGAATACGCTGGAAGGCCGGATATATGAATCCGGCCCTTCGGCGGATCGCTGACCGAGTGCTGAAGACACCCGAAGAAATAAAGTCAATTTCGATCAAAGATCTCGCAGTTCAATGCGAGGTATCGGAATCAACGGTCACGCGTTTCGTCCGAGAGATCGATGTCCAGAGCTTTCAGCAGTTCAAGATCTTGATCGCTGAAGAATTGTCGCAAGGTTCAACGACGAGCGAGCCAATCTCCGAGCGACACGTCTACGAAGATATCACCGACGAGGACGATACGTCCTCGGTGCTTTCAAAGGTCGCCGCTCGCTACGCGATGACGGTTTCGGATACCCGCGCCGGGCTCGCGGAAAAAGAACTCGAACGCGCCGTTGCGGCAATCGAGAATGCCGACGTGCTCGGGTTTTTCGCGATGGGTGCTTCGCTGATATGCGTTGAGAACGCGCTGCTGCGTTTCATGCGGGTCGGCAAGCGGTGCCTCTTTTTCCGAGATCTCGGCATACGGCAGATCTCGACCTCTACGCTGGGAGCCAATTCGCTCGCGATCGGCGTTTCGAATTCCGGACGCACCATATCGACTGTCGACAGCTTGCAACATGCGAAACTCCAAGGTGCGACGACGCTGGCGATAACATCGTTTCCGGATTCGCCTATCGTCCGGCATGCTGATATCTGCCTCTTCACACCGACCATCACCGGCGTCGTCGGGCCGGGCGAATACCACGAATCCATGGTCTCGAAAATCGCACAGCTCCAGGTCATCGATGTGCTCTATTCGCTCTATGCCGTTCGCAATTTTGGCAGAGCAATGGAAGGGCTCGAACGAACCTCCGATGTGACCGCTCTGACGCGCTATTGAAGGAGCGACGAATGCCTGCGGAAGAGCCTCGCGTCGGGCGTCTCGGATCTCGTCTGGCCGCAGCGGAATACGCCGCCCGAGAGGCCGGCCGCACGTTGCTTACCCACTACGGCCGTCGCAGCCGGTTGGTAGTCGAACAAAAGGGGCTGAATGATTTCGTCTCGGTTGCGGATCGCGAGGCCGAAGACGTGATCGCCGCGATTCTGCGGCCGGCCTTCCGGACGGATGGTTTCCTCGGTGAGGAGACGGGTCGCTCCGGATCGCTCGAAGCGGACTATGTCTGGTGTGTCGATCCACTCGACGGCACCACGAATTTCTTGAGGGGTGCGCATAACTGGTGCGTGTCGATCGGACTTTGGTCGAAAGGCGAACCAGTTCTCGGTGTAATTTACGATCCGCTGCGCGATGAGCTTTTCGCCGGCGCAGACGGTATTGCCGCAACAATCGACGGCGCCGTGATTTCGACGAGCAGCACAGCCTCGGTCGACCGGACAAGCCTTGGCCTCGGCCATAATCACCGCGTGCCGCCAGAGACATTCGCTAAAGATGCGCAAAGGCTTTTCGCCGTGGGCGGAAGCTTCCGGCAGGTAGGCGCGGGGGCGTTGATGCTGGCCTATGTCTCGGCTGGCCGCGTAGATGGCTACTTCGAGCGCCATATGTGGGCCTGGGATGCCATTGCTGGCCTTGCCCTCATCAAGGCAGCAGGTGGGCGTGTTGTTCCATATCCGAGCCCTGGGGCCTCACTCGAGCAGGGTGGTCTCGTTCTTGCGAGTGGTCCGGCGCTTTACCGCGATCTTTCCGATCTTTTCGAAGTCCCTTGAGCGAACGCGCCTGCTGCGTCGATCTTGAAGGCAATCTTCGGATAAAGCGAAGACTGGCCGACACCTCCCCATGCTATTGATACGGTTGGCTTTTCACGAAAGCCAAAGCGCTGTCAAGCGCTAGCAGCCAATGGGAGTTAAGCGAATGAAGGATGGAATTTTTGTCTTTGACGCAGCGGTGCATTGCCAAGACTTCAGTGACGGTCAGATCAAAGACGGCAGCGATGGCCGACGAGTTCGCATTCTGCGCGAACAGCTGACCGGATTCATCAACCTTACCGGCCGGCGCGGCCCGCCGCCCGAGCCGGAAACCTTTTCAAACCCGGATCTCGATTGGGCCATGGATATGTTGTTCGGGAAATCCGACACGGACATGGCGTGCGCCTGTTCTGTGCCGCTGTTTTCTCATTGGCGCGCTGGCCTCGGTCCTGTTGAACTTAGCCACGCACTCGCACAAAAGGATCCGAAACGGATAGTGCTGACCGGTGGCGTCGATCCTGCCTATCACGGGCTCGGGCCGGCGTTGAAGGAAATGGAACGCCAGGTTCACGAGCTTGGTGCCGTTAGCTTCAAATTCTATCAATATCAGTCTCGGGGTTGCTCTTGGCGTGCGGACGATCGGGACATCGCCTATCCATTGTGGGAAAAGGCTCTCGAGCTTGGCGTCAAGATGGTCCAGTTCCACAAGGGCTTTCCACTTGAACTCGGCCCGGTAGAAGCTTTCAAGCCAAACGACATTCAATATGCGGCAGCCGATTTTCCGGAACTCAACTTTGGAATTCATCATCTAGGCGACCCCTATGTCGATGAGACCATCTCCATCGCGAGCCGTTTCGAGAACATTTTCTTGATCCTTCCGCTTTGGTTCAACCAGTATTACCTCCAGCCGTGGAAGATGCTCGAACGTCTTGGTGAGGCGCTCCTGTATGTCGGTTCCGAGCGAATTTGTTACGGCTCGGAGGCCTTCATCTGGCCGCATGTCCAGACCTACATCGACACGCTCGCTAATCTCAAAATGCCGGAGGAATTGCAGGATCGTTATGGGTATCCCGAAATAACCCGGGAAATGAAGGAAAACATTCTGGGCAAGGCTTTCGCTCGCGGCATGGGCATCGACCTAGATACGAAGAAGCGCGAACTGGGACTGACGCCATGATCGACAGAGACATGTTGGCAGCCGCTCTAGGCCGGGCGCGCCCCCTCATTCTCGGTCACGGCGGCGACATAGCGATCACCGGCGTAACCGAGGACGGCACCGTAACTGTTGCTCTAACGGGCGCTTGTCGTGCTTGCCCGAACCTCGCGATGACTTTCGTCGGACCCGTCCGGAGTTATCTGATGGAAGTACCTGGCGTACAGGAGGTTGAATGCGAGCAGGTGAAGGCGGCTCCGCGGGCACTATCGCGTCTTGCCAACCTCTTGAACGCCCATCCCTATCCCGTAGCGTAGTCGTCGGCGCATAGAACGCGAAGAAGCGCATCGGGCGACCGATGCGCTTGCGGGCGTCGAGAGTCAGTAGGTTTACGGAATGACCCGTTCGGCGCGCAGCCTGTCGAAGACGTCGATAAACGACCGCTCTGTGTCCTGGAATTCCTTGAAGCCCAGAGCTCTGCTCTTGGCCATGGAATGCAGGCATTCCATGGGGCGACCGAGGTCGAGGTCCGTATGCCAAGGCGAGGCGAGGCGCTCCAGCTTGTGAGGCTGAAGACCGTGCTGTGTCACCAGGGTCTGCCACTCGGGGTCAAGGCCCTGCATGCGGTCCGTTAGCGAATTGTATTGACCTGGATAAGCGCCCACCTCGACGTCGAAATAGTCGGCGATTCTTTTCCACAATTGTTCCCAGCGAAAAACGTCGCCGTTCGTGGCGTTAAAAGCTTCATTGCGGGCATTCGGTTCCGTCGATGCCCATACGATATGCTTTGCCAGCAGGCGCGCATCGGTGATGTCGTTGATTCCGTAATAGGCGGTCGGGGTACCCGGAAACGTGAAAGGACGCCCCGTCGCCTTGCAGATCGACGCGAAAGTCGCAAGAGTTGCGCCGATATTCATCAGGTTACCAACCGCATAGCCGATGATTGTGTGCGACCGATGCACCGACCAGCTAAAGCCGTGCCGCGTCGCATAGTCCAACGCGACATCTTCCAGTTCATAGTAGAAGTTCTTTTTTTCCAGCCGTGGTGCGTCCTCGCGAAATGGCGTGACCGGGGTCACTCTTCCGTAGTCCTCGAACGGGCCGAGATAGTGCTTGGTGCCCGTGACGACAGCGACGTGCTCGACCGTCCCGGCACCGACGACCCCGTCGAGTAGGGTGCGAAGCATACCGCCGTTAAGGCGGATATTTTCATCTTCGTTTCGCCCTAAAGTCCATGTGCAGAAATAAACATGTGTCGGCCTGAGCGTCGCGAGTGTCCTCAGCGCGGCCTCGCGATCGAGAAGATCGACCGCTTGGGGCCGCATGTAGGACGCGCCGATCGAGGGCTTGCGCGCCAGCCCCGTGATTTCGAAACCGCCAAGGTCGCGCAGATGCTCGGCAACGTTTAGTCCGACGATTCCCGTCGCGCCTGCGACAAGTGCCCGTTTCTGATACATGACTTCAGTCTCCTCATATGAGTTGGAGGATTAGAAGTGCCATTTACGTCTTGCCCGAGTAAGCTGCCCATTGTCATAAGTGAAGTGAACTGCTGTCACTAATGAGGAGCCGACATGTCTGGACGCATTTCTGAGATCGAGGTCTTCATAAAAGTCGTCGAGACAGGGAGCTTTACAGCCGCAGCAGATGCTTTGCGGCTTTCGCCATCGGCAATCAGCAAGATCATCGCCCGCATTGAGGCTCGCCTCGGCTTGCCGCTGGCGATCCGTTCGACACGGAAGTTACGCTTGACGGTTGAAGGCGAAGACTATTTCGCCCGTGGCAAGCAGATTCTGCAGGATATTTCGAGCCTTGAGCGCGGCGTGCGGGAAAGCGCGGGGCAAATCGGCGGCACGCTCCGCGTCAGCTGCAACGTACCCTTTGGGATTCACCAGATCATGCCGATCGTTTCGGGCTTTCTCGCCGCTTATCCCGACATAGCGCTCGAGTTTTCGCTTTCCGATACGACAGCGGACCTCATTCGCGAGGGCGTCGACGTCGCGATCCGGACGGGTGTTTTGACGGACTCTACGATTCGCGTTCGACGGCTCGCTGCGTCGTTGCGCCATGTCGTTGCTTCGCCCGACTACCTAGCGCGGCACGGCGTGCCAGTGGAACCCCGCGATTTGCTGGAACATAACTGCCTGACGCTCGGGTTCAGTCGCAGCTATGGCAAATGGCCATTCCGAGTCGACCAGGACGGCGTTGTCACGCAACTCGATTTGGCGGTCAAAGGCAATCTCAGTCTCGACAATGGCGAAAGCTTGAGGCGCTTTGCCCTTGATGGCATCGGCGTCGCGCGCCTCTCCGAGTTTCACATCGGCTCTGACCTTCGCACCGGACGACTTGTTTCGGTGCTCGACACCTTCAATCCGGGTGACCGCGAGCCGGTTTCGATCATTTATGCTGACCGAACGCCTCTCGCGCCACGTATTCGGGTCTTCGTGGATTACCTCGTGCAGAATGTCGCACCTTAGTCGCACGATTTGTGAAGTTTCGTACAGAATGAAGTGATCATTTTTCGCCGGTGGAATCCTGCCGGCAATGTTACTCGTTGGGTGCATTTCGTGTTTCCAGAGGAGGGCGTCCGTTGAACGGCGCCTGGGAACCGGTGGCCGCAGGATGCTGGCCTGCAAGGAGGAACTCAATGAATTGTTTGGCCGATCTCAGGATGTTTTCCGAAATCGCTCGGTCGCAAAGTATGGCGAGTGCCGCTAGCCGCCTTGGCATGGCCCCGGCGACGATCAGCGGACGTTTAAAGGCGCTTGAAGACCACTACGGCGTGGCGCTCGTTCGACGCACGACGCGCTCGTTCCTTCTAACGGAGGAGGGTAAGTTGCTCTTGGAGCGCGCTCAGCCGGTACTATCGGGATTCGCAGAATTGGAGCGTGATATGGGCGGGCGGCGTAACGCTATTGCGGGCGGCTTAATTCTGTCTTGCGCAACCGACATTGGTCGAAGTCACGTGCTTTCGCTTGTGCAAGCATTCGCTCGGGCGCATCCCAACGTGGATTTCTCTGTTCGGTTCGACCCGCCCGCCGCCCTGCATGAAAACCATTTCGACGTGGCGTTGCGGGCCGGGTCCCTGAAAGATTCCGGCCTTACGGTCCGCAAGCTTTTCGATATGGCAACGGTCAGCGCCGCGGCCCCGTCCTATCTTGCGGAGCGCGGATGCCCGGGCACCCCCGAGGCCCTATCGGCCCACGAGTGTCTTCGCCTGGAGGGTTCGTCGATATTTGGCGACGTCTGGACGTTTGACGGTGGGGGTGTTGGGCATTTGCCGGTCGACGGCCGATTTCGCGCAAGCGACCCGGAAACACTAAAAACCTTCGCGTTGCAAGGTCTCGGTATCTTCCGCCTAGCGCGGGCGGACATTGACCCGGAACTTCGTTCCGGTCAGCTGCACGCTGTTTTGGAGGCATTCGAGCCCGCCCCCATGCCAGTCTCTTTGATCAGCGACCCGCGTCGGCGGCTTCCGGCGCGTACGGCGGCATTTATCGATTTCGCACTGCGTCATTTCGCAAAGGGTCAGGGATCGCAATCTCTGGGCTGGCGACAGAACGCTGCATGATCGTGTAAAATTTTTTTTCTTGCAAAACATACGAAAAAAAATTAGTTCTATCGGCCAGGACATGTTCCATGGCCGGGAGGGCGACGACGGCCATCCGGCCAACGGGAAACGTGTGTAGCGCCTGGAGGGGCGGCACACGGGAGCTAACACGCTACGCATGTCACGGGAGGTATTGACGATGGATTACGGTCTGGCAGGCAAGCACGTATTGGTGACGGGCGGTGCTACGGGCATCGGTCTCGCAGTTGCCGCGGCTTTCATTGCCGAGGGTGCGAAGGCGACAATCACCGGTCTCTCGCAGGCAGATGTGAGCGCAGCTGTCGCGCAGCTTGGGCCGGGCACTCGCGGTATCGCTTGCGACCTCACCGCAGCTGGCGAAGACAAGCGCCTTGCCGAGTTCGCCCGGGCGGAGGCGCCTATCGATTTCCTTATCAATTCGGTGGGCATATTCGAAGTACGTCCGTTCTTCGAAACGCGTGATGAGGATTGGTTTCGCTTTTTCGACGTCAATGTCATGACCGGCGTACGCATGTCGCGCCTCGTTCTCAAGGATATGCTGGAGCGTGGCGAAGGGTCGATTGTTTTCATTAGCAGCGAGAGCGCGGTGAAGCCACAGGCGTGGATGCCACACTATGGAGCGATGAAGGCCTGTCTGCTCGGTGTTTCACGCGCGCTCTCGGAGTTGACACGCGGCACCAGGGTGCGGGTGAACACCATCCTCCCAGGGCCGACCGACACGACCGCCGTGCGCCGCTATCACGAGGAAATCGCCCGCGATGAGGGTATTACTCGTGCAGAGGTCGTCGCCGCCTATTTCGACAAAACGGAGCCCACATCGCTCATCCGTCGAATGATTGCACCTGAAGAGATTGCGGCAAGCGTCGTTCATCTCGCCGCATCTCCCGCTCTCAACGGCATGGCGATGCGGGCCGAGGGCGGGACGATCCGCGCAATTCTCTGATTTCGAACCGGAAACGACTATGGCTGACCTTCAAATCGAAAACCTCGCGAAAACCTTCAAAGGCGGCTTCACCGCGCTAAACGGGATCACGCTGGACGTCGCGGACCGTGAAGCGGTCTTTCTGCTCGGGCCCTCAGGCGCGGGGAAGACCACGACCCTGAGGCTCGTCGCGGGTCTCGAGGAAGCGACCGCCGGCCGCATTATGATCGGCGGCCGTGATGTGACCCGCTGGACACCGCGTGAGCGCAACCTAGCGATGGTCTACGACAAGCACTCGCTCTTTCCGCATCTGACAGTTTTCGAGAACCTTGCCTATCCCTTGCGAATTCGCAAAATGGCCGAGTCCGCGATCGTCCGCCACATTTCCGGCGTCGCCGAGACGCTGCAGATCGAAAAATTGCTGGAACGCCGCCCCAACGAATTGTCGGGCGGCCAGCAGCAGCGTGTGGCAATTGGCCGGGCCCTGGTGCGCGATGCCGACGTTTTTCTTTTGGACGAGCCCATATCTCATCTCGACGCGCAGCTGCGGGCTCGCATGCGGGTCGAATTCAAGCGATTGCAGCGCGATTTCCGCGCGACAATGCTTTATGTCTCGCATGACCAGCTCGAGGCCATGACCATGGCGGATCGCATCGTGCTGATCAACAAGGGCCGGATCGAGCAGATCGCAGCGCCGCAAACGCTCTTCGATCTGCCCGATACACTCTTTGCGGCAACCTTCATCGGCGAGCCGCCAATGAACGTCATTCCTGCAACGATCTCGGATGATTCAGGGTACTATCGTCTGCGGGTTGGAGACGCTTGGATCGAGGTCGACCGCAACTGGATGGCCGAAGGCGATCCCCTACGCGCGGGCAGTGAATACCTTATCGGTTTCCGGCCCCAGCATCTCACTCTATGTGAGCCAGAGACAGACCATCACTGCAAAGTCAACGGCAAACTCTTCGCTGTTGAGACCCTCGGATCACGTGTTGTTTTCGACATCGATACGGCTGGCCACGTCATCAGGGCCATGACTTCCGTCGACGCCGCCCAGGGCCATCCAAGCACGATCGGCGCCCCCGTGTCGTTCAAGATCGATCCGAACTTCATCTACCTTTTCGATAAGACGACCGGGCGCACAGTGCGCCAGGCGCGCTTCACGCAGAGGCAGAAAGCGCCGGCACATGCCTGAGGCGGCGTGACGGCGAAGCGCATGCAACATCAAAATCAGGAGGAGAGAATGAGAGTGATGAAATTGACCGTCGCTATGGCGGCGGGTCTTGCCCTCTGGCTGCAGACCCTGCCGGCCGAAGCGCAAACCGAAGCGCAGAAAGCCCTCGCGGGCAAGACTGTGCATTTCCTTGCCCCGTCGATGCCGCAATTTGCGGCATTGGAAAAATTCATTCCCGAGTTCGAGCAGAAATACGGGATCAAAGTGGTGATCGACGAAATTCCGTTCGAGAACTATCGTCAGAAGTCCCTCGTCGAAATGCAGCAAGGGACAGGAACTTACGATATTTTTGCAGTTGACGTCATGTGGTTGGCTGAATACGCGGCCGCCGGCTTCCTTGAGCCGTTGATGTCTTATGTCAAGAACCCGGACCTGACAGACGCCGATTACGACATCGACGACTTCTTGCCGCGTGTAATAAGCGGTACCGGAGTCTTTAACGACACGCTCTACACGATACCGATTGGCGCCGGCCCGGTTGGCACGACTTTCCGTGCGGATGTCGCCGAGAAGGCTGGCTTCAAACTTCCGGAGCGTTTCTCGCCGGAATTCAACACGCAGTACATGTTCGACGCAGCCAAAAAGGTTCACAAGCCCGAAAGTAACATGATCGGCTTCGCAAACATCCCCGGCCGCTGGTTCTGGGGGGTGACTTATCTTCCTTACCTTTACGCTTTCCAGACGCCGCAGACCAAGGGCGACGAATATGTCGATAAGGACTGGAAGGTTACGATCAACAACGAGCGAACCGTCGCATCGATCGACTACTTCGTCAGTCTGAAGCAGTTCATGCCGGCGGATAGTGCGAACTGGGGCATCGGCGAAGCGACGGCGGTTTACCAGGGGGGTAACGCCTTTGGCACCTGGAACTACCAAGACTTCATCAAGGGGTTCTTCGAGGACTCTCAGACCCAAGCGAAAGTCGCTGGAAAGAACGTGCATTTGCATACGCCAGCGGGTCCGAACGGTGTAATCGATCCTTGGTTCGGCGCATGGTCACTGGGTCTTTCCAAAGATTCCCAGAACAAGGAAGCAACTTGGACCTTCATCCAGTGGCTGACCTCCAAAGACGTGCAGGAGCGAGCTACCCAGTACGGTGCAGGTCCATCGCGCCACTCGACTTACAAGAGCGAGACGCTCGCCAAGTATCAGCCGTGGTGGCCGGGCGTATACGACTTCATGCTGAAGGAAACCAATCCAGACGAACGCATTCGCGTGCCGGAATGGGCGGAAATGTCCGATGTCATGGGCGAAGAAGGCAACCGCGTCTGGATCGGCGAGATCGACAGCAAGACCGCAGCCGCCAATATGGAAAAGCGGATGACAGAAGCGATGCGCAAGGGTGGCTACTACATCCCCGGTCGCTCCGACCTGCCGAAACAGCTGTGGCGTGATCTCAGCTACTACGACCGCATGCCGTCAAAGTGGAATTAACGAACTGACGCGTAGTCCGGCCGAGTGTCGGACACGCACGCCGACACGTCCTCCTTCCTGGGACGTGTCGGTTCCCTCAATCGCAACTCAAAGGGACTGAGACAATGTCGATCTCGGAAAACACCACAACAGCTGCGCCCATCACCTTCGGGGAGCGGAGTTTCCTTTCCGGTTTCGGCCCTTCGAACCGGAAGTTCTTTCCATGGGTGCTCATGGCACCGACGCTGATCATACTGTTCGCCATCGGCATTTTCCCATTCCTCTATTCACTTTACATCGCCGGGCACAACTTCATCCTGTCGAAACCGTATATTCCGCGTTTCTTCGTTGGCCTTTATCAATACCAGGCAGTCGTACAGGATCCGGAATTCTGGCATGCGCTGCGAAAGACGTTGATCTTTACAGTCGAGGCGGTCTTCATCCAATTCTGGCTCGGGCTAGGCCTTGCGCTCCTGTTCCAGCGTCAGTTGCGCGGGATCGCACTGATGCGTGTCTTCATCCTAATTCCGATGATCCTGCCACCCCTCGTCGCGGCTTTGATCTGGCGGTACATGTTTTATCCGGGCGCTGGCTTGGTCACCTACTACGTTGGGGGCATCACACGAGCGCTCGGCCTGGGCGAAATTCCCTTTCTCTCGAATCCAACAATCGCTTTTCAGACGCTGGTCTTCGTCGACGTCTGGGAATGGACGCCCTTCATGTTTCTAATGCTGTCGGCGGGCCTCGCGTCTATTCCGCGTCAGCCCTACGAAGCTGCCGAAATCGACGGCGCCGGCTCGTGGCGCGTCTTTTGGACGATCACGATGCCCTTGTTGCGACCAGCGATATTGATCGCGGTGATTATTCGCACGATGGACGCCTTCCGAACTTACGAGTTGATCGTGATCATGACGCGAGGCGGTCCAGGCAACGCGACCACCACGCTCAACGTCTTTCTTACCAAAACGGGGTTGGAATTCTTCGATGCCTCCAAGGCAGCCGCTCTCTCGCTGATCATGATGATGATCATCGTCGTCATGAGCTTCGTGTTCATCCGCGTCTTCCGCTCGAAGACCGAAGTGGCCGAATAAGGAGGGCCAGATGAGAAAATTGTCTTATTCTATTGAGTCTCCGGCGGTGCCACCTCGCCAGCGGAACTGGTGGGTCTACCTGCTTCTAGCGGTCGTCTGTGCTCTCAACGTCCTTCCCTACCTTTGGGTCGTGCTCACAGGATTCATGGATGGGGCCAGCGCCTCAGCGCCAACGCCGCAATGGCTGTTTACACCGTCGCTGGAAGCTTTCCAGTTTCTGATAGTCGACAAGGGAATCCTGAAGAACTTCTTCAACAGCGTCATCGTTTCGTTCTCGTCTACCTTCTTGTCAGTCACGATCGGAATGTTCTGCGCATATGCGCTGGCGCGTTACGAGTTCGTAGGTCGTGACGACGTATCCTTCTGGGTTCTGACCAACCGCATGATGCCGCCCGTCGCCGTCCTGATACCGATCTTCGTGATCTTTCAGACAGTCGGGCTGCTCGACAGTTTGATCGGCCTCATCATCCTCTATACCGCGATGCAGTTGCCATTCGTGGTTTGGATGCTCACCGGCTATTTCCGAGACATCCCGCGCAGGTACGAAGAATCGGCGATGGTCGACGGCGACACGTGGTTTGCCGCCTTCCGCAAGGTGACACTGCCGGTGATGATGCCTTCAATCACAGCGACGGCGATCTTCGTCATGATCCTCTCCTGGAACGAATTCGCCTTCGCCACCTTCCTGACGAGCAACAATGCCAAGACCATGCCTCCTGCGGTAATGGCATACTCCATTGGAGCAGATATCCGCTGGAACGTACTCGGCGCCGCCGTGGTGCTGATTACCGCGCCTATCATCCTTTTCGTGCTGCTTTTGCAACGCCAATTCATCAGTGGCCTGTCACAAGGGGTGGTACGCAAATGATTTTCTCCCACAACTGCACGAACCAGGAAATGGAAAATCGCCATGGCTGAAATTCAGATCGACAGCCTGATAAAGCAATTCGGCGCGTTTCGCGCAGTGACGGACGTCAACATCAAGGTCAAGGACGGTGAATTCGTCTTCCTTCTTGGTCCGTCCGGGTGTGGAAAGACGACGACGCTGCGGATGATCGCGGGTTTGGAAATGCCCAGCAGCGGCCGAATCGCGATCGGCGAGCGCAACGTCACTTTTCTCCGACCCAGACATCGCAATGTCGGCATGGTGTTCCAGGACTACGGTCTTTACCGGCACCTGACGGTTTTCGGAAACATCGCCTATCCCCTGGAAGTCAGGCGGTTCGGGCGTAAAGAAATTGATGCCAAGGTCAAAGCCGTGGCGCACACGATGCAAATTACCGATGTTCTCCAACGGAAGCCGGATCAGCTCTCGGCAGGTCAATTGCAACGTGTCGCGATCGCCCGCATGCTGGTGCGCGACGCCGACGTCTTTTTGATGGACGAGCCGATGTCACATCTTGATGCACAATTACGCGGGCAGATGCGCGCCGAGTTGCGTCACATTCAAAAGAGCGTCGGGGTAACGACGATTTTCGTCACTCATGACCAACTCGAGGCCATGACCATGGCGGATCGTATCATCGTCATGAAGAATGGCGAGATGCTGCAGTTCGCTACGCCGCGCGAAATTTTCGAGCGGCCGGCGACCGAGTTCGTCGCAACTTTTGTCGGCGAGCCGCAAATGAATGTTTTCGATGTGACTTTGGTCAACGAGAACGGTTCGATCATCGCCAAAACGCGTGATTTCAATATTCCGCTCCAGCAGGATTGGGTGCGGCGCTGGGGATTGGAAAAAAGGCTCGACTCGCCCTTGCGGCTGGGCGTCCGCCCGGAAAACATCAGCGTCAGTGAAAAGGCCGACGCGGCTTGCGCCATCCCGGCCGAACTCTTCTCATTCGAGCCGACGGGGGCGGAAAACCTATACGTGCTCCAATGTGGTGACGTTACGATTACCACTCGCTCGTCCACTACCGAGACTGCCGGGCTCTCCAAGCAAGACGGCAGTCGCCTCTACGCGGGATTCGACCCGAATTGGATCTATCTTTTCGAACCCGGCTCGGGGCGGACGATTGCTCAGGCGCTGGCGAGCCGGCCCGATACGACGGAGAACTAAGATGAAGTCCCCATTCGTGCTGTTCATAATCATGGCCCTGTTGCTTGGATCGTGCTCGGTCATTGCTGGCGGCGTTTCCCACTGGCCCGCTTCGCTCGTCGCCGTTGTCGTCATCATCGCGATGAAGCTGTGGAACGACCGGGTAAAAATCCTCGCCTGGCCGATGGAGTTTCTGCTCGCCGCCGGCGTTACGATGATCGTCATCAATCTCGCTCGGCTCTATATGTTGCCGATGGCCTACTGAGAGGGACAGAGTGCCGTGACCAACCAAGCTCTCTCAGTTTCCGGGCTGACGGTTTCTTTCGGCGCGAAGCGTGCCGTCAAGGGCGCGACATTCTCCGTACGGCGCGGTGAGATCACGGGGTTTCTCGGACCGAACGGCGCGGGCAAAACGACGGTGATGGGCGCCATCATGGGACTGGTGAAGCAAGACGCCGGAACGATCGAGCTTTTGGGCCAGCGCGACGGCAGCAGACTTGCGGCAACGCGATTGCGCGTCGGCTTTCTGCAGGAGAAGCCACGGGTCTATCCGGAGATGAGCGCGCGCGCTTACCTCCGCTTCTTTGCCGATCTCTATGGCGTACCCGACGCTGGCAAGCGCGTCGAGGAGACGTTGGAGCGTGTCGGTCTGACTTCCGCCGCCATGCGACCGCTGGGCACCTTCTCACGGGGAATGCAACAGCGTGCCTGTCTCGCTCGGGTGATGCTCCATCGCCCGGAGTTCCTGATGCTCGACGAGCCCACGCTCGGTCTCGATCCGCGTGGCGTGGCCGATATGCGCACAGTCTTTCGCGAGATGAAGGCGCAAGGTGTCACGCTGCTCTTCTCGTCGCATCAACTGGCGGAGATGGAGCGCGTCTGCGATAGCGTCGTCTTCATGCGTGGCGGTGAGGTGATCGCTTCTGGTAGTCCGCAAGACATCGTTCCGCAGCGATTAGGTAGAAATGTGTTCGAAGCGGAATTGTTCGAGCCCGCAAGTATCGCCCTTTCAGCGATACAGGCCAGCGAACGGTTCGCCGAGTTGAGAGCGGTCGGCGAAAATCGTTTGAAGTTTGCCCTTGTCGGCGTACCGGCCGATCGGCGCGCTGCACGAGCGGACGCTGCCAGGGCGCTGACGGCCTTTGGGCTGACGGTCCTGTCGCTCACCGACGAGGCGCCGTCGCTGGAAGACGTGTTTATCAGCCTGACGCGCGAGGATGCCCCACGGCACCCACCGTTGGACACAATATGAAGGAGTAAGTTCAATGGACCTTGGATATAGAAATCGGCGCTGCCTCGTAACGGCATCGACGGGAGGGCTCGGATTTGCCATCGCACGTGCGATGGCCGGGGAGGGAGCTACGGTCGTCGTCAACGGGCGTGGCCGCGAAACCGTCGACAAAGCGATCGCACGCATTCGCGCCGAGTTTCCGGACGCTCAACTGGAAGGTGCTGTCGGCAATTCCGGGACCCGGGAGGGCTGCGAAACGCTAATCGAGAATTGCCCGGACGTAGACGTGCTCGTCGCCAATCTCGGCATCTACGAGGCTGTTGACATTTACAAGGCTGGAGACGATCGCTGGTACGAGCTGATCGAGGTCAATGTCATGAGTGGCGTGCGTTTGGCTCGGCATTATTTGCCGAAAATGCTCGCCCGTGATAGCGGGCGAGTGATCTTTATGGCGAGCGAATCCGGTATCAATCCCGCCCCCGAAATGCCTGCCTACAGTGCCACAAAGACGATGCAGCTTTCGCTCGCTCGCAACCTTGCCGAAACGACCAAAGGAACCAATGTCACCGTAAATTCAGTATTGCCGGGGCCCTGCAGCACCGAAGGGGTCGCAGCACTGATCGCCGGCCTGTATCCAGATTTGCCGAAGGAGGAGGCGGAGCGCAGGTTCGTCTCCGATAATAGGCCGACGTCGCTGATCCAGCGGCTCTCGAAGCCACAAGAAGTGGCCGATTTCGTCACGTTTCTAGGATCCGTTCGTACGGGTATCGTCAACGGTGCGGCCCTTCGTATCGATGGCGGTCTGATCCGAACTGTCATGTGACCGGACCTAATGATGGAACACGTTCCCCCCGTTTTCATTGGCATTTCCCTCGATCCCCCGGGTCGAATTCGGCGCACTATCTTGCTTGCGCGTCGAGAGGTAATGTCGAAATTCAGTTCTCTTTGGTTCTGGATGGTGGCGAGCCTTCTGGGGCTAATGGCGTATAGCTACGGCGGCGGCTTTCAGCAGACGTTTCAGACGGAATCGGTCGTCGTCACGGCCGATCCGCTCTTGGGCCTGAACACGACGATTGTCGGGTTTCTCGGACTCGTTCTGGGACTACGCCTGGCTTGTGGGATCAGTTGGGAACGTGAACATGGAACGTTAGAAGTTTTGCGCGCGGGCCCTGTCTCGTGGCTGGATCTACTCGTAGCGAAATTCCTTGCAGAAGTCGCTGTTCTAGGGGCTCTTGGCGCAATCTACGTGGCCTACCTGTTGATTGCGCAACCGCTTGGCGACGCGATGATCGGACCGGAAATTTTGCTACCGGTTCTGGGAAATATGGCGTTCGTGTTGCCGGTGATGGCGACGGGTTTAGTCGTTTCGGTTTTGGCCGGTACCGTTCGCATGGCGGTGGTCATGTATCTGTCAGTTCTTTGCGGTCTCTGCCTTTATGAGGCGGTTTTCGGTCTCTTGCGAGCGATGACCGTCGACGAGATGAGCCTCTTCGCGCTTTATTTGCGGGCTGCGTTGGAGGCTGCCGCTCCATTTGTGAGACCCTTATCGCCGGTCTCGGGGATCGCTTTGCTCGTGGATAATGCGATGCATCAGGACGTTCCTGCGATCGGACAATCGATGTCGTCGCTCGGGCTTACACTCCTTCTTTTCGCTGCGGCCTGGCTAATTGCTCGCATAAAAGGAGCACGCGCGTGAGAAACATTTCGTACCTCTGTGTCCTGGCGCTTCTCGTTGCAGTGCCATCGCGGGCTATGGAGCCGGAAAGGCGCGATGCGGTCGTGGTCGCCGGGCGGGTGTGGGATGGATTTGCGTTCAAGGACATGTTCCTGCCATCGCAGATGTCGACCTTGCATTTGATGGGCGGCAGCGACAGCGCCATCACCTTCGTCGAGACGCGGGAATATTACTGGCCGCTGTCTCGGCAGGTCTACGTCGATTTCGATGGCAAGCGAGATGAACTGGGCGGCGAATTGCGCATCACCCGTAACGGACGCCTCGTCGCAACCGTCTTGCCGGCGTCGTACGCCACCGTCTTTCCGAAAGGCGCTGTGAACGGTGATGCGAGGCTCCTTTGGGGCGACGATGCTGCGGCCGCTTTCGATACCTACGAGGAAGAGGAACGCAGCTTCGCCCGCCGTTACGAAGAAGCGTCCAAACGACGGAGTGACTACGAACGAAAGTTGGTTCAAACAGGCGCTGCGAGGATGCAGGGGCAAAAGGCTCCGGTAATCCAGCCGCCGGAGCCGCTTCCCGAACCAAATCTGAGATTGGTGACCAAGCCTGTTCCGGCCTATCGTATTGCGCTCGGCCCGGGCGAATACGATATGATGCTCTATGAAGCCGGGAAGCCGGTCGTCGACACGGCTCGCCACTTGCAAGTTCTTGATCTCTCACAACGCGCGACACTCGTCGGCGAGGTTGTTCCGGAAGAACGTTGGACCAGACCGATTCCGTCGAATACAAACAGCCAGCGCATTTTCGTGCGCCCAGGGTCAACCTTCTATCTAACGCTGTTCGATGCCGATCGTTTCGACGAGAGCGAATACATTCCTGTTGTCTCTCCGCAGAGCGATGCGGTGGTCGGACGCCAGACTTTCGTGCGTCGCAAGCCTTCCGAGGTAACCGCAGTCGAGACGCGTTTTGGACCGGACGAACGCGAAGTTGCTCTCTCCAGACTCAAGGTGGAACAGACCAGCGGGGCCGGTTTCGGCTATCGTGTGCGGGCGGTGCGCAATGCCGAAAAAGAAGACATTACAGCCTTTGCGATCACGGTGCCGCCTGTCGGACAACACGCGCGCGGCCGTGTAACTTCGGGAGTGGATGGCGATCGGACTTTCAACCGGGAGATCGTAGTCGTACAGCCGCGTCGCGACGGGCTCGCCCTAGGGTTGGCGCTCCTACCTTTCTTAGGCTGGCTCGGTTTTAGAATTACACGACGCCAAGGATCGCGAAGCGTCGACTGAACTACGATACCCTTTGGTGGGGTAGCGTCAAGATTGGCTCGTCGAGCCGCTAGTGAAAGGACGATCATGAAATTTGGAGCGTTAAAAGAACGCGCGGAAAATGAAGCGCGCGTGGCGATGACGCCTGAGTCTGCGCGGGCTATACAGAAGCTGGGGTACGAGTGTTTCATCGAAACAGGGGCCGGACTGGCATCGGGGATTTCTGACGAGGCGTACCGTTCTGCAGGAGCGACCGTACTAGCCAGTGCAGATGCGGTATTCCTGGCTGCTGACGTCATTGGCAAAGTTCGACCACCCGAGATCGACGAGGTGAGCCAGCTGTCTCAAGGCAAGACACTGATCTCATTCATATACCCGGCGCAGAACAGGGAACTTCTGGATGCTGCGAGTGCATCCGGCGCGAATGTCGTGGCAATGGATATGGTGCCGCGGATATCTCGCGCCCAGAAAATGGATGCCCTTTCGTCGATGGCAAACATCGCCGGGTATCGGGCTGTGATCGAGGCGAGCAACAATTTCGGGCGCTTCTTCACCGGTCAGGTTACTGCAGCCGGCAAGGTGCCGCCCGCCAAGGTTTTGATAGTTGGTGCCGGTGTCGCGGGGCTGGCGGCCATCGGCACGGCGACTTCGCTCGGTGCCATCACCTTCGCTTTCGATGTGCGCCCGGAAGTGGCCGAACAGATCGAATCCATGGGTGCGCAATTCGTCTATCTCGATTTTGCCGAGCAGCAGGATGGCGCTACGACAGGTGGCTATGCGGCACCGTCCTCTCCGGAGTTCCGCGAGAAGCAACTTCAGAAATTCCGTGAGCTGGCGCCTGACATGGATATCGTCATCACGACGGCCCTGATCCCCGGTCGTGACGCGCCGAAACTTTGGCTCGCCGACATGGTGGCGAGGATGAAACCCGGATCGGTTGTGGTCGACTTGGCCGCAGAGCGCGGTGGAAATTGCGAACTGACCATACCCGACCGGCGCATCGTGTCCGACAACGATGTCATCGTCATTGGATATACTGACTTCCCGAGCCGAATGGCCGCACAGTCTTCCATACTCTATTCTAACAACATTCGACACATGCTCGCAGACCTGACACCCGGCAAGGACGGAAAGGTCGTTCATAACATGGAGGACGACGTCATCCGTGGAGCGACTGTGACGAAAGATGGCGACATCACCTATCCGCCCCCCGCGCCGAAGGTACAGGCAATCGCCGTCCAGAAGCCGAGAGAAAAGGTCAAAGAACTAACGCTTGAGGAAAAGAAGGCGCGGGATGCCGCCGCCTTCAAAGCACAGACCCGTAACCAGGGCTTCCTTCTTTTGATCGGCACGGCACTCCTTCTCCTGGTCGGCGTCTACGCACCGAGCAGCTTCATGAGCCATCTCGTTGTGTTTGCTCTATCATGCTTCGTCGGGTTTCAGGTTATCTGGAACGTCTCCCACTCTCTGCATACGCCCCTTATGGCGGTGACCAACGCAGTCTCCGGGATCGTCATACTCGGCGCTCTGCTGCAGATCGGTTCCGCACATTGGCTGGTA
This sequence comes from Rhizobium sp. IBUN, assembly GCF_000510625.1. Taxonomy (NCBI): domain Bacteria; kingdom Pseudomonadati; phylum Pseudomonadota; class Alphaproteobacteria; order Hyphomicrobiales; family Rhizobiaceae; genus Rhizobium; species Rhizobium sp. IBUN. Next base: position 56,896 of record NZ_AZNV01000029.1, read on the forward strand.
GAGACGCTGGCTGCATTTTCACTATTGGTCGCGACGATCAACATCGTCGGGGGCTTCCTTGTGACGCGACGCATGCTCGCAATGTTTCAGAAATCCTGATCGGGTAGGGGTTCATTACAATGACTATCGGTATTGTTTCCGCGGCCTACATTTCCGCGGCGGTTCTCTTTATCCTCTCGCTCGGTGGTCTCTCCGGTCAGGAAAGCGCCAAGCGCGCCGTTTGGTACGGCATTGTTGGTATGGCGCTCGCCGTCATCGCCACGATTTTCGGTCCGGGCGTAGGAAGTTGGTTTGTTGTCACGCTTACGATAGCAGGCGGTGCCGTTCTCGGATCCTATGTCGCCGGTCGAGTGCAGATGACCGAGATGCCGCAGCTAGTCGCAGCGCTACACTCCTTCGTCGGTCTCGCTGCTGTCTTCATCGGCTTCAACACTCATATCGAAGCTTGGCGCGTCGGCGGCATGGACGAGGGTATGCGCGCGGCACTCGATGGATTCGCCGGCATTGTCGCCCACAAGACGCCGATCGAGCTCGGCATCATGAAAGTCGAGGTCTTCCTTGGGGTTTTCATTGGGGCCGTCACGTTCACGGGGTCGATCGTGGCATTCGGCAAGCTTGCCGGAAGGGTCGATGGCAAGGCAAGGAAGCTGCCCGGTGGACATTACCTAAATGCTGCTGCAGCTATCCTTTCCCTTATCATGCTACTGATGTATGCGAACGGCGGCGAGACTTGGACGCTGATCGTCATGACAGCTCTCGCCCTGTTCATCGGCTACCATCTCATAATGGGTATCGGTGGCGCGGACATGCCGGTAGTGGTATCCATGCTCAATAGCTATTCGGGCTGGGCCGCTGCCGCAATCGGCTTTACGCTCGGCAACGATCTCTTGATCGTTACCGGTGCGCTGGTCGGTTCTTCGGGCGCCATTCTGTCCTATATCATGTGCAAGGCGATGAACCGCTCCTTCGTCTCGGTCATCCTCGGTGGTTTCGGAACTACCACAGGTCCGACGATGGAAATTATTGGCGAGCAAGTGGCGATTGATGCCGAAGGTGTCGCCTCGGCGCTTAACGAAGCGGAATCAATCGTTATCGTCCCGGGCTATGGCATGGCGGTTGCGCAGGCGCAGCAGGCCGTCTCGGAACTGACGCGGCGTCTGCGCGCCGAAGGCAAGGACGTCCGCTTCGCTATCCACCCGGTTGCGGGGCGTCTGCCGGGGCACATGAACGTGCTGTTGGCAGAAGCCAAGGTGCCATATGACATTGTGCTGGAAATGGACGAGATCAATGAGGACTTCCCCAAGACAGATGTTGTGATTGTCATTGGCTCTAACGACATCGTCAACCCTGCCGCCCAGGACGACCCAAATTCACCCATCGCAGGAATGCCGGTGCTAGAAGTGTGGAAGGCCAAACAGGTCTTTGTCTCTAAGCGTGGCCAGGGAACTGGTTATTCCGGCATCGAGAACTCGTTGTTCTTCAAGGAGAACACCCGCATGTTTTATGGCGATGCCAAAGTCTCCCTGGAAAAACTTGTCGGGTTTTGGTGAAGCCGGTTGGATCTAGCCATGGCGACAGAGGGAAGTAGAACATGACGCCACGCCTGTCAGTCAACCTGAACGTGGCCGCGCTCCTGCGAAACAGGCGCAATTTGCCGTGGCCGGACTTGCTGCATTTTGGACGCATAGCGCTACGTGCAGGTGCTTGCGGCCTTACCGTCCACCCGAGACCCGATGAGCGCCATGTCCGATTTTCCGACCTTGAACCGCTACGCGATCTTGTTCGGGACGAATTTCCGCACGCGGAGTTTAATATCGAGGGCTATCCAAGCCGGCTTTTCCTGGACGCTTGTTTGCATCTAAATCCGACACAGGTCACTCTTGTGCCGGATGATCCCTCACAGGAAACCTCCGATCATGGATGGGATCTCCGAGCCAAGGCGAAGTTGCTAAAGCCCGCCATCCACCTGTTATCCGCACAGAATATCCGTGTCTCTCTATTCGTCGACGCAGAAAGTGAAGACGAAACGGCACCACGGGCCGCCGACATGGGAGCGCACCGTCTTGAGCTATTTACCGGGCCATATGCGTCCTGCCATGACCATCCGGCGGAAGCTGTCAGATATCTCCGAGCACTGCAGGAAGCGGGGCGGACGGCTGTCAAAGCAGGCCTCAAAATAAACGCCGGTCATGATCTCAACCGTAAGAACCTACCGGCCCTCCTTCGACGCCTTCCTTTTCTGTCGGAGGTCTCGATTGGTCACGCGTTGATGGCGGATGCATTGGAATTCGGCCTCGGCGAGACTGTTAGACTCTACAATAGAGTGCTTGAAGCTTCGGAGCACACGTAGCCCACGTAGAGGATGCATTCACCGGGTGTTGCCGAAGGCTTTTGTGGAGAAACTAATGCCAGTCAATGTGCCGGCCTTACGGGCGTTTCACGCTGTGGCTACCGGAGGTGGGTTCTCAGCGGGCGCGCAGTTACTCGGGCGGACGCAATCGACAGTGACAATTATGATCGACCGGCTTGAAAAGCAGTACGGCGTCGAATTGATAGTACGTCGCCGGGGCAAATTCGTAGGGCTAACGTCGGCTGGAGAGAGCGTGATGCGCAGCGCGAGCCAGATGTTCCAGCATGAGAATGATATTGAACTTGTGCTGCGCAATTCGTCCGGTTGCGTAAGTGGGAGGCTGTGTCTGGGCTCTACTGCGCCGCGTGCGATGATCCGTATCGTGACTCGTTTGCGGGAGACTTTTCCAGCATTGGAAATCTCGATCTCCCAGGCAAATTCGGCGCGTGTCGTCGGAGATTTGCTTGACTGTCGAACTGACCTCGGTATTGCGGGTGGGTACGTGAACGAGGCCGACCTCATTGCAATACCCCATGAGCGTCGTGAAATTCTATTGGTTGGGACGAAGGCACACATCCCTACCGATGGTATGACGCTCAGCCGAACAGAGTTCTCCAGCAAGACGCTGCTCCTGCGTGAACCGGGATCCCAGACACGAACGGCCGTCCTTGGGCACCTGGAGCATCACGCTATGCAACCCGCAGGGATACTCGAAATCACGACCCGCGAAGGTCAGGCTTACGCCGCCGCGGCAGGGCTCGGGGTGGCTCCAATTGCCGATGCGGAGATCCCAGAAGGACTAAATCTAAACCGTGCCCGGTTAGAAGGCGGACGGATTGAAGGCTCGGTGAGCCTCTACCTGCTACGAAGTCGAGCGGCTAGCCCCCTTTTGAAGCGAGTTTTGGAAGTTGCACAGACCCTGCGCTGCCTTTAGCTCCGACTCGCAATCCATTCCGCATCGCGTGTCCAGCGATCAAAGCGCCTCTTGAGCAGTCTATGGCGATCTGCGTTGGCGCTGAACCGGGCTGCTACCCGCGCCATAGTCCTCGCAGCGATCTTAGTATTCCGATAGGCGCCGAGGGACACCGCCGCCGTAATGGCGCAACCCTTTGCGCCGAGCTCGCTGCAATCCAGCGTCTCAACTTGACGTCCAAAGCAGTCTGCGAAGAGTTGTGCCCACGTGTGGCTCGTAGCTGCTCCGCCAGCCAGGCGAATTGCCTCGTGTTCGCGAGCCAGCGGCCAGATCGGCGCAGAGTCTTGAGTATGGGCAAACGCTACGCCTTCATACATTGCAGTGACGACTTCGGGCAGCGTGTGTTCGATTCCAAGTCCAAGAAAGGCGCCTCGTCCGGTCTCCACTCCGCCCAATAAAAAGGGAAAGAAGGATGGGGAATCCATATCCAGCAAAGCTGGGTCCGCTAACCGATCGAACGCTGGATGATCCCCGGGTTGCCCTGCTTGCCTAGGCACGGTCATCATGTGCGACAAGACCCAAGAGAGGTTTCCTGCGGAGCGCGCTGAGTTAAAGGAAATCAGCCTATTGCTCTTGTCCAAATGGGGCAAGGCAGTGATTGGCATTCGCGACGTGGCCGTCTCTGGTGTAGCAACGATTTGATTGATGCTCCACGTTCCCGCAATCATCGAAATTTCCCCAGGCTCGATCACTCCAGACGCGAGGGCGCAGGCTGACAGATCTACTAATCCGGTCATAACCGGGGTACCCTGCAAGAGCCCCGTCTGCCGAGCGGCATCGCCGGTTACATGGCCAGCGATCGCATCGCTTGGCAGTATTTCGGGGAGACGGTCGAGCCAGACGTCCCCACACGCTTCGCTTATCAAATCTCGAGCGTAGGTTTCGCGATTTAGATCGAGCAGTCCGGCTGTGGCCGCGTCGGTGGGGTCGGTAGAGATGATTCCCGTGAGGCGCAGTCTGATAAAGTCTTTGCACCAGAGGATTTTGTCTGCTCGGTCATAGGTATGATCACCACTCCTATGGATCCAGCGAAACAATGGAAGGGACCACGCGGACCATAATTCGATACCCAGAGTGGAAGAGATTGCGGCGCAAAGCGGGCCTTTATTCAGCGACGTCGAATCAAGGATTGCGCGTCTGTCGGAGGACAGAATTGCTGGACCGATCGTCTTACCGTTGGAACCAACCGCAAACAGGCCGCCACCGAAGCCTGTCGCACATACGGCGGCCACACGAGCCGCACGGTCATTGTCAGCGCTAGACAAAAGATCGCGGACGGCCGCGGCCACTGCTTCCCACAGCAAGTCCGGATCGCGCTCGGCCCTGCCGCCGCCCCGTGAAGTGACTGTGGGCAGCTGACGTCGGTGGACAGCAATCAAATTGCCCTGGATGTCGAAAAGGGCAGCTTTTGCCGTTGTTCCGCCTGCATCGATGCCTAGGATTAGATCGGGTTTCGCGCTCAATTCGGCATCTCCCCAACACGGGGCAGGCGGATGTTCATCTCAGTTCGAAGCGCGTCCTGTTGCCTCCGACGCATTGGCTCGTCCCACCTGAGATGTTTCGCGGCAATATCAGCGATCCGCGCAATAACGGTCTCCTTTGGAGGTTTGACGAAGCCTGGGCTCCAACGGCGGTAGAAGATGTCACTAAGCGTCCGAGCCTGCTCCAGTTCAAAGAACATTGCGAGTTCCCCGCCAAGGAGGAGTGGTTCCGCTTGTATCTCTTCCTTTCCCTCGGGCGATCCTAGGAAGGCGTCGATGCGATCATCTGAGCCGTAGCGGGAAACAAGAATTGCTGCATTCGCGGCCGTGATGCCGAGTTGTTGCAACCGGTTGAGACGAATCCCTCGGACGGTTGGCCAGTCCCGCGCTCCACCGATTGGAATATCGCGGGTGTCTCTCGGGTTGAGGTCGGGTAGGTGCATAGTTAGGACCTTGCTCGTGTCGTCCGCGAAGGACCGGAATGTTGTCCATTTCCCACCAACCATGGAAAGAACGGGACCATGTTTGGATGTGTCCTGAACCACGACATGATCTCTAGGTACCGAGGCAGCGGTTTCTGCTGACACCGCTGCAAAGGCTCTTACACCGAAGCTGCTCGAAGTGATCTGTTTGCACCGCAGGTTAGCCTGTGGGAAAAGGCGGTTTAAATTGCCGAGGATATACGCCGCATCGCGTGTAAAATCGCGCTCGCCCTCCGGTGTGCCAGTGAGCTGGTCGGTCGTGCCGGTAAAGACGTGGCCGGCCAGTTGGTAGGCAAGACAAAGTCGACCATCTTCAGTTTCGAAATAGACGATTCGATCGCCTAGGGCCTTGGCTAGATTCGGCGCATCCAGTACCAGGTGAAGTCCTTGAGAACCCATCACATGAGAGGTCTTCAGACCCAATTTGCTGTTGACACGATCAACACTAGGTCCTGTGGCGTTTACGACGACGCGGGGCGCGATCAACAACTCGGGCCCGTGCTCGGGACGAATGACGATGCCTTGGTCATTTTGCGAGAACTCGCAGTAGTTCAGAGCGACGCAGTCTGGATTTGCACGCACTCCATCTTGAATTAATTCGAGCGCCAATCGTTCCGGGTGAAGGACGAGCCCGTCGGTATAAACTCCTGCACCGATTATTGCTTCGTTGAGCCCGGACAGTAGTCGGTCAAGAGCCTTGCGCCCGAGACGGCGATGCGGAAGGCTTGTGCCACTGCGACTGCTAAACGAGTCATAGAGTGTGAGCCCGATGTGCACCAGAAGACCTCCGCGGCGATGGCTGCGCTTTTGGTTGGTCAACAGGTTCAATGCCGCCGTAACAAGTCCCGCAACTCGTGTGGAGTAGGGAATGACGACCTCAACTGGGCGAACAAGGTGGGAGGCATTACGGAAAAGGCGGTTGCGCTCTGCGAGCGACTCTTGGACCAAGGCGAAGTTTCCGCCTTCCAGATATCGAAGGCCTCCGTGCGCCATCCTCGACGATGCAGCACTTGTTCCGGCCGAAAAATCGTTCTTGTCGATCAAGAGGCAGCGCAAGCTCGACAAGGAGAGCTGCCGAAAAAGCGCACAGCCATTGATACCCGCTCCAATGATCAGCACGTCAAATCGATTATTTGCTAGGACCGCATCGATCATCTGGTCGCGCTTCATCTATACCTCGCCGCAGGTGGCTAACCCTGTTGAACCCGCAACAAAGCTAGTCACAGCGGAGGATCGTGGAAAATTGATTTTTAGAGCGGAATGCCCGAACGGTATCAATACGATGACAAGGTGTTGAGGTAACAACACCCGGGGATGTCAGGTTATCTCTGCTGAAGGCGGTGTCGGCAACCGGGATCACTAGATTAGGTCCCAAATGAGATGTTTTCAGCTGCGATCGATCTGAGGCAGGCAATTCCGCGTCGTTCAGCGCCGTAGGAACGGGTTTTGTCCGTGACGATGCACTTCCGTATGGATCCCCGCTGCCTCAGCAATCGTATCAACAGAGCGGTAGCAAGCTTGGTATCGCGGCGGATGTGAGCAACCGGTTTGAGCACGTGGTCTGGGCGGCGCGCCTGTCCTCACGGCCCATGTCGTCAAACTGGTTCGCCGAGGCGGCGCTGGATTAGCCCGAGGGGATGGCCCACTGAAGGCAAGCCGCCGCATAAATTGGCGGTCATCGAAGCTTGCGAAGGCGCGGGGGTCGAGGCACGGTCGGAATGTAGCCAGTCGTAAGCTACCCCTATCTAAAACTCGTGGGGGATGGCCTGCAAAACGCGTAACGTCTTCGACCGGCCATCGGGTGCGCGACGGGCGACGGTGCGATCCTGCGCTTCCTACAGCCTTCGCCCTGCTCATCGTTTTCGTTCCTCAGGTAAGCTGCCCGGCTTTGGCAGATTAGTCAGGCCGATTGGCGGAGGCTGATCTGCTCCATAGGCAGCTTCGCCTCGCTCTCTTGCAGGGCGGCTTCCGCTTTCGGCAGGTAGTCCCGTGTCAATGGGACTGCGGTCTGGTCGAGCGAAAGCTGTAGCTGAAAGATCATCAGACCCTGGTAGCGAAAGGCAGTCTCGCAACAGGCGAGATAAAATTCCCACATGCGGGCGAAACATTCGTCATAGAGCCGGACGGCTTCGTCACGACGCGCCATGAAGCGCTCCCGCCAGGCTTTCAGTGTCTCCGCGTAATGTAATCGCAAGATCTCTACGTCACACACCACGAAGCCATGCCGTTCCAGAGCTGGGAAGACTTCGGATAGCGAGGGAATATAGCCGCCGGGGAATATATACTTCTGAATCCAAGGGTTTGTGGCCGAGGGTGCGTCGAATTGCCCGATCGAATGGAGCACGAAAACGCCGCCGGGCTTCAGAAGACTGCGCGCCTTGGCGAAAAACTCGTCGTAATGCCCAACGCCGACATGCTCGAACATGCCGACCGACACGATACGGTCGAAACGTTCGTCGATGTTGCGATAATCCTTGAGCAAGAAGCGGACCCCGTCCGAGACATTCTTGTCCGACGCGCGTCCATTGGAAACCGCGTGCTGCTCTTGCGAAAGAGTCACGCCTGTAACGTCAGCTCCCGCCATTGCATTGATGTACAGTCCTAACCCGCCCCAGCCCGAGCCGATGTCGAGAACGCGGTGTTCGGGCGAGACCAGTAGTTTGGCCGTGAGGTGACGCTTCTTGGCAAGTTGCGCTTCTTCCAGCGTAATTTTGCTATCTTCAAAATAGGCGCAGGAATACTGGCTGTCGCTGTCAAGAAACAGCCGGTAGAGATCGCCGTTCAGATCGTAATGATGCGCAACGTTTTGACGGGATCGCCACTGCGAATTAAACTGGTGGATGCGGCGGAGAAGGAAGTTGATCTTTCTCAACATTGCCGGAACGCCTCGAAGTTCGGCGACTTGGGTATTTTTAAAGAGCAGTTCGAGAAACTCGTAGACGGAGCCGCGGCTTATCTCAAGATTGCCATCCATGAACGCTTCGCCGATCGCGAGCTCGGGATTGAAAAACAATGCGCGTTCCGTTGCCTTTGACTTGATCTCGATAGAGATTTCGGGTTCGCCTTGACCGTAGATCCGGTTTCGCCCGGAAGCGTAGGTCACGCGCAATCCGCCGGTTTTGATCGTTCGCTTCAGAAACGGATGTAGAAAGATTTCCATAAGGTCTTGCCATTTCAATGATGATTTCGTGCGGTGTTCGCGCGCGCGGTCACAATTCTATCACTTGCCGCACGGCACTTCCGTCATGCAGGCGGTCAAAACCTTCGTTGATGTCTTCGAGCTTCATCGTAGCGCTGAGCAGTCGGTTCACCGGCAAGCGGCCGTCGCGATAAAGGGCGATGAAGCGCGGGATGTCCCGTATAGGCACGCACGTGCCAATATAACTGCCTTTGAACGTCCTCTCTTCGCCGACAAGCTGGACGACGTTCACGGGAAGGGCTGCTCCCGGCGGAGGTAGACCTGCGGTAACCGTCGTGCCACCGCGCCGGGTCATACCGAAAGCGTTTTCGAGCGCACGAACCGAGCCTGCCATCTCGAAGGCATAGTCGGCACCACCGGCGGTGATCTCGCGAACCTGTTCCACAGCGTCCGCATCACGGCCGTTCACAATAGCAGTAGCGCCGAGTTCACGCGCTAGGGCCAATTTTTCCGCAGAGAGATCCACCGCAACGATCTTGCTCGCGCCCGCCGCTCGCGCTCCGAGCACAGCCGCGAGACCAACGCCGCCCAGCCCTACGATGACGGCAGTCGAGCCGGCCTTCACCTTAGCCGTATTCACGACAGCACCAACGCCTGTCAAAACGGCGCAGCCAAAAAGCGCGGCCTCCACGAAGGGCAAATCCTTGTCGACCTTAACTACTGAATTGCGGGATACAACGGCGTATTCGGCAAAGGCGGAAACACCGAGATGATGATGGACGGATTTGCCGCGGTAGTTAAGCCTTATTGCACCGCCAAGGAGCGTCCCTGCAGCGTTGGCGGCGGCTCCCGGTTCACACAGTGCGGGTCGGCCTTCCGCACAAGGCAGGCAGTGCCCGCAACTCGGCATAAAGACAATTACGACGTGATCGCCCAGTTCAAGGTCCCGGACACCATCACCCAATGACTCGACGGTGCCTGCCGCTTCATGTCCCAGCGCCATCGGCATTGGACGTGGCCTGTCGCCATTGATGACGGAGAGATCGGAATGGCAGAGCCCGGCAGCGCGGATCCGAACCAGGACTTCACCCGGGCCGGGCGGGGCAAGTTCGACATTCTCGATGGTTAGCGGTTTACTTGCGCTATAGGGGTGAGAAGCATTCATTCCTTGCAATACCGCGGCTCTGACCAGCATTTTTTCTCTCCTGAATGGACACTGGCTGGAAAGTATACCTGCGTCATTGAGACGATAATACGCGCCGTCGCATTAACTGTTTTGAATCGAATTCACCAATGGCAGCGTTGAGCGGCAGCCGCTGCGTCTCTTTATCTGTTCCGCGAATTCTCAAGAGTTTTTCGCGAGAGCCGGCTAGTGCTTGACGAGCAACGAAGTATCTTCGGGTCATCCAAGTAAAAACGAGGACCAATTATCGTGACTTCTGATGTCAATCGCAGGAAGCTTGTTGAAGCGGCGCCTTTTGCCGCGTTCAACTTCGATGAAATCGTGAACAGTTTCCCGGAAACCGCAGATACCTTGCTCGTGGATACTCGCCTAACGGATGAGGATGAGGCGAGCGCTCGGGTATTTCGCGTCTACAAGCCTACGCCAGCTCACTATCATGCAACCTGTGACGAATATCTGATTATATTGTCTGGGCGCGGCCGCTTTTTTATGGGGAATCGGGAGCCATTCGAGGTCGGGCCGGGCGAAATGCTCTTCTTCAAGAAGGGCACTGTCCATGGCATGCCTGAGATTCTCGAGCACCCGCTCTTCATGTTCTCAGTCGACACGCCGCGCCGGGACCCGGGCGACATCATCTTCATCGATCCCGCGCAAGGCACCCCGGCAAGTTTCGTAAAGGCAAAATCATGAATACGGCTGAACTGGAAATTGTTGCAACGTTTGACGTGGAGCGTCCTGGTAATCCGACCGTCATGCGCGACGGCAGGACACTCATATCCGTTTCGGCGGTCGCTACCCCCGAATTTGCGGTTCGGGTCATTGGTTCCGACGGAAACCACCGGCCTTATCCCAACGAGATCTGGGCGGGCAAACCCTGTCAGGATGGCCGTGGTATGACGGGCGTGATCGGCATTCGGGCGGACAAGGATGACGTCGTGTGGATGCTGGATATGGGTGACGCTGGTAACCAGCCAAAACTGGTTGCCTGGAACGACCGCGCGGACAGGCTACACCAGATTATTGTTTTACCGCAAAGTGTCTTGCGTCCTAGTTCGTTTGTACAGGATTTTATAATCGACGCGCAACGCAAACGCATCTACATCGCCGATATGACGCTGAATGCTGATGGCTCCAGTGATTATCCCGCCATTATTGTAGTTGATCTCGTGACTGGGCTTGCCCGAAGGGCGCTAGAAAACCATCCTGCCCTGCAGCCTGACGAAGCGCCGGTCGTCATCGACGGGAAGACAGTTGCGACCGTCACGGCGGACGGACGCACAGTTCCTTACCGGTATGGTCTCAATCCGATCGCTATCGACCCGCTCGGACGATGGGTTTACTTCGGCGCGTTGTCGGGCAAATCAGTATATCGGATCGACGCTAACATTCTCTCCGACGAGACCGTGAGTGCTGAAGTGGTTGCAGGTGGTGTTGAATTCTGGTGCGCAAAACCGCCCTGCGACGGCTTCGATGTCGATGCTGTCGGCAATGTCTACATCACGGATATTGTCAAAAGCGCAATAGGCGTTGCATCGCCTTCCGGATATCGCGTTCTCGTCGAGGATACAGAACGGCTTGGCTGGCCGGATGGCGTCGAATTAGATGTGGAGGGGCATTGGCTCTATATCACTAGCAATCAGTTGCACCGGCATCCGCTGTTGAACAGTGGAGACGATGCAAGTCGACCGCCTTACTATTTGCTCCGGCTGCGCGTTGACGCACCGATGACCGCCTAGCGATAACCGAGGTGCCGGAGGGAACCACGTCGCTTTTAAGCGCCGAAGAGATGCACCGCACTTTTGTTCCCTCCAGTTCTCTCCCAATCTCCTCCAGTCCAAAAGGTGCTGGCGTTGCTCACTGCACGCAAGCGTCAACCAGGGTCGAGGAGGGGGCGGACCTATACGAGACGCATCCGCGAACGGATTGAGACCAATCGAACTTTTAAGCGATCACTGCGCCTCAGTAGAGGGCGCACAGCATTCTTGGGGACGTATTTGCGGGGTTGACCACGGCGTGCCGTACGAGACGCTCAAAGGGGCCGAGGGTGCTCTCTCACGTCCGGCTTCGATCTTCCCTCCTCGACGAGGTGCTCCGCCAGGAAGTCAATGAACGCGCGGATCCGGGCAGCGAGATGTTCATGTCCAGCAAAGACTGCGTGAATTTGTTCGATGTCCGCCGGATTGTATTCCTCGAGCAGCGGGATCAGTCTTCCTGCGTCAATATCCGGCTGCACATGGAATAGCCCAACCCTCCCCATACCGCTGCCTGAAAGGCAGAGGCGGTGCATGATCATGCCACTATTGACAGTTGTATTTCCCGATACAGGAACGCGATAGACCTCCGATGATCCAGGATCTCGAAACGGCCATTCATTCAACGCCCGTCGGAAATTGAAGGTGAAGCAGTTGTGGACCGCAAGATCCTGTGGGGTTTTCGGTGTACCCTTTGCGTCAAGGTAGGCAGGGGAGGCCACAATGACTCGGCGGCTTTCTAGAAGCTTGCGTGCCTTCAGAGATGAGTCGTCCATGGCCCCGGATCGAATCGCAATATCGGTGCGCTCTTCGATGAGGCCGATAACGCCATCCGTTAAGGAGATATCCAGTTCGACCTCTGGATAGAGCGCCAGAAACTCCGGCGCGAGCGGCAATAGGTAGCGTTCGCCAAACCCCAAAGTTGCATTGACGCGGAGCAGCCCGCGCGGAACCATTCGGCCGCCGCCAGCAACGATCTGCTCGGTTTCGAGTATCTCTGCGAGAATGCGCCGAGCTCGCTCAAGGTAAACCTCGCCTTCGGGCGTAAGCGTCATCATCCGAGTTGACCGGACCAGCAGACGGGTACCAAGCCGATCTTCAATCCGCGTTACGAGTTTGCTGATGGCGGAGGGTGACATCTTGAGACGCCTCCCAGCGGCGGAGAAGCTCTGCAATTCAGCAGCTATTACAAAGACTTCCATTTCGCCTGTTCGATTATCCATTGCTCTGCCTATGAATGAAATTCACAGGTATTTATCCAGTGCTCCTGATTATCATTCAAGCCCTCTTCGACGATATTGCAGCACAGCAGTCCTTCAACCGACAGCACAGCTGTTTTCACAACCCGCTCAGACCGTGAGCGGAGAGGAACTTGTCATGCCCTTAGCCATCTTTGCATTGACGATCGCAGCCTACGCGATCGGTACCACCGAATTCGTGATCGTCGGGCTCTTGCCAACGGTCGCAAACGACCTCCAGATTACCCTGCCGCTCGCGGGCCTGATCGTAAGCGTCTACGCGCTCGGCGTCACGTTTGGTGCGCCGATCCTAACCGCTCTGACGGGCAAGATCGAACGAAAGCCGCTGCTGCTTGGGCTGATGGCACTGTTCGTCGTCGGCAATACAGTTGCTGCTCTGTCGCCGAGCTATGAACTTCTGCTCGTGGCTCGCGTGTTGGCGGCTTTCGCCCACGGCGTCTTTTTCTCAGTCGGCTCGACTATCGCCGCTGATCTCGTTCCGGAAAACCGCCGCGCCTCGGCTATCGCCATGATGTTCATGGGGTTGACTGTCGCAATTGTCACTGGTGTTCCACTCGGCACGTATATCGGTCAGATCCTCGGATGGCGTGCGACTTTCTGGGCCGTAGCTGCGCTTGGCGTTATCGCCTTCCTCGCTATTGCCGCCCTTCTGCCGAATAATCTCAAGAAGGCCGCACCAGCAAGCCTCCTCGACCAAGTCCGCGTTCTGGGTTCTGGACGCCTCCTGATTGTCTTCGCCATGACCGCACTCGGGTACGGTGGCACGTTTGTCGCCTTCACCTTCCTGGCTCCGATCCTGCAGGAAATTACTGGATTTTCGGAACAGAGCGTTAGCTTGATCCTCGTGCTCTACGGCATTGCGATTGCCATCGGTAACATCGCCGGCGGCAAGATCGCCAACCACAACCCGGTCAAGGCGCTGATCGGTCTGTTCATTCTGCAGGCGCTTGTGCTGGTCATTTTGACATTCACAGCAGTTTCGCCGACCCTGGCAATCGTCACCCTTGTGGCACTTGGCTTCCTTCAATTCGGCAATGTGCCCGGCCTGCAGCTCTATGTGGTGAAACTTGCCAAGGAGCATCGCCCAGGCGCCGTTGACGTCGCATCGGCTCTCAACATTGCCGCGTTCAACCTGGGTATCGCCATTGGCGCATGGCTTGGTGGCCTCGTGGTAGAGTCCCCACTAGGTCTCGGAGCAACCCCCTGGGTCGGCGCAATCCTGGTCGTCGTCGCGCTCTTACTGACTATTTGGAGTGGCGCTCTCGATCGCCGCGCAACGACCCCCATCCTCAAGGCTGCCTAAATCGTGACTAACCCGGCGCGAAGAGCGCCGGGTTCCCTTAATGAACCCTACCCGGAGAATTCTTATGTCTAAGTTCAATGCTGGTCAGCTGTCTGCGTTGGACCGCATCCGTAAGCCGGAAGGCGGCCTGACGCTCGGCATAGAGCTTCCCCTCGACAACGACTGGTCACCGGAGCGGGAAGCGCGACGCATACGGGAAAACCGTCCCTTCGGTGTTCCTGATCTCGCCGACTATCCCGATCTTGTCCGCCAGGTCGACCGTTCAGGTTTTGCTGCCGTATGGATGCGAGACGTGCCGGTGTTCGATCCCAACAACTTCGGCGACGCCGGTTCCGTCTACGATCCCTTTGTCAATCTCGGCTTTCTCGCCGGCATTACCGAAAACGTCGCTTTGGGTACTGCTGCCATTGTCCTGCCGTTGCGCCATCCGATGATGGTCGCGAAGGCGGCCGCCTCGGTCGATCAGCTCTCCGGCGGTCGGCTAATCCTCGGGGTGGCATCTGGCGACCGCCCGGTGGAATATCCGTTGCTCGGGCTCGATTTCGAACAGCGCGGCGAAGCTTTCCGGAGCGCGGTTTCGTATCTGCGCGATGCGTGGACGACAGATGGCCTGCCGATCGGCGACGGGCGTGTCGAGCCTAGCCTCGACCTGCTGCCAAAGCCCCAGCAAACCCAAATCTCGATGATCATTGCCGGTCAGGGCCGTCAGTCGCCGGACTGGATCGCTGCCAACATGGAGGGCCGGTTCGTCTATCCGAACGGACTGGAGCGGCTCGCGGCCCAGGCGCACGACTGGCGCGCTGCCCGCCAGGCTCTTGATCTGCCCCGCGGTGCCTTCGTGAGCGCCTTCCACCTTGATCTCGCTGACGATCCCAACGAACCGGCGACACCGCGCCGCTTCGGCGCGCGCACCGGCCGCAATGCCTTCGTCGAGCATCTGAACGCGCTGGAAGACGCCGGTGTCGATCATCTGGCACTCTTGCTGCGTCCGTCGCGCCGGCCGCTGAACGAAGTTATCGACGAACTGGCACGCGACATCCTGCCAACCCTCAACGCCCAATCCCCCTCAGCGAAGACCGCTGCGGAATAGCCAAGGAGTACTAGCAATGCTTAGCGTAACCGCAAATGGCGCCACCGTTCCAGCCCTCGGCTTCGGTACTTTCCGAATGCCCGGCGCAGACGTGCTCAGGATCGTTCCTCATGCCCTGAAAGTGGGTTTCCGCCACGTGGACACTGCCCAAATCTACGGCAACGAGGCCGAGGTCGGCGAGGCGATTGCCGGCTCGGCCGTGGCACGCGGCGATATCTTCCTGACCACCAAGGTCTGGGTCGAGAACTACAAGCACGATGCCTTCATCAGGTCCGTTGACGAAAGCCTGAAGAAGCTGAAGACCGACTACGTCGACCTTCTGCTGCTGCACTGGCCGAACCAAGCCGTCTCACTCGCGGAACAAATCGGCGCGCTGAACGAAGTGAAGGAAGCGGGCAAGGTTCGCCACATCGGCGTTTCCAATTTCAATACCGCTCTGGTGGCCGAATCCGTCAAGCTCTCCAAGGCGCCGCTCGTCACCAACCAGGTCGAGTACCACCCCTATCTAAACCAGGACGTGGTGATCGCGGCGGCCAAGAAGGCCGGCATGTCGGTGACAGGCTATTACGGCATGGCCGATGGCAAGGTCTTTGCCGATCCCGTCCTGAGGGACATCGGCGCCACGCATGGCAAGTCTGTGGCGCAGGTCGTTTTGCGTTGGCTTATCCAGCAGGAGGGTGTCATCGCGCTTTCCAAAACGGTCGGTGAGGCTCGCGCCGCCGAGAACTTTGCCATTTTCGACTTCGCCCTGTCCGCCGAAGAAATGGCAGCCATCTACGGTTTGGCGAAGGCCGATGGCCGGATCGTTTCGCCAGACGGTCTGGCACCGGTCTGGGACAAGGCCGCCTGATACGGAGGGAGGGGCCGACGGCCCCTCCGAGCCTTAGGATAACATCGCGGTCTGCGGATTGCTCGAAACTGGAGAGTGACATGAGCCGATTCCACTTTGCCGGACGCACCTTCGAGGTCAACTACGGCGATCTCGTTGCGACCAACGCCTATGCGGCTGACAAGAACAACTTGACCTACGAAATCACCGGCGGTTCACTCAAGGGTGCGACCGCAAAGGTCGCCTTCGAGTGGAAGGAGCTCGATGGAGGGAACTTCGTCATTTCTTGGCAAGAGGCTGACGGTTCGACCGTCGTCCATATCGATAACTTCGAGAAGGGTTCCTCGCTGACCTTTTTTACTACCCCTGGATCGGGCTTTTATCGACTTTCCGGATCGCTGCGCGAACTCGCCGACCAAGAGTAATTGCTCATCAAAGAAATATGCTCGGTAGGCCACGACCATATTCTCTTTGCAGGTATGACACTGTCGGCCCTCTATGCCGCGAGACGTTCGACCGAGAAAATTGAAAGAGCCTGGGTCAATCGGCTCGCCTCCTGAGCAAGATGGGCGATTGCCGCGGTTGTTTCCTCGACCATCGCGGCATTCTGTTGTGTCACCTGATCCATCTGTCCAATTGCAGCGTTCACTTCTGTGAGACTTGACGTTTGTAGTTGGGCAGAGCGCGCGATTTCTTCCATTTGAGAGTTCATGCTATCGATGTAGACGCCAATCGCTCTCAAGGCGTCGCCTGCTTGTTTGGCTAGGTTGACCCCGATGATGATCTCATGGTTGGAGTCGGAGATTAGTTGGGTGACCTCTCGCGCAGCTACTGCGGAACGCTGCGCGAGTTGTCGCACTTCTTGTGCGACTACCGCAAATCCCTTTCCTGCCTCGCCCGCGCGGGCGGCCTCAACGCCAGCATTTAATGCGAGCAGGTTCGTCTGGAACGCGATCTGATCGATCGCACTTATGATGCCAGACATTTGTTGCGAGGATGCCTCGATGCGGCTCATTGCTGAAATTGCCAAGTCGACAACGGCCTCAGACTGGCTTGCGGATTGGTTTGCGGCAATTGCAACGGACCGCGCTTGGTCAGCCATCGCTGAGGTTGTTCCTACGTTTCGGGTAACATCGCTCAGTGCGGCTGCCGTTTCTTCTAGTCTCGCAGCTTGATGCTCCGTGCGTCGGGAAAGATCATTAGTCCCTGCACTATTTCGGAAGTTGTCGAGTCGATAACCTTGGCGACAGCCGAGATGCTCAGCAGCATAGTTCCCAACTGCTCAACCGACTGATTGAAATCGCCACGTAGGCCTTCGAATTCGGATGAAAAGGGCTCGTTGAGCTTGGTTGCAAGTGTACCGGACGCCAAGTGACGCAAACCTGACGCCAGACCGGAAGTAGCCTTCGCGAGTCTTGCTTGAGCGTCAGCCTCCGCCCGCTGCTGGACCCGCACCCGCTCGGACTCGGCGCTAATGCGCGTATCTCTTGCTTCGCTTTCGAGGCGACGTCGCTCGATTGCGGATTCTCGAAAAATAGCCAATGCGTCCGCCATGTCACCGATCTCGTCACGGCGGCTCGCGTACGGTATCACTGTGTTCAGCTTATCCTCGGACAGTGCGCGCATTGAGCTTGCTAGTGAGAGTACCGGGAGGATCGCTCTTTTTCTGAGCAAGGCGAGGCCACCAACCAGAAAAGCGATCGAAAGCAAAGCTACTGCTGTCCCTGCTCTTTTTAGAAATTGACTCTGGCTTTCCGATAGGGCTTCGCCATTTTGAACCACAACTCGGGTCAGTTTCATCAGGTCATCCATCGTCTTCTGATGACGGGCGAAGGTGTCCTTAAGTGCGATACCTGCAGTAGCGATCGCTGGCTGGTCCTTGTCTCGAATTGCCGGAATGAGTTTGTCCATCACAACAGACCAGAATGCCTCCGTGTCAGGAACAACGTCCTTGTTTAGCTTGCTGCGAAGGTCTGATGGCAGTGTTGTTGAGCTCAGCCAGAATGCCTTGCGTCCAAGATAAGCCGCGTGCAGCGTTTCGAGTTGCTGCAGATTGTTCCCGCTGGTGCGGTGGTAGACAAAAGATTCCATCGCGATCGCATAGGGTTGCAGCAAGTTGAGGGAGGGAGGGACTATCTCCGCAATGAACTCCCGGTTTTGCGAAAGGTCCCTATACTCCGCGCTGCCGACCGAATGGGTATTGAGGGCGTAGGCCTGTAGAGTAAGCGACGCGGCGGAAGTTAATGTAACCACTGCGCCTAAAACTAGGACCAGCATGCGTAGGGGCATATGCATGACGTTTCCTCCTGTTGTCGTGCAAACTAAATTTAGGAAATACAATTTATTTCGTATAAGAATACTTAAAAATGAATTTCATTTGACTGCTTGAGAGCAGCTGTCTTATAAGCAGAAGATGCACTTCTGCGTTCCTTCCGGGTGTATTGGCAGAATGTTGTCGTTGGCTCAAACCCCTTGCTACAACCGCATCTCCAAAGATCGCTGGAAACGCGTTGCGAGTAGCGCCTGACGTTTTGCTTGCATAGGAATGATTGGCGGCAGCGTCTTCTTGGCGCCAGTTCCACAATAGAGCCTTACGCCGCAACGTGTCGCCGGCTCGCCAGTTCCATAAACTGCGTTATCCCGCAGTGTGGTATTATAATACCGCGAAGATGTTTGGGGGGTCGTAGAACCTACGCCATAAAGTTCGAAATTTCAGACGCTTGCGCTGTTTTATTTTTCGGAACATCGTCCGAATCCCATCAAGAGCGGCAAGCGCTCGTCGCCACGCCCTAATTTCTTCCCTTAGGTTTGCGGCCCGAGCGAAGCGGTTTGGGTTTTCCCTCATGCGGATTAATTTCTTCAAACAGGGCTGCAACCCCGACCGAAAGAACAAGTGCGAAAGCCTCTAGGGTGGCCACCGTGACGTTCTCTTCACCCCGTTCAACTCGCCCGACATAGGAACGGTCGATACCTGCCTCCAGTGCGAGCCTTTCCTGCGACAGTCCTCGCTCCACGCGAAGGCGCCTCAAATTCCATCCTATGGTCTGCTTCGTGTCCATCAGCGCAGAACACATTTAAACGGCTTGACAATCGACGGACTGTAGGTCCCATATTGGTGATTGTTGGTTTGTATGAGGCGGAGGATTAAAGGTGGAACTGCGCCAACTCTCCTATTTCAAAGCGGTGGCCGAGGAACTGCACTTCGGCCGGGCGGCAGCCAGGATGCACATTGCCCAGCCGGCACTCAGCAATCATGTGATGTCGCTGGAAAGGGAGCTTGGCTGTCCGCTGTTCATCCGCTCGACGAGAAGGGTGGAACTGACCAGGGCAGGGGAAACCTTCTATGATCGCTGTGTGCGGATCTTAAGCGACATCGACCTGACCACCGAACTGACCCGGGCTGCCGGCGGCAGTCGCATCCGCCAGATCAGGATCGGCAGCATCTACCCGGCCACCATGGGCATGCTGCC
>NZ_AZNV01000030.1:0-68845 GCF_000510625.1 Rhizobium sp. IBUN
TCCGACAGGACGCAAAGGACATGGATCCAGCAACGTGTCGAACCGTTGAACGCTAAGACCGAACTGGCGCCTGATCACAAGCGGCGGCTTCTCCAGANGCTCGTGGAGGTGACAGGGTACGAGCGGTATCTCAACAAGAAGTTCGTCGGCACGACGCGCTTTGGGCTCGACGGCGGGGAGTCGACAATCGTTGCTCTCGAAGAGATCCTTGAGCATGGTGTGGCCCTTGGTGTAACTGAGGTCGTTTTCGGCATGGCCCATCGCGGACGTCTGAACGTCCTTAGCCAGGTGATCCACAAGCCACACCGGGCAATCTTCAGCGAATTCAAGGGCGGATCATTCCTCCCGGACGAAGTTGAAGGGTCCGGCGACGTAAAGTATCATCTGGGAACCTCTTCGGATCGGGAGATCGGCGGTAAGCGGGTTCACCTGTCCCTGATCGCCAATCCTTCGCATCTTGAGATCATCGACCCGGTGGTGCTGGGGAAAGTCAGAGCCAAGCAGGAACAGCACAGCGATACAGCGGAGCGCACGACAGTCCTGCCGCTCCTGATCCACGGCGATGCGGCATTCGCCGGACAGGGGGTCGTTGCCGAGAGCCTCGGCCTATCAGGCCTGAAAGGCTACCGGACGGGAGGCTCGGTCCATCTGATAATCAACAACCAGGTCGGCTTCACGACCGACCCGAGCTACTCTCGGTCCTCACCTTATCCGTCCGATGTCGCCAAGATGGTCGAAGCGCCGATCTTTCACGTGAATGGCGACGATCCTGAAGCAGTGGTACGCGTCGCCAGGCTCGCGATCGAATATCGCCAGACCTTTCACAAACCTGTTGTAATCGATCTGATCTGCTTCCGGCTCTTTGGCCATAACGAGGGCGATGAGCCGTCGTTCACTCAACCCGAGATGTACAAGGAAATTAGAAAGCACACGTCGACGCTCGACATCTACGCGGAGAGGCTGATCGCGGAGGGGGTTGTAGGGAAGGGCGAGGTCGAGGACGCCAGCGAGAGGTGGGTTGAGCACCTTGATCTCGAGTTGGAGGCATCCAAATCATACAAGCCGAACAAGGGCGACTGGCTGGATGGCAAATGGGCGGGACTTGGCTCTGGCAGCGCTGAAAGCGAGGATGAGAGCGATGGCGCTACAGGCGTCGAGGTATCGACGCTAAGGACCATCGGCGACAAGATCACAACGCTACCGGGCGGTTTTCACGCGCACCCCACTGTCGGTCGTTTCCTTGAGGCGCGACGTAGGGCGATCGAGGCCGGTACCGGCATCGACTGGGCGACGGCAGAGGCGCTCGCATTCGGATCACTTGCCGTTGAAGGGTATCCAGTTCGTCTCTCGGGGCAGGACAGCGAACGCGGGACCTTCTCGCAGCGCCATTCGGTGATCATCGATCAGGAAACCGGGGCGCGCTACGCGCCGCTGGCTTCCATCAGTCCCGACCAGGCGCCGTGCGAGACTTTCAACTCGATGCTGTCGGAGCAGGGCGTCCTTGGCTTCGAATATGGATATTCGCTTGCCGAACCGAACGCGCTTGTTCTCTGGGAGGCGCAGTTCGGTGACTTTGCCAACGGCGCCCAAGTGCTGTTCGACCAGTTCCTGTCGTCGGCGGAGCGCAAGTGGTTGCGGATGTCGGGCCTGGTCTGCCTGCTGCCCCACGGATATGACGGTCAGGGGCCAGAACATTCATCAGCACGGTTGGAGCGTTATCTGCAAAGTTCGGCCGAGGGTAACTGGCAGGTCGCCAACTGCACGACCCCAGCAAACTATTTCCATATTCTCAGGCGGCAACTGGCGCGCAATTTCCGCAAACCGCTGATCCTGATGACTCCCAAAAGCTTGCTGCGCCACAAGCGGTGTCGGTCGGACCTCGTCGACCTCGGCACAACGGGGCGATTTCAACGCATCCTTCGCGACGAGGGCGAAATGGACGATGGAAACCCGGTCAAGCTGGTCCCCGACAGCAAAATTCGGCGGCTCCTGCTGTGCTCGGGCAAGGTCTACTATGATCTTCAGGATGAGCGGGCCAGGCGCGGTATCGACGACGTCTATCTACTGCGTGTCGAACAGCTCTATCCGTTCCCGGTCAAGGCAATTGCAGCGGAACTGGGGCGCTTCCCGACGGCTGGCATCGCCTGGTGCCAAGAGGAGCCGAAGAACATGGGCGCTTGGTCATTCGTCGAGCCCTACCTCGAATGGGCCATTACACAAGCTCGCGGATCCGCGGGGCGAGCGGGCTATGCGGGCCGACCAGCTTCGGCATCAACGGCTTCCGGTCAGATGTCGCGCCACGTTGCGGAGGTTGGCCTGTTTATGAACGCGGCGTTCGCCGCATAGCTGCGAATGGAGATCAACATACGTTTAAGTTGATCTCATTCCCAGAAAGACGGACGCGAGGGCAGGTGGACTACATGACGTCCACGTTCATCCGATCGATCGTCGTCGTGCGCGTAGCGTGCGTCCACGATGCCGAGGCAAAGGCGCTTCAGCATCGACGTATCGGTCGTTCTCGCGCAGCAAAGCGAGTGAGGTTCAAGGAAAGACCATGGAAACATTGCAAGTCATCAAGGCGCTCGCGCACCCGGCACGAATGGACATACTGAATTGGCTGAGGGATCCGGAGACGCATTTTGGTGATCAGGAACATCCCCTCGCAATGGGCGTCTGCGCTAACCAATTCCAGCGGAGCGGCCTGGCGCAATCCACTGTTTCGGCACATCTTTCAGCGCTGAGCGCGGCCGGCCTCGTCACCAGCAGGCGGGTGGGACAGTGGATTTTCTACAAGCGCAACGAGGAAGCCATCGCCACGTTCTTGAAGCAGCTTGCGCACGACCTCCAGGGAAACAGGAAAAGCGTGGATCGCTCAGGTCGAGGCGAGGTCGATAACCACACGGCCGCGTATTCTCCCGGCGATGATGTCCTCAGCAAGTTGGGGTAGTCTGGACATGGGTTCGACGGTCGTCATCTTTCTTAGCTTCTCCCTGTCGAGATCGCGCTCAAGGCGCCTCCATGCAGCGAGGCGTTGCTTGAGCGGGGCAGCGACGGAGTCCATGCCGATCAATGCGACGCTTCGAAGAATATGCGGCATCACGGTACCGTTCAGATCCGCGCCCCCGGCAAGGCCACAGGCGACGATTGCGCCGCCTCGTACCGTCTGAGCAAGAATGTTTACCAGCGTGTTCGAACCGACGCTGTCAATGCCGCCGGTCCAACGTTCCTTTTGAAGCGGCGGTCCTTTCTCCTGAAGACTTGCTCTATCGACAAGGCCGGTCGCTCCCAGGAAAGCAAGGTAGTCGTGGGTCTCGGGACGCCCTGTCGCCGCCGTGACATTGTAGCCTTGCGCGGAAAGCAGCGCGACCGCGACCGAGCCAACACCACCAGCCGCCCCGGTGACAATCACTTCGCCTGAGCCAGGCGTTATCGTGCCCCATTTCTCCAGCGCATCGACGCACAGGGCTGCGGTGTACCCGGCGGTCCCTATGGCCATCGCCTCCTGCATCGAAAAGCTGTCGGGTAGGCGGATTAGCCACTCCGCCTTGACTCGTTGATATCGGCAATAGGCGCCCCATTCCGTCTCGGACAGTCCCCAACCATTCAGGACAACCTTGTCGCCCGGTTGCCATTTTGTCGAACGGCTCTCCACAACCGTACCCGCCAGATCCACGCCAGCGATCATCGGCATGCGTCGGGCGATGCGCCCCTTGCCCGTGATTGCCAGGCCGTCCTTGTAATTGAGCGTCGAGTACGCGATTTCGACCAGAACGTCGTAGTCCGGCAGTTCTGCCATGGAAATCTCGCGAAACGTGCCGCTTGTCTTGCCGTCCCCGCTGTCGATCACCATCGCCGGGAAGCTCTTTTCCATGACTGTCTCCAAAGTGTCGTCCGTGTAGTGGTCGAATTGGCATCATTCACGCCGTAGCAAGCGTCCGAGGCGGTGGCGCGTTCACGGCTGTCGCCCCGGACGGCCGGAACCTGTGGCGGTATTCGACGGGCGTCACATTTATCCGTCGCATGAAGGCGCGACGCAAACCGGTTTGATCCGCGAACCCGCACAGGCTTGCGACCCTCTTTAACGGGGTGTCGCTCTCTTCGAGAATTCGCCGAGCGGCTTCCACCCTGGCAGCCTCGACGTAATCGCCGGGGGTCATGTGGGTTTCGCGCTTAAACGTCCTGGCGAAATTTCGGCTGCTCATCCCAAGCCGTGCCGCCAATGTTTCGACCGAGAGGTCGCCCGCGATGTTGTCGACGATCCATTGTGTGATGTCGCGGATCGGACCGATCTCGGCCGCCTGCGCTTCGAGATGAACGCTAAACTGCGACTGGCCGCCGGGACGCTGGAGGAACAGGATGAGTTCCTTGGCGACCCGCAACGCAATGCTTCGGCCGAAATCCTCTTCCACCAGGGCAAGGGCCAGATCCATGCTCGCGGTGACCCCGGCGCTGGTATAGATTGGACCGTCCTTGACGAAGATCGTATTTGGCTCGAGCCTCACGCTCGGAAACATGTTGGCGAGCCGGGAAGTGGAATTCCAGTGTGTCGTCGCCCGACGACCGTCCAGCAGCCCCGCCTTTCCAAGAAGGAAGGCGCCAGTGCATATCGAGGCGAGCCGGCGAACGTGGCGCGATTCCCGACCTATCCACTGCAGAAGCTTTCGATGATCCTCATACTCGCGGATGCCGGGACTTCCGGCAATCAACAAAGTGTCGAACCCTTCCAGAGTGTCCTTGATCGACATATCCGGCAGAAATCGAGTGCCGTTGAGGGCGGTGACGGGCTCCATCGTCAGGCCCACGATTTCAAGCGAATAGCCGGCTCGCCCTTTCAGCTGCGTCGTGGCCTCCGAGAATACGTCCATCGGCCCTGCCACGTCGAGCATCTGGACGCCAGGGATGGTGAGGATCGCGATACGCATGGTCGGCCCCTGCTTGTGGGCCGCCCGCAGGCTCCGGGCCGTGCAAGCGGCTAGAGTTTCGATCTTAAGTCGAGGTAGTGTCCGGTCAAGCGCTCGAGGTTAAACGCTCTGTTGAGGCCGCTCGGGTTCGGCAGGACCCAGGTCCTCGCTCCGGCGAACACCTCGCTCTGCCGTCCCCAATCGCAATCACCGCGGCCACTGATGGCAGCGAACGCAGCCTTTCCCAGGAACGCCAGATTGTGCGGTGAGAAGCGGTTGATTTTCGCCTCTAGCTCGGGTGCAGCCGTGACGTAGTCGTCGGCAGTCAGTTCGGCAGCACTCCTCGTCGCCCGCGACACTGCGGCTGTTATCCCACAGCCGTAAGCGAGCAATTCCTGTTCCTCCTCCGCCCTCAACAGGCGAGGGGTGAAGTCTGCCAGATGCAGAACCCGCCAGAAGCGGTTACTGGGCGACGAGAAATTGTGGCCGTCCCGCTCAGCGGTGACGGCCGGATTGAGGCCGCAGAAGACAACGCGAAGGCCTGCCGAAAGGACGTCGGACAGCCCCCCGCTCTGGATGGCGGGAGCATCAACATCGAGGCCGCCTTCGATAAACGTGCGGTTCTGCGGGTCTCCACACATGGTCACACCAGCGCACGGCCCTCGGCGGATATCACCGAGCCCATGTCCACGACTTCGTCAGCCAGGATCATCTCGTTGTGAGGCTTTCCCGACGGGATCATCGGCAAGCAGTTTTCGGTCTTCTCGACCCGGCAATCGAAGATCACCGGTCCGGGAGTGTCCAGCATCTCGATGATCTTGCCGTCCAGTTCCTCTGGCTTTTCCGCCCGGATACCCACGGCGCCGTACGCCTCGGCGAGCTTCACGAAGTCCGGAAGGCTTTCCGAATAGGAATGGCTGTAGCGTTCGTCATGCAGCAACTCCTGCCATTGCCGGATCATTCCCATGTATTCGTTGTTGAGGATGAATATCTTGACCGGGAGCCTGTACTGGACCGCAGTCGACATCTCCTGGATGTTCATCAGTATCGATGCCTCGCCGGCGATGTCTATGACGGCGCTCCTGGGATGCGCGAGCTGGACACCGATCGCAGCCGGCAGGCCATAACCCATCGTCCCAAGCCCGCCTGATGTCATCCAGCGGTTTGGCTCGTTCAGATGGAAGAACTGCGCCGCCCACATTTGGTGCTGCCCGACTTCCGTCGTGACGTAGACGTCTCGGTCGAGTGTCAGCGCCCGCAGCCGCTCGAGCGCGTATTGCGGCTTGATGACTTCCGAGGAATTGCGATAGCCGAATGCCTTGCGTGCACGCCACGCCTCGATCTGCTTCCACCAGGGCGCAAGCCTATCCTTGCGCTCTTGCTGACGCTGGCGTGGCCACCCGGCGATGAGGTCTTCCAGGACAGACAGGGCATCGCCGACGATACCAACGTCGACGGGAACAACTTTTCCGATCGACGACGGATCGATATCGACGTGTATCTTCCGCGATCCCGGAGAAAAGGCGTCGAGACGACCTGTGACGCGATCGTCGAACCGGGCGCCGAGGCAGAGCATGACGTCGCAGTCGTGCATCGCATGATTGGCCTCGTATGCGCCGTGCATGCCAGGCATTCCGAGCCACAGGTCGTCGGAGGCGGGGAACGCCCCCAAGCCCATCAGCGTCGAGGTAACGGGCGCACCGACAAGGGCGGCAAACTCGCGTAGCAGTGCACTCGCCTTGGGCCCGGAATTGATGACGCCGCCACCGGTGTAGAGTATCGGCCGGCGCGCCTCGGACAGAAGCTTTATGGCCTGTGCGATGCTTGCCGCATTGCCTTTGATCTGCGGCTCGTACCGATGGAGAGGGATCGCCTCGCGGGGGCCTGAGTAACGCCCGCGTGCGACCTGGATATCCTTCGGGATATCAATCAGAACAGGGCCGGGCCGTCCGGTGGTCGCTATCCGATAGGCCTCGTGCATGACATGAGGAAGTTCCTCAATGCTTCTGACCAGATAATTGTGTTTTGTACACGAGCGCGTGATGCCGATCGTGTCGGCTTCCTGAAAAGCGTCGGTGCCGATCAGATGAGTAGGAACCTGGCCGGTGATGACGATCAGCGGGATCGAATCCATCAGCGCATCGACGATGCCGACGACGGTATTGATCGCGCCCGGCCCACTGGTGACGAGAACGACGCCCGGCTTGCCGCTCGATCGCGCGTATCCCTCGGCGGCATGGGCTGCACCCTGCTCGTGGCGCACTAGGATATGGCGAAGCCGGGGCTCATCCAAGAGAGCGTCGTAAATGGGAAGCACCGCGCCGCCCGGATACCCAAAGAGGATTTCAGCCCCTTGGTCGGCCAAGGCTCGCACGACCATGGCTGCGCCTGTTATCTCTTCGAAGTTTGCCGTCGCTGGCGTCGTTGCGGTGATATTGATCGTCATGATTGAGGTCCAGTCTTAGCGCACAGGCTCTAGGGTCTATCGATCCAATATAGGCGCGCGACACCTGTCCGGAATTTCAATTCCGTGGCAAAAACAGACAATCCTACGTCGTTTACGGCCAGGGTTTCAGGCAGCAGCGGTGTCCTGGCCGACACGCCATCAGAGTTGGCTCGGCGCTAGCTGTCGCGCCGAACTTCTGCAATCTGCATCATCACCGACTTTATGGCGCCTTCGTCATGCAACTCGCCGACCAGCAGTTTGAACCAGCTGAAGCCGACCCACAGGGCGACCTTGTCGTCCACCTCGTCGGCCCGCAACTCGCCGCGCGCTGCACCGCCGCTCAACATCCGTCTCACGTCGGCGGTGCGATCTGGAAGAAACCTGTCGCGCAGCGCACTTAGCGCCTCCGGCGTACCCTGTGCCTCGGCGATCAAGCCGCGAAGCGCGGCCCCGGCCGGGTGCGACTCCCAGAAACGCCACAGACTGGTCGTGTACTGCACAAGTTCTTCAACAAGATTTCCGGTGTCTGGAACCGGCACGAAGGTCGAACGCTCGGCGGTGTAGATCGCGATAAAAAGGTCGGCTTTCGTCGGGTACCAGCGATAGATCGTCGTTTTTCCTGCACCGGCTCGGCGGGCGACCTCGTCGACTGAGAAACCGGCATAGCCCTTTTCCGAAATCAGATCCTTGGCGGCGGCAAGCACAGCAGTCTCTGCTTCCGGGTTGCGACGCGATCCAATGGATGTTCGCTTCTTGGCAGGGGCGGGTATCGGTTTCGTGGTCATTGACAAGGCGTACCTCAACTTCGTAGCCCCGATCAACAACGATTACACTACGAATGATCGACCAGATGAGCGCGCGACTCGGAGGGCTCAAAAGGACTCGCGAAGTACTGGGTTTCCCTCTCTACAAGGCCATTCGCAAATTCCATTATGCTCACCGAGTAAGAGGGCGCACCGTCGTAGGTCAGGACAAACTCCGTGACCCACAGGTTTCCGCTCCCGATGATGCGGTGGACGGAAAAACGCTTCTTGTTTGGTTGAACGAAGCGGCTTTCCTGGATCTTCCTGCGTCCCCGGATATGTTCTCCGGATTGCGGATATTCAAGCAGGGCATTCTCCTGATAGATTTCATGCTCCAGCTCGAAATCCCCGGCGTCCGAGGCTGCCCAATGCCGTTCGAGCGCCGCCCTGAGTTCCCGATCTTCCATCTTGGACATTCCTTCCTCGACATGCTTCCAATCTCACTTGGCTGCTTGCACCCCGGTGACGCGGGGAATGAAGCCGGGAACTCCGGTGTCGACCACGCCGTTGAAGCGGATGTTTGTGGTTATATGCTCGCGCATCTGAAGCATCGCATCCTCGGGCAGGGTGGAAAAGTCGAAGTTCTCCTCGATCCGCTTTGGGTTCTTGGACGTCGTCAGGAATGCCGTTCCGCGTTGGGCTGCCCAAGCCAATGCGATCTGAGCCGGCGTCTTGCCGAGGCGTTTGGATATCGTGGTGACGACCGGGTCCTCGAGCGGGTTTGGAACCATTGCATGGCCGAGAGCTGCGAAAGCCAAGAGAACGATGCCGTGTTTCTGGCAGTATTCCAGCAATTCCCACTCGGGAAGGTATGGATGCGACTCTACCTGCACGATGGCAGGCTTGATGCGTGCTTCCTCGACAATCTCCTTGAGCTTGTCGAGCGAGACGTCGGAGAGCCCGATGGACCTGCACCGGCCGCTGTCGACAAGTTCTTCCAGTGCGCGCCATGTGTCGACCAGCTTGACGCCAGGATCGTATATGACGTGTCCGTACTCGTCTCGCGGGTCCTTTTCCTCGCCGGGGAGGAAGGCGAACGGCGTATGTATGAGATAGGCGTCGATGTAGTCGACCTGGAGACGACGGCAACTTGCTTCGAAGGCAGGTCTGACCCGTTCCGGGCGATGGTTTGTGTTCCAAAGCTTCGTGGTGACGAAAAGGTCTTCTCGACGCAAGGTACCCGCGGCAATGGATTCGCTGAACGCCGCGCCGACCGCTTCTTCGTTCAGATATCGCTCGGCGCAGTCGAAATGGCGGAACCCTGTCAAAAGTGCCGCCTTCACGGCCTGTTTCGTCGCAGTCGCATCGGGTATCAGTGTTCCAAACCCGGCGACCGGGATCGCGCCGGTGCCATGGGAGAGAGGGATTCTCCTGAAGCGGAGCATATCTGGGGCTTCCATTTGCCATTCCTTCGTTTGGGGCAAAAACTTGCATCGGCGCGAGCTTTTCTCGTTGCGCCTTAGCCAGACCAGCCGCGATGACATCACGCGTGCTTCCTTGTAAAGCGACACCGTTTCCCGGCCTATTGTACCTTGGTGTCAACACGCTTTCGCCAGCACCGCACCGGGCTCAGCCGACGTCATTCCGATTTGTGGCGGAGCGTTTTCGACCGTGATTGTAAAAAGCTCCTGGGCGCGGCTGACGCCACGCAGCACGTGGGAACCGATCGATTGCAGACCATCGGTCTCAGAACGCGGCACGATCGCCGCAAAGGGCGCGGACATGAGGAACTTGCGTTGCAGAGGTCGGCAAAGCGAGGCAATGCGGCTGACCTCGTTTACGGCAGGGCCGATGACCGTGAAGTCGAGACGGTCCTGGCTGCCGATGTTTCCGTAGAAGACATCTCCCACATGCAGCCCGAGATAGACGTCCGTCACGGGACGGCCTTCGGCGCTGCGTTGCGCATTAAGTGCGACCAGCCGCTTGTCGAGCAAAGCGCGCGCATGGAGCGCGGCAGCGCATGTGCGGCTGGCGACGTCGCCTCTGAAGATCGCGAGCGTCCCGTCGCCCATCAGTTTGAGCACTTCGCCGCCGGCTTCCTCGATCGAGGAGATCACCGCGTCGGAGTAATCATTGAGCATGGGAATGATTTCTTCAGGATCGACCGTGTCCGAGATCCGGGTGAAGTTGGCGAGATCGGAAAACCATAGCGCTGCAGAGATGCGTTCGCTCCGGCCACGCGTGATCCTTCCATGCAGCACATGGTTAGCCGCGCCCTCGCCGAGATAGACCTTTGCAATGGTGGAGGCAGCACCACTCACCACCACGCACTTGACCGCAAGTGCAAGGCACGGCAGGAGGTCGCGCAGCGCCTGCTCGTCTGCCTCGGAAAAACCATCGGGCACGCGGGTCCCGAACTGTGAGAAAAAGCAATCAATACCGCCGATGGCGCCTGGATCGTCAAAGCGGTGTGCCGTGGCGATGAAATCTGTAAACCCATCCCGCTTCATCGTGTCGACGAGAAAAAAGTCGGCCGGATCGCCGTTCAGCAGCCGTCGGCGCACCTCCGTGCCGCCCGTCCTCTTCAGATAGTGGAAGGCAGAGCGCTGCCAGTCGCTCGGGATGCCACCTGGATTGGCGAACCCGAACTCGAAGACACGTTGCATCCATCGGGACCGACCCCAGCGGTAGGCTCGGCGTTCGTACACCGGATGCAGCGTATCCATGACGGCGCTTGCCCTGTCGATCTGCAGTCCACCAGCGTTGCAGCGCTCGCAGAACCCCGCGAGCAGGTCCTCCTCCGGCAAGCCCTTCAGTCCGGATTGCATCAGCCAGTTGGTGATGTTCTTGGCGTGGTGGTCGTCCACGGGAGCAACTCCTGCTATTGAGCCTTCCAATCAACAGTCGATCGGTGCGGCGGTTTTGCCTCATCTCGTCGTCAGCGGGTGCGGTGGAGAGGGCTTCATCAGGGAGACTACGATCAGCCCGACAATCGCGGCCATGAAGGTGATCCAGAACCCGTCGATATAGGCCTGGACGTTCGCTTCCCTCTGGACGATCGTTGCCAGTACCGCCACGCCGCGTTTCAGGGCTTCGGACTGCGACGTTGCCGGTGCAGACCCTGAGCCAAGCTGAGCGATTATCGAATTCCACCCCGGCGTCGTCCCGGTGACGTGAAGGCCGATCAGGTACGAGTGCAATTGTTCGCGCTGGCGCACCCAGGTCGTCATCGACGTCGCGACGGTCTCAGAACAGATCAGGCGCATGACCTGGACATAGGCGACGAGGGATATGGCGCGGGCCGGGTTCACATTGCTGAACAGGGTTGCCACCGCAGCAAGAAATACAATCTCTTCGCCGAACGTCTGCAGGATCACGATCAGCCGGAACTCGGGCAGCGACCATATGCTGGTCAACTGTGTACCAAGCCATGCCGATATTGCGAAACATGTGAAGCCGATGATCAAGGTCCAACGTTGCTTGAGGGTCCGGACAAGCGCCACAGCCGTACCGGTTGCCGCGAAGAGAAGCAGAACTGCGTAGGGTGCGGTGAAGTCGCCGATCTGCTCCGGACGCAGGCGCGCCACGCTGACCAGGAAGTTCGGTTCCAGCAGCGAACTGCCGAGACTGGCGATCATGAAGCAGGCGATGGCGGCGAACCCCAACGCGATGTTTCTGTGACGGAGGATTGAAATATGAGCCCACGGATCCTTGACCCGCGTCTCGTGCCACAAGAATACGCAGAAGAGAAAGGCCGTTGCGGCGAGAAGCGACACCACATACCCCGAGCGGAACCAGTCCAGACGGTTACCCTGGTCCAAGGCGAAATAGAGCGTCGTCAAAGCTACGCCAAAAAGCGCCATTCCGCCCCAGTCGGCACGATCCAGAAGCTCCCGGTCGACCTTCATCGGTTTCCCGCCATACCAGAACAGGATGCCGATGACGGGCGCGACGACGGCGCCTTGCCAGTAGAGCCATTGCCATCCGATCGTTTGGGTGTAACTGCCGGCGGCATACAGGCCGAGGTTTTGCGCGAACGGTATTCTCAGGACGTAGAACGAAAGAGCAAAGATCCAGTACCTCGGATCAAGGTTTCGAAAGGCAACCAAGAGCGTTGCTCCGACGAAGATGCCAAGCACCATTGCTCTTAGAGCATGCAATGCGACGATAGGTTCGAAGCCGTGGGCAAATGGTATCGCAACGGAGATGACGGAATAGAGAATAGACGGCCCGATCATGACCTTCTTGACGCCAAAGACGCCGATCAACCAGCCGATGCTCGGTGCAACGAGAATTTGCGGTGCCGTCGCGAAGGTGCTCAGCCAGGCGCCCTCGTCGAAACTCAAACCGAACGCGCCGCGCAGGTCCGCGAGGCCGATGCTTGCGGTCCGGACGTCGAAGGCAGTCAGTATCGACGCCATGACCATGGCAACCGCGACATATCCCTGTCGCGGAAGATCGCTTGAATGAACGCGCCTAGACATCGCGCTTTCCTTTTGTGGCTATTCGGGTTGTGACCGACATGCCTGGACGCAGGCGCTCAAAGTTCGGTTGCGTCGGGTCGATTTCGATGCGCACGGTCAGACGTTGGGCAACCTTCGTGAAGTTGCCGGTCGCATTGTCAGGGGGCAAAAGCGCGAACGTCGAACCGCTTGCGGGCGATACTTTCGAAACGATGCCGTGGAGGGTTTCTCCCGGCAGCAGATCGACAGAAATGTCGACGGGCTGCCCCTCGCGAACCAGAGCCAACTGGTTCTCCTTGTAGTTTGCGAGGATGTAAACCTTCGGAAGCGGCACGATCGAGATAAGGTTCGTGCCCGTAGCGACGTAGTTTCCGAGCTGTACGCTCCGCTTCGCGACAACGCCATCGACGGGTGCGCGCACATCGGCGTAGCCGAGATCAAGTTCACGTGCCGCAACGTCAGCCACGGCGGTGTCGACGTTCGCTTTCAGCACGTCACGCTGTTTTGCGATCACGTCGAGCTTGACCCGCTGAGCGACCACCGTCGCGTCTGTCATCTTGGAGTTCGCCAACGCCCGCTCGTGAGCCGCGGTAGCCTTTTCCAGCGTCTGGACCGAGCTCGCCCTGCCGTCGATGCCAAGTCGCGTCTGGCGCTCAAGCTCCTTGCTCGCCTGGATTTCATCAGCGGCGGAGGCCTGCTGCTGCGCGACGGCGACGTCGATCTGGGTGAGCTGAAACGTTCGCTGGGTGTCATTGTCTTCGAGCTGAGCACGGGCCGCTTGAAGCCTCGCTTTGGCAGCTCGGAGAGCGACTTCGAACGGCTTTCGGTCGATCGAGAACAACAAGTCACCAGCTTTGACACGCTCGTAGTCGCGGACCGAAATCCCGTCGACCGTGCCTGCGACGCGGGCGCTGATGGAGGAGACGTCCGCATAGACTGCCGCGTCGTCCGTCGTTTGCACCGATCGGCTTGCGACCCACCAATCCCAGTTGGCTCCGGCGCCGACAACGGCGGAAAGAGCGACGACGATTGCCGTGACAGGCACGACGAACGAGGACGGTGATGCTTTGTTGGGGGAGGGAGCCGCCGGATGCGTGCCGTCCTGAGTTCCAGGCAGCGCCGTGACGTTGGTTCCCGACTGCTCAGTTACTTGGTTCTTGTTTCTCAACCAGGCCATTGTCTTCGTCCGTTTGGTAGATCCGAGTTTCGCCTTCCGCGACGCTCGCGGCGTCCCGGAAGAAATCGGCGATGTCGGACCGCGCGGGCTTTCAGGTTCACGCGGCAGATGCGGTTCGCCGTTCCGTCGCTTCGTAGATTGGACATACGAAGCTCCACGACCCACCTCCGCATCGTCCGACAGGAGGGTCGGCAACCGATCGAATTCACCCACGGCGACCTACGGGAACAAATCCCCGAGCCGCTCGAAACCAAACCCTCGGCTGTCATGCGACTGATATAAACGATACGTATCGTTTCAACAAGGTGCGACCTATGAAAATACGCTTGCCCAGGTATTCGTCTTTTCATGACCGGGCGGCGCCGATCCGCCATGAAAGCAGGCCCGTCATCGAGGCGCCATTCAACCAAGGTATCGGCGACACCTTCGTATAATGGAATGCGTGTCCGTTCGGATGTTCTCTTGTGACGGGACCGGGCAACATGTCCGCTTGCGGATCAGAAGCCTTGGATCCTCAACCAAGCGGTATTGGCATGGGGAGAATGTCTTATGGCTCGCCTTCTTTCCGTCAACGTCGGGTTGCCCCGCGACGTCGAATGGCAGAACAGGATCGTCAAGACGGCGATTTGGAAGAGCTCGGTCGAGGGTCCACGCATGGCGCGGACATTGAACATCGACGGCGATGGGCAGGCCGACCGCGCCGGACATGGTGGCAAGCAACGCGCGGTCTTCGTCTACCAGATAAGCTCCTACCGGTACTGGGAAAGGCACTTGGGCCGAAGCGACTTTGTCTATGGGCAGTTCGGAGAAAACTTTACGGTGGATGGGCTTGCCGACGCCGAGGTCTGCATCGGTGACCGCTATCGCATCGGTGGGGCGCTGTTCGAGGTGACGCAGCCCCGTGTCACATGTTATCGGCTCGGCATTCGCATGGACGTGCCCGAAATGGCGGCTCTGTTGGTATTGCATGACAGACCGGGCTTCTATTTTCGCGTTCTTGAGGAAGGCTATGTCCAAGCGGACGACGCTATCATCAAGACCGCATCCGGAGAGGGCGGCATGACTGTCTCGGAGATCAACGCGCTGCTCTACAAGCCTGGCCATCGCCGCGACCGATTGGAACGGGCGCTGCGCAATCCGGCGCTGAGCGCTGGTTGGCGCCGTTCGTTCCAGGCTTTGCTCACACAATCGGCCGAGGGCACGAAGGTGACGGGAAATGCTGGCCTGACGGGCGTGATCGAGACGCGCCCGGCGTGGGGTGGCTTCCGCGAGTTCCGCGTTGTTCGCAAGACGTCGGTGGTTAATCACGTCACCTCGCTTGAACTCCAGCCGTTGGACGGGAGGATGCTGGAGACCTACCTGCCAGGGCAATTCATCGTGCTCCGGCTGCACCCACGCTCGGCTCCGCTCCTGCTTCGAAGCTATTCACTGTCAGGCCGCGCGGACGGCGAGTGTTTCAGGGTAACCATCAAGCGCGAGCCGCACGGTGCTGCCGGCAGATTCGTAAGCGAAGAACTGAACGAGGGTGATCTCGTGGGGGTGAGCGCGCCGCGCGGCAGCTTCACATTGATCCGCGGCGACGGACCTGTGGCATTCCTGAGCGCGGGGATAGGGATGACGCCGGTTCTCGGCATGCTTCATTCTCTCGCCGCTGAGAAGTCCTCGCGGGAGATCTGGTGGCTCTACGGAACGCGCAGCAGCCTGGAGCATCCATTCGCACAGGAGGTACGCGAGCTCCTTCGATCGCTCCCGAAAGCCCATGGCCACACCTGCTACAGCGCGCCCGCGCCAGGCGACCGACAGGGCACTGACTATGACTCGACAGGCCACCTGGACACGGCAATCCTCAAGACGCTTGGCCTTCCGATCGAGAGCGATTTCTACCTTTGCGGACCTGCGAAGTTCATGAGCGACCTCACGGAAGGACTTGCTGGCATCGGAGTTGCGCGCCATCGCATCCACACCGAGATGTTCGGCGCCGGTTTATCCATAACGCCAGGAATCGCAACTTCGCCGCGACAGCCGCCGCATCAGCCGGCTGGCGAGCCCGGCTCCGGAGGATTGGTCTCGTTCGCCCGCAGCGGATTGGCCGTGCGTTGGAACCCGAGCATGCACAGCCTGCTCGACTTGGCTGAGGCATGCGATGTGCCGGCTCGCTGGTCCTGCCGGACCGGCGTCTGCCACACCTGCGAGACCGGATTGATCTCGGGCTTGGTTACCTATCAACCGAACCCGATCGATGGAGCTGCGGATGGCAATCTGCTGCTTTGCTGCTCGCAACCGGCAGGTGACCTCGTCATAGACCTATAGCGGCCATGGGCCGCACAAGCGGAGGAATTCGACATGAGATCGGACATCGTTTCGGGAGCGGTTTTTCCAGACTACGAACTCAGCGATCACACCGGCAAGCGTCGAAAGCTCTCGGAGTTGCAGGCCATCTATCCCATGGTGCTGGTTCTCAGCCGAGGCAGCTTCTGTCCCAAGGATCGACGTCAGCATGAGGGGTTGCTACAGCTCTATCGAGAAATGGAGGTCGGTTATTGCAGACTGGTAACGATCAGCACCGACACCATTGCCGAAGCACACGAGTTCCGCAGCGGCGTCGGGGCGCATTGGCCATTTCTGTCGGATCCGAGACGGACGATCCAGCAGGATCTCGAAATCGCGGAATACACGGACCCGGTTCATAATCCGATGATCCCCCATGTCATTGTCCTCGAACCTGGTCTGGTCGTCTACAAACTCTACAATGGCTATTGGTTCTTCGGCCGCCCGACAGTTGAGGACCTTCGCCAGGATCTGCGCGAGGTCTGCAAGAAATCCTGGCCCGACTGGGACATCACACAACCGGGGTTGCGGACCGCTTGGCAGGAAGGGCGTAAGGATATGTTCTTTCCCTATGGCAGATCCATCGCACAAACTCTGGCCGACGATTAGCCCACCGGTTTTCGGTGACCCGAGAGTGCAACCAGTCCGGTTAGCAAAGCGAGGGTGAAGGCGCCGTCGTGCTTCGTGACAAGGCAAGCCCATGCTCTGAAGTCGCCATCTCCAAGGTTGGACCCCTTCGGGGACCGCCTCACAGCGACGCCTTTAACGAATCGACGCCGCGCCAGAGGGATCTGCCATTGCAAGCAATGGCCTCCAGGCAGGCGATGCGACACCAAAGTTCAATGGCGTCCAGCCGTTGACGCGCGCAGATTTCGATCCCGATCAGAGTTTTCTTCAAAGGGGCCCAACATGGATAATATTGAAAAACAGGGGGGCGTCGCAGAAGATGCCCCAAAAGCTGGCAGCTTGAATATGAAGCTAGAACTTGTGGTCATCCCCGTGGCTGATGCGGATAGGTCAAAGGCCTTCTACACGCGTCTTGGATGGAGGCTGGATATCGATTTTAACGGCGACGACTACCGGGTCATTCAGTTCACGCCGGGAGGTTCCGATGCATCGGTCATGTTTGGCAAGAACATCACTGCCGCATCTCCGGGCACCGGGCAAGGACTGCACGTTGTGGTCACCGACATCGAGGCCGCTCGAAAGGACCTCCGAAGTCGAGGGATCGAGGTCAGCGAGGTGTTTCACGACAAAAATGGCATCTTCCACCATTCCAACGGTCGAGGCATCGCCAAAGGCCCCAATCCGGATCGCAAGAGCTATGCCTCCTACTTTTCGTTCACAGACCCTGACGGCAACGGCTGGACCGTCCAGGAGATCACCGCTCGCCTGCCGGGGCATCGCGGCGATCACAGCTTCACGCCGCAGTTGACCGCGGCTGTCTGGGGTTCCGAGCCCTGATCGTCGAGGTGGTATTCCACCGAAGAACGGTGGACAGGCGCTTTTGACGACGACGCCTCAGACGCTACGGGATCGCATCTGGGGCCGGTGGTGAACATCCGTGATGTCAAGCCGGGCGCGTCATCCGCTGCGTTCTGCGAGTGCTCGAAGGACGGCCTTTTCGAGGGCGTCCTCGAAGAAAGGTTTGAAAAGACAATCGGATGCGCCCTTTGCAAGGAGCCTTGACCGCAGGTTCTCGTCATGGTTCGCAGTTATAAAGACGACGGGGACCGGGCTGTTGCGACGTAGGAGCTCGCACTGCAGATCCGGCCCAGACATTCCCGTCATAACGACGTCGAGAAGCAGGCAGCTCGTCGTCGCAAGGGCGCCCGAAGCGAGAAACTCCTCAGCCGACGCAAAGGCGATGCTGTCGAGGCCAAATGATTGAATGAGCGCGGGCAGGGACTCGCGAACCGACACATCATCGTCAACCACCGAAACCAATGGACGAACGCTTTCCATGGCCAACTCCGTTACGGCCACCACATGGGTATATCTGTCAACCGGTCGGAACCACCGCCTGAACACGATTGAATCTAGGAGTTGTTCAACCTCCAGTACATTGTACCAAGGTATCGGTCCGCTGGCCCATCATTCCTGCCTCCGATCGCGCAGGCGACCCACCCGCCCGCAATCATCGTGGCTGGCGTGGTATCGGCCTTTGATTTGTGCAAATCGGCGCCGCCGGGAACAAGGCTTCAATCTTTGTTCCCATGGAAGCATCTCCCGAAATGGGACCTCGGGCTATCGTGCCAAGGTGTCTCCGATACTATCGGATGATGGCCTGGCGCGAAGGATAAACCTTTGCCGTGGTCCTCAATGTATGACTACCTGATCGCCGAGCCGGAGGCGCGCAAACATGTTGACAAGCTCGGGCAGAGAACGAGCATTCATTTTGCGCATCAACTGACCGCGATGCGCCTTTACGGTTATTTCGCTGATCCCAAGTTCGAAAGCCACCTGCTTGTTCAGGAGGCCGTGGACGACGAAGAACATGACCTCGCGCTCCCGGGGGCTCAGCATTTGATAGCAGGATCGAAGGGCGGCCAGCTCGCTATCTTCGCGCGTGAGTGCTGCACTGCGTTCCATGGCACTTTTTATGGCCTGCAATAGCGCAGCGGTGTCGATTGGCTTGGTCAGGAATTCGAATGCTCCGGCCTTCATTGCGCGCACAGTGGTCGGCACGTCGCCGAAGCCGGTTACGAAGATGATCGGTATCCTCCGTCCATCCTTGGTCAAAAGGCTCTGAAGGTCGAGACCATTCAAGCCCGGCATGTTGACATCAAGTACCAGGCAGCTCGGCCCAGCGGGTCGCGCATGTGAAAGGAAGTCCTTCGCGGAGGCGAAAAGCAGCGGCTGCCATCCTGCGGATGCGATGAGAAGTTCCAGGGATTCCCGGACGGACACATCGTCATCGACGACAAACACAACGGATCTGTCCAGAGCCTGGGTCTGCGTCTTTGCCCGCTGATGTGCGACCGCGATGGTACTGTACATGGCTTTCTCCTTCTGGCTTCGCTCAGTCTCATCTGACAAGCAAATCAGGCAAGCCTTCGCTCAGAACCGTCAAAACGGTCGCCGAGACATTGACCGCCCTCGGCAAAGAGCAGTCGGCGCATCTCTTCGCCGCCTTGCTGTACTGAGCATGACCGGTAAAACCTGCCCATTGCGTGTGAGCCTGTGGGACGCCCGCGTTCCGACGCCGAGGTTCATGCGATTGGTTTGCTTCATCTCCAAGAACGAATCGAACATCAAATCCGTGCGATCGGATCAGATGGAGCGGCGGTTTCCGTATCGAAACATCCTCGTCAAGAAGGCAAACGACTGGCTCCTTCTTCATCGCCGCGTCCTCGCTTGACCGAGGCCCGTCGCCAGGATTTGTGGTGCCGAATTCGAGGGAAGCCGGAAGCCGAAGGTCGCTCCTGCCTTTTCGTTGGATGACGCGTACATTTGACCGTTGTGCCCTTCGACGATTGAGCGGCTGACCGACAGGCCGATGCCCATGCCGTCGCTCTTGGTCGTGTGGAATGCTGTGAAGAGCTGTTCGATATCAGTAGCGATACCCGAACCTGTGTCCCGGACCGCGAGCTCGACCAGCCCCTCTGTTGTGATCTCCGTTCGCAAAGCGATTTCCCGAGGCTGGTGCGCGAGCTCACCGATTGCGTCGATCGCGTTGCGGAGCAGGTTCATGATAACCTGCTGAAGCTGGACCCGGTCCCCATCTACCGCCGGCAGTTGATCTGAAAGGTCCAACCGCAGTGCGATCCTTTTCCTTTGCAGGTCGCTCCCGATCAAGCCTACAACCTCGCGTGCGGCATCATTGAGGTCTAGCGGTTCGAGCGTTGCAGGCTGCTTCCTGAACAGTGCCCGGACCTTCCCGACCACTTCGGATGCGCGCTGTCCATCCCTGATGGTCCGACGTGCCGCTTCCAGAGCGCCCTCGACGTTCGGTGGTGTCGCGGCGAGCATTCGAAGAGACGTGCTGGCGTTCGTGATGATCCCCGAAAGCGGCTGGTTCACTTCGTGGGCTATCGAGGCCGTCATCATTCCGAGGCTCATCACCCGTGTGATCTGCGAAAGTTCGGCCCTGAATCGGTCGCGTGCTTCTTCGGCAAGACGTCGCTCCGTGATGTCCTGGCCGGCGCCGATGCATTCCACATGGCCATCGGGATACTCGAGACTGCGCGCAACGACCCTTAGATGGCGGACGGACCCGTCACCCGAAATGATCCTGGCCTCATATTCGGGATTGTAAGCGCCGGCGCGAATTTCGTCGCGCCGGCGTGCGAGAACCTCTCTATCGTCAGGGTGAACCCGCGTCGCCACCGCTTCCATGGTGATGACGGCGTCCTTCTCGAAGCCGAAGATGCGGCTGAGTTCGTCGGAGAAAATGACCTCATCGGTTGCTAGCTGCCAGCAGAAGGTACCGGTGTGACTCATCCGCTCGCCTTCCGCCAGCAGCATTTCGCTGTGACGAAGCTTGTCCTCGGCCTTCTTCCTGTCGTCGATGTCGGTATTCGTTCCATACCATCGTGCCACCGACCCATCTTCGGCGAAGACCGGGTTGGACCGGATCAGGAACCACCTGTATTCGCCATCGCGACGGCGGATGCGGGCCTCTGCTTCACCGGGAACGCGCGCGTGCAGCACCTCTTCCCACGTCTTGAGAAGGCCGGCGACGTCGTCCGGGTGAACGGCTGCCCACCAGTGGTCGGCCTCATCTGCCGCGATCCCGGCAAACTCAAGCCAGGGTTCGTTCAGATATTCCACCTCTCCGCTCGGTGCTGCGGCCCAGGCCATGACGGGAATGGCGTCTACGATCTCCTGGAGTTTCTGCTCGTTGGCCGCCCTGGCGGCCTCGGCACGCCTCCGGTCATCGATATCCGTCAGGAACACATACCATGGCGCGGTCGAGGGGTCCGGGAAGGGAACGCCATGAACCTGGAACCATCGATAGTCCCCGGCACTAGCCTTTACGCGCACTTCCAGATCAAAATTCTGTTCGGCTGAGATTGCCTCGTTGAAGATCCTTATCGCTGTCGGCAGATCGTCGAGATGTATGATGTCAGCATGTTGCCAGTTTCGAAACTCTTCAAGACTAACGCCGCAGTATCGGGTGAGCTGTGCGTTCACGGCTTCGACCACTCCCTCCCTGGAAAGGATCGCGACCATACCCGGCATGCTGTCGACAAGACGACGAGCAGTGCGTTCGCTTTGGCGGAGCGCTTCCTCCGTCTGCTCACGTTCGGCGATTTCGTTCTTCAGGGCCACGTTGGCAGTGGCGAGCTCCATCGTCCGCTCGGCGATTCGCTCCTCAAGCATTGCTGTCAATTTTACCTGACCGACATGACGCGCCGCCTCGTTGACCGC
Organism: Rhizobium sp. IBUN; assembly: GCF_000510625.1. NCBI lineage: Bacteria > Pseudomonadati > Pseudomonadota > Alphaproteobacteria > Hyphomicrobiales > Rhizobiaceae > Rhizobium > Rhizobium sp. IBUN. The sequence continues at coordinate 21,432 of NZ_AZNV01000030.1, forward strand.
GAGTGCGGCTTGATTGGCGCCGACGTTGAGTACAAGGCGCTCCTCTTGCGACAGAAGCCTGCCATGGCACCCCGCGACCAGAACGCCGGCAGCACCTCCCAATCCCACCTGCGCATGCGCAATGACCATCAGCCCTTGCCCGAGCGACAGGTTGGCGGAAGCCGGCCAGGCCGAAAGAGGTCCAAGTGCGGAATCGAGGGACGCGCCAACCTCCTGAGCGTTGATATCGACATCGGAAGTCGGCTGTCTGGCCAGTTCCACGAGTGCTGGATCATCAGGCAGCATCAGCCGAAGATAGAGCAGGTCGACATCCAGCATCGCCTGAAGGGCGTCGAGGAGGATATTGCCGATCTGAAAAAGATCGCCACCCGACCACATCGCCGGCAAGGCAACGAGCGTGATCAGGTCGCTCATGCATCGGCGACGCCAATCATCACGTGGTGCGGCACTCTTCGCGAGATCAACCATGGTTCTCACCGCGGTCGCGAGCCTCGCTCCTCCTCGCACGCCGCTCCCGCAATTCTTCCAGGAACTGCGCCGGGGCGACATAGAATGGATTCTCCTGGAGGACGCCGCCGACGACAACCATCGGATGCGTGCGGAGAACATCGACGACAGTTTCGCCGCCAAACTTTGCAAGATCATAAATGCAAATGACAACGTCGTCGTGCTGGCTCCAGACGTCGTTCACGCGCGCTTCGAAGGATATCAGATCCGCAATGTCGGATCGTCCGTCGCCGGCCCAGTCCATCTGGCATATGATCCGGCTTAGAGGATAGCCGTTGTCCGAGTGACCGCTCGCCAGCTTCTCGAAGACCGCAAGCATCCTGTCGGAATCGAAGCGACCATTGCTGAGGTAGACATCGGCATTCGTTCGAATGTCGAGCTGACCGACGGCCTCGGCTTCTTCGGTGTCGATCCCTTCACAGCGGAGCCTGTCGAGGTGTGCGGGCCGCTGGTCGGGATTGACCAGATGAACGGCCTTATGCCCGCATTCGAACCCATCGACGATGAACGGTATAAGCACCTTGTAGGCCTCATCCTCGCTGTTGAAGAAGGCGCAGACATGGCGGCTGTGGCCCAATTCCGAGCCGGCGAAGCGAATTGCATGAGCATGCGGTGCCATTTGCGATCACAGTTCTGGTTCCTGTCTCGCGCCTGGGCTCCGGATCTTTCGACGCTGCCCGCCGTGGAATATTGCCAGCGACTGCCGATCCCGCAACAAGGATGCGCCGATCATGAAATAGCGTCTATTGTACGATGGTGTTGGCTGCCGGGGCCCTTTTTGCAACGAGAGCGATGTTTCAGGTCAATGCAAAGGTAGTGGCGACGCCCAGTACAATAGAGGAAGCTCCTCCTTTTGGCCATCCTGTCGACAACAGCCGGTGACAATGAAGCGGGCATCTCAATTTTTGATGTTATTCGCTGACACGTACAATCAGCTTCCCGAAATTCTTGCCCTGCAGCAGGCCGATGAAGGCTTCGGGGGCATTCTCCAGGCCATCGACGATGTCCTCGCGGAATTTCAGGCGGCCGTCGGCCAGCCATACCGACGCCTGGCTCAGAAAATCGGACCGCTGGTCGGCGAATTCGCGCTGAATGAAGCCACGCACCGTCAGGCTCTTGCGAAGCACGGCTCGCATGAAGCCGGGGAGGCGATCGACGCCTTCTGCCGGTTCGTTGTTATAGTGCGCAATCAGGCCACAGACGGGTATGCGTGCGAAATCATTGAGAAGCGGAAAGACCGCTTCGGCAACGGGGCCGCCGACATTCTCGAAATAGACGTCAATCCCATCGGGGCAGGCTAACGCGAGTTGGGCGTTGAAATCCTTGGCGCGGTGATCGATCGCAACGTCGAATCCTAGTTCGTCGCGGACAAATGCGCATTTCTCCGGGCCGCCGGCAATGCCGACAGCCCTTGCACCTTCAATTTTCGCAATCTGGCCGACGACCGATCCGACGGCGCCGCTTGCTGCGGCGACAACAACGGTCTCACCGGGCTTTGGCCTGCCGATATTGCGAAGTCCGGCATAGGCGGTGAAGCCTGGCATGCCGAGCACGCCGAGCGCCGCGGTCAGGGGTGCCTGCGTGGCGTCAAGCCTCCTCAGCCCGTCGCCGCTCGATGTTGCGTAGGTCTGCCAGCCCGAATGGGACAGGACGATGTCGCCGGGCGCAAAATTGCTGTTGCGGCTGCGGATGACGCGGGCAACCGTTCCGCCTTCCATGACCCCGCCGATAGCAACGGGCGGAGCATAGGATTTCGCGTCATCCATGCGTCCGCGCATATACGGATCGAGTGATAGATAAAGAACCCGCAGAAGGACCTCACCTTCTGCGGCCGTCGGCAGGGGGCCGCGCTCAGTTCGGAAGTTCTCAGGCGACGGCAGCCCTTTGGGCCTTGATGCCAGCGTTACCCTTACATTTTCCAAGGCTTCGGGCATCTGATTCACTCCATAATCAAGATCGTTGCGGGAATATTATCGATTGCTGCAGGACGTCCGCGAACATGGAATCTGGGAAGCTTGGCTTTCCCGCTCCCTCCTATTGAAGGTGTGCTGGAGGAATCTTACGATTAGCTGCAAAACGTCAACAGGAAACCAATGATGTCGCCTCTGGGCTTCGAGGCGTACACTGCCGCACTCCCATACCACCACGTTGACTTCAGAAGGTGCTAAAGGACATGATGGAGCATTTCTGAAAACGTGCTATTGATTTTTGTTAAGTGTGAAATGCAGTCATGATTTTGGGAGGAGTCATGGTAGATATATTCTCGAAACGGGACGGTCCACGCCCCGAGGACGTTCAAATCAGGCAGGTCATCGAACAAAACAGAGGCCTGATTACCAAGCTCGCTGACCATCTCAGCAACGGACGATACTCGAATTCCAAGAAGCCGCGAGCGACCCCTCAAGCCGAGGGTCTCATAATCCACATCGGTGGGAGCCCGGCTGCGGCGCCCGAACCAGAAGCCCGCATCAGAGTAACGCCCAACGACCGGATAATCGCCGTCGACGTGCATTCGGGACGGCAACTCCTGCACTTCGGGGACATTCGGGCGACTGGGAACGCGACTGCGTTCAAGCTGGCCACCGCCGACAACAGCTACGTGGCTCCGCTCGATGACGATATCGTAGGAGTGCTTGCCGATATGGACGGAGTTACTCTCGGCGCCGCCTATAGCGCTGCCGATCTCGCCGCCGACATCGGCCGTCGCCTCGATATCGCTCCTGAAGCGTGACACGCTCGCGCCCGCCTAGTTTTATCCAGCGCATCGTATCGTTACTGGGACGCGAGACCTAGATGACTCAAAACACGAATGGCGTAACTGACTTTTCTATTCCCCGCTCACCGGATGCGGGATCGAGCGCAGTCGCATTGCGCTCGGACTACGATGAGACAACTGTGACCCGAGCCTGGGAGTGCGTGCTTGAGGGAAGCCGACACTCCTCGGTTTCAACGCTCCCAATACGTTCGACGATCCACGACTCCTGGCATCGCTGCGCCGATGGCGGAATCAACGCGCAACAAGACCATGCGCCAATCGAAACTGATCGCGAGGTCGTTGAGGCGAGGTCGCGTGGCAGTTGGGAATTGCTCGAAGCCGCCGCCCGTCCTTTTGCAACGATTGGTCGGATGCTCGATGGCACGGGGGCAATGCTCGTGTTGGCTGACAAGGACGGCGTCCTGATAGATGTCATCGGTGACAAAAGAACTGTTTTCGACGGAAAGGACATACATCTCGGTATCGGCGGCAAGTGGACCGAGGATGTGGTTGGGACAAACGGGATCGGGACTGCCCTCTGGACTGGCGAACCTGTTTTTGTTCACGCCGCCGAGCATTTCTGTGCCGGGATCAAAAGGTGGACTTGCGCAGGATCTCCAATACGGGATCCATTCGACGGCAAGGTGATAGGGGTGGTGGACCTGTCCGGACATCCCGATATCTTTCGGCCCCACAATATCGCGCTGGTCACGGCCGCAGCTCGGGAAATTGAGCGAGCAATTGCAGATTCCCAGACAGCAGAGCGAATGATGTTGTTGGAGGCGTTCCTTGCGTCTGCAAACAACTACCGTGCCAGTGACGGCTTGCTGATCGTCGATCGTCAGGGCAGGGCGATCTTCCATAACAATGTGACCCTCCCGGAGGGGCGCCGCCTCGGAAATGGGTTGCGACCGAGCAGCATGAGCTGTTGGTCGCCGGAGCTTACGGGATCCGGCTTCCTTGATACTCTCGCGACAAGTCTTCCGGAAACGATGCGGGATTGCAATGTCTGCCCCCTAGAGCTCGATGGCGATATCCGCGGTGCCGCATTGGTATTTCAGAAGAATTCGAGGGGGCGGACCGTATCGATCAGTCGTCGTCCATCTGAACGAGCACGCGATGAGAGCTCCATTATCGTTGGCCAAAGCGAGGCAATCCGGGCCGCGGTAGACATTGCCTGTCGTGCTGCGGAAACGGATGATGTCACGTCACTGCTAATCGAAGGCGAGACCGGTGTCGGAAAGGAGCTGTTCGCCCGCCTGATCCACGCTGGCAGCGGGAAGCAGACAGACTCTCCGTTCATAGCCCTGAACTGCGGAGCAGTGACGAAGGAGCTTTTCGGTAGCGAGCTATTCGGTCATGTACCCGGAGCGTTCACAGGAGCTTCGCGCGACGGGAAGGCGGGTGTGTTCGAGCTCGCGAGCGGCGGCGTTCTAAGCCTCGACGAAATCGGCGAGATGCCGCTGGACATACAACCGTTCCTGCTTCGCGTGCTTGAGGAGCGCGTCGTCCACCGTCTCGGCGAGAGCCGCGCGCGGCCCGTCTCCGTCAGGCTCGTGGCCTCGACCAATCGCGATCTAAAGGAAGAAGTCTCGGCCGGACGCTTCCGTCGGGACCTGTTCTACAGAGTGAGTGCGGTGACAATCCACGTGCCGCCGTTACGCGAACGTGGCGATGATTCCCTCCTGCTTCTCGAACATTTCAATCGGAAGCTGGCGGAGCGAAGAGACATCTGTCCTCTTGAGTTTACCAATGAGGCTCTGGATGCGCTGCAGGCCTATCGTTGGCCGGGCAATGTCCGCGAGTTGCGCAACCTCGTCGAACACCTGCACCTTCTAGCAAGGGATCGAGTGATTGGCCTCGGCCATCTCCCAGCCGAAATCGCGGAGGTGCCAGCTTTGATCGGTTCCGTGGCAGGAGAAGGCTCGGTCCTGAGCTTCGCGGAGGCTGAGCGCCAGGCGGTTCTCAAGGCACTGGCGGCGGAGCAGGGGAACCTTAGCAAAGTGGCCACCCGGCTCGGGATTTCGCGGCCAACGCTTTACCGAAAGTTAGAGCAGTTCGGAATCAAGCGCAGCTATGCCTGACGTATGAGACATTCAGACTGCTCACGTCCTCAGGCCATTCTGGAGAATCTGGACGCGAGATTCCTCGCGCCCAGAGACATTGACGAAACGATCAAACGAGATCGAAGCGGTCAGCGTTCATAACCTTCGTCCAGGCGGCGACGAAATCCTTCACAAACTTCGCCTTGCCATCGGACTGGCCGTAAACTTCCGCTATGGCACGAAGTTGCGAGTGTGAGCCAAATATGAGGTCTACGCGAGTGCCAGTCCACTTGACCGCGCCGGTTTTGCGGTCTGTGCCTTGGTAGATGCCCTTCTTGCCCGGCACTGGAGCCCATACGATGGCCATGTTTAGAAGATTGACGAAGAAGTCGTTCGTCAGTGCTCCCGCCCTCTCCGTGAACACCCCATGCTCGGGATTGCCGACCTTCAGCACGCGAAGACCGCCGATCAGTACTGTCATCTCGGGTGCGGTAAGCGTCAGAAGTTGAGCTCGGTCCACGAGCGCTTCTTCGGGCTGCATGAATTGACGCTTGTTGTCGTTGACGTAGTTTCGGAACGCATCAGCCCGCGGCTCCAGCGGTGCGAAGGAATGTGCGTCTGTCTGTTCCTGCGAGGCATCCGTGCGACCCGGTGTGAACGGGACGACGACGCTTTGACCGCCAGCTGTCGCGGCCTTCTCAATTCCGACGCCACCTGCGAGGACAATGAGGTCGGCAAGCGAAATTCTCTTTGCCGATCGAGCGGCATTGAACTCATCCTTGATTGCCTCAAGTGCGCCGAGGACCTTGGAGAGTTGCTCGGGTTGATTGACCTGCCAGTATTTTTGTGGCGCGAGACGGATGCGCGCTCCATTGGCGCCGCCCCGCTTGTCCGAACCGCGGAACGTCGACGCGGATGCCCAAGCAGTGCCAACCAGTTCTTCGACAGACAGAGAAGTCGCGGCGATCTTGTCCTTCAGAGCCATGATGTCGGCGTCGTTGACAAGTTCGTGGTCGACAGCCGGGACAACATCCTGCCAGATCAAGTCCTCGGCGGGCACTTCTGGTCCGAGATAGCGCGCCTTTGGTCCCATGTCGCGATGGGTCAGCTTGAACCAGGCGCGAGCAAATGCGTCGGCGAATTCCTTCGGATTTTCGAGGAAGCGTCGAGAAATCTTTTCATAAATCGGGTCAAACCGCAGTGCCAAGTCGCTAGTGAGCATGCTTGGCAGTTGCCTCTTAGACGAGTCGAACGCGTCCGGTATGGAGGCGTCGGTGGTCTTTGCCACCCACTGTTTCGCGCCGCCCGGGCTGGTGCTCAGCTCCCATTCGAACCCGAATAGGTTTTCGAAGAAGTAGTTGCTCCACTTGGTCGGTGTCTGGGTCCACGTGACCTCGAGACCGCTTCCGATGGCGTCCTTGCCCATCCCGGTCTTGAACTTGCTCGACCAGCCCAAGCCCTGTGCCTCAAGCTCATCCCCTTCGGGATCAACGCCCACGAACGACGGATCACCGGCTCCATGGGTCTTGCCGAACGTGTGGCCACCAGCGATCAGTGCCACCGTTTCCTCGTCATTCATCGCCATCCGAGCGAATGTCTCGCGAATGTCTCGCGCCGAAGCGAGCGGATCCGGATTGCCGTTTGGACCTTCTGGATTGACGTAAATGAGACCCATCTGGACCGCGCCGAGCGGTTCATCAAGCTCGCGTTCCCCACTATAACGCTCGTCGCCAAGCCAGGTGCCCTCAGGACCCCAGTACAGTTCCTCCGGTTCCCATACGTCAGCTCTGCCGCCTGCGAAGCCAAAGGTTTTGAAGCCCATGGATTCGAGTGCAACGTTGCCTGTCAGGATCAGGAGATCGGCCCAGGAGATCTGGTTGCCGTATTTCTGCTTGATCGGCCAGAGCAGGCGCCGAGCCTTGTCGAGATTGACGTTGTCTGGCCAACTGTTGAGCGGGGCGAACCGCTGCTGCCCCATGCCCGCACCGCCGCGGCCATCGGTAACACGATAGGTGCCTGCGCTGTGCCAGGCCATGCGAATGAACAGGCCGCCATAGTGGCCGAAATCTGCGGGCCACCAGTCCTGCGAATCCGTCATCAGCGCGGACAGGTCTTTTTTCAGCGCGGCGAGATCGAGCTTCTTGAATTCCTCGGAGTAGTTGAACTCGCCCCCCATGGGGTCCGAGAGACCTGAATGATGGTGGAGAACTTGAACGTCCAACTGGTTGGGCCACCAATCGCGATTGGATCGAGCCCGGGGCGTGTTGCCGTGCGCGAGCGGACATTTACCTGCAGTCTCGGATTTGTGGTCCATTTCTCTTCCCTTGTCGTTTGAGATGGCTACTGTTCAGCACTCGTAGCGGTGAGGTGAAAAAAATGGCGCACGGGCTGACCTTCCTGCTGGAGTGCCAGCGGTCGCCCGAACGCCATCAAACTTGAGTTGCTCTATGCCCGTCCCAGTCTTTCGGCACCGCCACCCAACGCAGGACCAGCGGTGGGATCGATCTCGTCCTCCTCGAGGTCGCCGATAAGAGTTTCGGTCGTGAGAATGAGCTTGGCGACAGACGCCGCGTTTCGAATTGCCGTGTACGTGACGCGTACCGGATCGATGATGCCCGCCTCGATCATGTTCTGGTAGTCGCCTGTGGATGCATTGTAGCCGTGACCGCTGTTCACGCGTGTTACCTCTTCGACAACCGCTGCCGGATCAGCCCCCGCGTTGATCGCGATACGGGAGAGGGGCCGAGTGAGGACGGATTTGACGAGACGCACGCCTTCCGAGACATCACCCTTTGTTTTTTCCAACAGGTCGTCCAGAGCGGGGGCTGCTTGCGCCAGCGCCGATCCGCCGCCGGCGACCACACCTTCCTCCACAGCAGCGCGGACGGCGTGCAGCGAATCCTCGATAAGCTGTATCGTACGCTTTTGCTCCACGGGAGTGACACCGCCGGCGTAGATGACTGCGGTGCCGCCGGAGAGTTTGGCAAGTCGTTCGCGCAGCTTGTCTTGCTCAATGTTCGGTGGTGCCACATCATACTGGCGCTGGACCTGCGCTTTGCGAGCTTCGATTGCGGCGGGATCGCCTCCGCCTCGAACGACGGTAGTGTGGGTCGAACTGGTCCTGACGCGTTCTGCAGAACCAAGATCGCCGATGGTCACGTTCTCAAGCTTGCCGCCAAGATCACGTGCAATCACTCGACCGCCCGTCAGGATTGCCAGATCCTCCAGAAGAGCTTTGCGCCAATGCCCGTATTCGGGCGCGTGAACTACCAGATACTTCCCTGGCTTCTCCTGGCCCAACAATGCGACGACGGCCTCTGGAGACATATCTTCGCCAAGGATCAGAAGGGGTCGCCCAGCCTCGTTGGCGATGCGACGCGCGGCATCGAGCGATGAAGGATCCTTGATCTTGAGATCCGTCATCAAAATGAGAGGGCGCTCAAGGACAGCCTCCATTTTCTCCTGATCCGTAACCATGTGATGGGAGAGATATCCGCGATCGAACGACATCCCTTCGACAACATCCAGCGTTGTTTCAGTCGTGACGCTGAAATCCGTAGTGATGACGCCCTCGGTTCCAACACGCTCGTACGCCTCCGCCACGAGTGCGCCGAGTTTCGGATCGGTAGCGGCGATGTTTGCCACCGCCGAAAGGACGCCGTTTGCCTTGGCGGGCTTGGCCTTGTCCTTTAGGGCCACCACGATCCTCTCGACGGCAAGATCAATGCCCTTGCAGAGATCGACGGACTTGGCACCGCGCTCGTTTGCTGCGATGCCCTCCTGGACCAGGGCGTTGGCCAGCACGATCGCTGTCGTAGTGCCATCCCCAGCGATCTCGTTCGTTTGCATGGAGACTTCGCGAACCACCTGCGCGCCCATGTTTTCGAACCGATCGGAGAGTTCAATCTCCGACGCAATGCTGACACCGTCGCGCGTGACCATTGGCGTGCCGATCGGTCGGTCGATCATAGCGTTCATGCCGCGTGGGCCAAGTGTGGGCTCCACTGCGGCGGCGAGCCGATTGACACCGCGGGCCAGTGCGCGCCGCGCCGCTGAGTTGTGTAGCATCATCTTAGACATAGTTCCTCCTCTACCGCCGCGGCGGTTCCTCACTTCGGTGACTTCAGTCTTCTTGACTTTAGTTGCTGGTCGTATGCGGCTGCCCGCATCGAGCGGGCACGCGCCCGACGATGAAGTCGACCAGCGTCGGTTCACCGTCAATAACTTCCATTTCCTTGTAGCGGGTCGTCTTCAACCCGCGACAGATAGCTCCGTTGAATTCCATATTGATGCGGACACTGCGCAGATTGGCCAGGTGAGAGGGGAGATCCTGCTCCTCGATTACTGCTCCGTCCAAGTTCGTGATTGCGAGATCATGGGGTGAAAGCGCAGGCCAGCGCGCCAGCAATGCCTCGCGGTAACGCAGGATTGGCCCTGCCAGGTCTCCGGCATTCGATGCCCGCGCGTCCAGGTTTGCCAAGGTTGCGTTGACGATAGCGCTGTCGGTCGCGTCGGTTCCACGAAGAAACAGGATCACAGCTTCCTGTCGACGCTGGAAAGCCTTCCGGCGGAACTTCTCGCGCAGCGGCTCGAGATCAGTATTCTCCGCAAGGGAGCCGAATATCTCCGCAAAGCTCTTGCCGGAGGCGACACCCTGGTTCACCTCGTCGGCGAACATATGGTCGTGCAGGGCTATCCTGAAGTGCGGCGACCAGGACAGTGCTTCGAGCGCCACCCGTATGTCCTCAAGCATCAGGAAAGCGAAGTTCGGAGAGCACCAGTATGTCGGCAGTCTGAAATCGACTTCGACATCACCGTTGTATGCGATCTCGGCCCGTTCGATGAAACCCATTTCGGTGACGGGTTCGTCCAGCTCCGGGTCGTTAACCTGTGCCAGGTGTCGCCAGAGTTCCCCCTGGCGACTTTCTCTCATTTGGGAGGCTGTCATCGTACTACTCCGCGGCAACGCTGAACGGAGTCGCTGCCAGTGCCTTCTTCTTGGCGGCGATGTCGATATTGTAGAGACGTGCTGCGTTCAGGCCGAGGATCTTTTCCTTGATCTCCGGTGTGAGGTCGACGCCACGCTCCTGCTTGATGTCTTCCGGTAGTTCGAATGCCCAGAACTTCTCAACGAGCCAGCGTGGCGTCCAGATGGCGTAGTCGGAACCAAAGAGGATCTTCTCCGGGCCGACCCAGAACAGCAGCTCCGAAATAACCTCGGCAAAATACCGCGGGCGGGAGTGGATGAAGGGCAGGGCGACGGCGAGGCCACCGTAGACGTTCGTTTCCTGCACTGCGATCCAGCAGAAGTCGTCGAGGCGTGGCAGACCGCAGTGTTCGACGATCCAGTTCAGCCCCTGGAAGTCGGTTGCCGCGTAGTCGACGTCGTGTACGTCGAAGGAGTCCTTGTTCAGCGGGATAATGGTCGGACCCTTGTGAACGTGGATGTTCTTGATACCCAGCTTCTCGCAGAGTTCGAAACAGCGATACGCGTCGGGATCGTTGAGTCTCCAGCCCTTGGAGGCACCGTTCCATTCAGCCGTGTACATCTTCACGCCTTGAATGTTGTAGGTTTCCTTCATGAAGTGGATATATTCGAGTGCCTTCTCACCGTCGCGGGGGTCGAAGGATCCGTTCACGATGAAGCGTTCGGGATAGCGCTTGGCGACTTCGATGTTGCGCTCGATCGTGTTGAAGCCGTTCTTGTAGAAGTCCTTCAGGTACGTGGACTGGATGATTGCGACATCGTCCGGCCCGTCGATGAAAAGGTCATTATAGAAATTGTCGGCGCTGTACTTCTCGAACTTGCTCTTCTCCCAAAGCAGTTCCTTGGGGCTGAGTGCCGTGTGATATCCATAGAAACATTCGATAAACTGCTTGCCATGGATGTTTCTCTGATTTTCCGGGCTACCGTCCCAAAAGTGGGTGTGGCCATCGACGACGAATATCTCTTTGCCTTCGGGTGTGACGAACATTTTGCTCTCCTCCAAAAAATCTTTGTGCTCAAGGTGGCGCGCCTAGATTGGCGCGCTACCCCGAAATCTGTCCGGCCTCAGATGTAGTCGAAGACCTCATCCATGTTGCCGAACAGGATCACCTCGTTGTCATCGATGCGAACCATGCGGCCGTAGTGGGTGGAGGTATTCACCTCGAAGATCTCGGCCGTCATCTCGCGCCCGAGGTATTCGCTGATCTCGTCCATTTTGAAGATCAGCTTCCCGTTGCCGTCGATCCGGATCATCGCGGGCTGATAGGTAACGATCACCCCTGGCTTCTTGCTCATGAACTCGGCGATAGCTCGCGCCTCGACTGAGTCATTCATGGTGACACCACACTGGTGGGAGATCGTCTGCTCGAAGGTGATATCCTTCATCAACTTGAAGATGTTGTCGTGCGACGTATCGCGTGCAACGCTTGACATATGTGAGCCTCCTTGGCCTAGCGCTTGAGATCGAGTTCGCTGAGAATGGTACCGATGCGTTCCTGTGACTTGGCCTGGACGTCGGCGAACGATATCGGCTTGGAGTGGGGCATCGACCAGATTGGCTGCAGCCCCGTCGCCGCCTTGTCAGCGAGCGCTGCGTGCTTCGAAATCCAGGACTGGAAGGCCTTCCTGTTGGCGTCGCCATGGATGTTGTCGTTGGCGAGCAGGTAGACAAGGTCGATGGTGTTCGCGAGATTTCGCTCGTAGTCGGCCTCGGCGGCCGAAACGACTGGCGGCGTGATGAAGTCGTGGTTGGCTGCCGCGGCCTGCATCAGGAAACCGGACCTGAAGAGTTCGGCGACCAGAGGCTCGAACACGAGGTTGATCGCGAAATACTGCTCGAGATAGTCCTCGGTGCCCATGATGGTCTCTACCGCCTGGCGGGTCGGCTGCCAGATCGGGTCTTCAAGCCAGGTCTTCTTGCCGAGCTCGTCATCCCAGCCCTGAATGTCCATGCCAATTTCGGCAAGGTAGAGCGTTATGTCCTGGGCTAGGCGGAGTTTGTACGACGAGTTGGTCAGCGTCGCATTGTTGATCATCTGGGTGTAGCCGTACCGCTGGGCCTGCATCAGGGACGTGCCCAGGCCGAACTCTACATGCTTCCAGGCGCCAAGATGGGCCTGCAGGATCTTGACCCAGGCCTTGTCGAAAGTCGCTGGCGCGCCAGCCCGCCGAGCGTTCGTGATGACGCTCTGCACCATCGTCTCGATCTTCGACTGGCGCTGGTAGTGCGTCCTCTCCCATTCCTGGTCCGGTGCGCGGAACGCGTGCCAGTTGGAGCTCTTGATGACGGTGTTGTCCTTGACGTAGGCGCCTTTGCCGTTCGCGAAGGAAATGATCCAGTTCTGGATCAGGTATCGCTCCGGATCCGGTTGGACGTCGACGGTGACATCCTCATAATGGGTCGCGCGTTGACCCTTGGGTTCGAAGTAGCGGTATCTGCGGCTGTCGGAATCCGCGAATATTGCGGCTCCTGCTGCTCCTGATCCGACTGAACTCGAAATTGCAGGCATAGTTTTCACTCCCTTGTTTCGATGGATGGTGCTGTCCGGTCTTCGTCCAGCTCTAGTGTCCCGGAGCTCCTCCGGACGAAGTCGTGAATTTGTCGAAGAAGATGCGTTCGCTCTCGAAGCCGTTCATGAACAGAACCGGCTGCAGCGCGTCGATCATCGGTGGAGGGCCGCACGCATAGACGTCACCCTCGCCGTCGATACCTAGCTCCTTCAGCTTGGAGTCGACCGCCTCGTGTACGAAGCCGCGCTCTCCAGACCAGTCGCTGTCTTCAGCCGCATGCGACAGCACTGGGATGAATGACACCTCCGGTTGGCGGGCAACAAGTTCGGCGATGCGATCAAGGTGGAAGAGATCATCGGCCGTTCTAGCCCCATAGAAGAAGTAGACAGGGCGCGACTCGCCGCTCAGCAAGTGGTCGTTGAGGATCGACCAAACCGGAGACATACCTGAACCCGCGCCGACCAGGACTAGGGGGCCTCCTCGGCCTTCTCGTCGGAAGCAGGTGCCGTAAGGTCCGACAACGGTGACTTCGGCACCGACCCGAATTCCTCCAGAGTCGAGTTCACCGGAGAATTTTCCTTCAGGATATTTTTTGATGATGAAAGAGAGTTTTTGGGTTTCGCTCGGCGAATTTGCCATGGAGAACGAGCGTGTAATCGTCTCCCCTTTTTCCGTGGTGACCGTGATGTCGACATATTGCCCCGCCCAGAACTTCATCGGGGATCCGAGTTCGATCTCAATGCCTCTGATATCGTGGGTGAGCTTCTCGAAGCCCGTGATCCGCCCGCTGTAGGACTTCACGGCGATCGATTTCGACAATACTTCCTCGTCGTAGTTGAGAAGCTCCACTTCCATGTCGGAATAGGCGATGGAGCGACATAGCAATATGTGGCCTGTATCCTTCTCCATGTCATTGAGGGCGAAGGTTGAATACTTGAGCATGTCGACTTCGCCGTCGAGCAAGACACATTTGCAGGCAGAACATTGTCCTTCCTTGCACCCGTGAGGCAGGGCGATTCCCTGCCGGAACGCGGCGTTGAGAACTGTTTCGCCGTCCTCCACCTCGAATTCGACGCCGACAGGCTCCAGCCTCACCTTATGCGCCATGGCATGCACTTTCTGAGCGTCAGCCATTTCGATAGTCCTCCAAACTTCTGCCGGTTCCCCGAAGGCAGCGGCGTCTTCCCGAAATGGGGAGGCCGGATGCCCGGCCTCCCGCGACTAAAGCCTAGTGGCAGGGGTTGATGGTGAAGCCCGCGCGGTAGTCCGCCAGGTGTGCTTCGCGATCTGCGGAGGACATTTCGCGCAACAGTGTCAGTGGCGACTGCAGCGTGTGGCCGCGGATGTCGTCGAGTGTCCACATGTCCTTTGCGTCAAAGCGCAGATGCGGCTGCGGGACGAGCGTCTTGCCGTCGGAGCGAACGAAGTTCAGGTCCTTGACGGCGTCGGCCAGATCCCAGCCGTGGTAGAGCGTCTCCCACTCGCGCTTCCCGCTGAAGCGGCCCATGGCAGGCGTCGGGCGCCCCTGGTATTCGTCAGCGAATGCCTCGACTGCGGTCCAACGGTCGAGCTCGTGGGCGAAGGTGTGAAGCTTGCCGTCGATCTCGTCCACCACAATGTCCTCGCGGATCAAGCAGGGGACGAGGCAGCTCCAGCAGCGATGCGGGTAGACATAGCCGACATCCTCGTTGAAGGTGATGATCGTCTCGCCCGGTCGGCTGAGTTTGTCGTACCACTTCCAGAATTCGCCGAACTGTGCGTACCAGCCCGGGTACTTATTCTCGAACCAGTCGAAGTCAGCTTCTCGCTGAGCCTCGATGCGCCAGAAGTTTACTGGCCAGCCGACGGCGAAGAACTGGGCGACCTTGTGGACGTAGTGCTTCTTGGTGATGCGGTTCCAGGCTTCGTGCACGTCGTCGTGATGGACCTTGATGCCGTATTTTTCGAGCGGCAGCATGTAGGTGCGGTAGTAGTCCTCGAAGATCCAGCGGTGCCACATCTCCGCGTAAGATTCCTTGTTCTTGTCGCGGTTGGTGGTGCCGTACTCGATGAACGTTCCGATCGCAGCGTCGACGATCGCGTGGTTCTGCCAGAACGCATAGCGCAGGTCCCGCTCAAGCAGGAGGTGGTTCTCCGGCTCCTTGAGCGCTGCCATCAGAAGCGAATGGCCGTTGCCAATATGTCGACTTTCGTCGGACTGGACGGACAGGAAGACGGTTGGCAGGGCATAGTCGCCGTTGCGCGCGGCTTCCGAGGGCATTGCAACGAAGAGGGTGTTCGTGAAAGCCGTTTCGGCCACTACCGTCAGATAGAGGCAGGCTGAAGTCATCACGTCACCAGTGATGAAGCCTTCGCCGAATTGGCGGCCGATCGTCGTGGCGTAGCACTTGCCGAAGGCTTCCTCGGTGATGTCGAAGCCAGCAGGATCGATGTAGTTCTCCATGTACCATTTCTTCAGGTTCATCTGAATGGTCGAATGGCGGAACTCGTCGACCATCTGCATCGTGAACCCAGTACGGAGATCTTCTCCGGGCGCGATACGAGCGACCATGGCCATCGAACGTGCGGCGGAAATTTCCGGGAAGGGAATGATCGCGAGGAAGAGCTTCATCCACTCGACCCAGCGTGGCTCGACGTTGCGGAACATGTCGCCGCGAAGTGCTGCGTCGAGCGCCCCGTATACGCGGTTGTCCTTTTCTTCTTGCATCGGGAAGTAGGACCGGAGAACCTGCTTCATCGGATCACGCGGAGCCTTGGTGATCTTGTAGTCGGTCGGGAAGGTCATCGCTTCCTGAACGTAGGTCGGATTCCAACCGAGGTCGGAAATCCTTTTCGTTGCCTCGCCGACAGAAATGCCTCGTTGCGAGGTAATCTTATTGAGCGTCAAAGACGACATCGTCCTCTGCCTCCACTTTGTTTGCGCCGAGCTCTTAGGCCCGGCAGGAAACGGCGCGAGCTGCGCCGAGAGCGAGAGTTGGAACGGCACGACAAAGGGATGCGCGTCCGCGCTCCGGAGTCGGCAGTTCAGTCGGTTGAGGCAAAGGTCTTATGGGAACATCCGGCCTCCTCGACCGGAACACGATGCTGTTCCCCACTTCCTTCGTTCTTTTGTGATCGCTTTGAGCGGTTATGGGAAATGGAGCTGCAAGGCCCGTGCCAAACTCAAAAAGCCCGTCCTCTAAGGGGTTCCCAGGCTTGGTCGCTCAACGGAGTGTAAAGGAACATTACAGGTGTAATTGACAAATGTAACTTTATTTAACGTCTCAGGAAAATCATGTAACATATTATTTTATATAAATAAAACGGTCGACTTCCTCGCGGTGTTGATCTATGGTCGTCGCGTTGTGACAGTCGAGGCATCAATGGCCGACGAGAGCGAAAATCACGGATCACTACCCACGGCGGCGAATGATGTCGCAGACGATCTGGTCGCGCTAATGTCGCGCGATCTGGTGTTTGTTATGCGCTTTCTAGGTGAGAGCCAGAACCTGCTGCAGGGTTATTTCCAACGGTTCATCTTGGGAGAACTTTCACTTGCTGAGATCACCCCCGAGACGCATCCCATGATCCACGCATTCGCGGAAAGGCATGCCATTCTACTTCGCGATTTCGTGTTTTCCGGCGTCTCGCTTTCAAAGCAATTGCGTGTCGAGGAAGTTGAGCGTCTGACAAATGACCCCATGATCCGCGTCGACGTATGGGACCAGCTCCGCAGTCATATCGACATGGCCAAGCAGCAGTTCAGAAAGCAGCTGCCTGACTTTCCCGCTGCTCTCGAAGCCTGGAAAGCGCCGGGAGGTGCAGCACAATGAGGGCCTTTCAAGACCAGTCCAATCAGGAACCGCTACAGCGCAGACTAGAAATGGTCGGGCGTATTTCGTCCCTCACGGCAACGGCACACAAGCTGATCCAACAGGCGTCGGGGGTTGAGATGGAGATCATGCGGCTTGAGCTTGCTTTGGCAGATGACCCCGCCGACGAGACGCTCGTTTCGGCTTTGAGAGAATCCGAGGAGCAGGCATCTGCAATCAGGTCCGAGCAGATCGAAACCAACGCAGCCATTGAAGCGGCGGAAGCGGCAGTGAAGGACATCGACCTCCTGATCGCGAAAGCCAAGGGAGGATGATAAATGAACCAGCAGTCCAACCCCCCATTGACCCTGTTCGATCTGCTTGCTCGAAACTGGAAGCAACAATCTGCGGTTCGACGCGTCTGTTTCAACGATGACAACAGTCTGCTGGCGGCCGTTTGCGACGACGGAACTGTCGTCTTTGCGAGGATGGCTGACAACGAGCCGCCCGAAGCGCGTATTTCGACGGACGATGGCAGAGCGGCCATCATGCCCCGGCAGGGTAAGCCAGCCCCATTGATCAGAACGCGAATAAACGGAGCAAATTCCGTTTACGCCTTCACTGGCGGCGGCTTCCGTGTCGCAGGAGAAGGCGGGGTCGCCCATGTTAGCCGATCGGGCGAGACCGTTGGGACTGTGCTGTCGTCTGGTGCAAGGCTTGCCACCTTCGACCTGTGTCGTGCCACGGGCGCACTGGCCTTCACCTCCGACGGTAGGTTGATCATTCATCCTGAGGGGAACGTCGCCGAGAAGTTCGAGGCGGAACACCCGGGTGGAGGAAATCCAACGCGCGTTGCATTTTCGAGCGACGGTACGATGGTTGCCGCTGCTTCCGGTGATTGCCTCGCGTTGTATCGCTGCCGGAACGGATTGGAGCCGTCCCTACAGGTTCCGCTGGGCGGGGAGCCATTGTCCTTGACGTGGGACGCTGAAGGAAGATGGCTCGCGCTAGGCGTGGAGGGCGCAGGGTTACTCTTGGTGGACGTCGAGGCCGGGCAGCACGTATTTCTTGGTGACTTCCCGGGCCGGGTTGCCGACGTGCGTTGGTGCGCGCTGGAACAGGCTTTCGTTGCCTCCGGAGCATTTCGTGTCGCGGCATGGTCGATGAGGAGCCCACCGTTCCAAGACCACTCCCGGGGTGCTCTCACAACAGGTCGAACGGGAATGGCGTTAGTCGAAGCGGTGGCGGTTCAGCCGACAGGTCGTCTTGTCGCCGCTGGCTACGGCAATGGTCAGGTCGTAATCTGCTCAGTGGGCGCCCCTGATGAGCTCGTCGTCCGTTCAGTCGGTGGCCCCGTGACGTCACTGCAGTGGACCAGTGACGGACAGCACCTTGGTCTGGGAGATGCGCTTGGCAACGTCGCCATCGTCAGCTTCCCAGCTCAGATGTTCAAGTGATCAAACAGAAAAGGGAGGACACCAATGCAGGACACACTTTCCGAGGAGCAAAAGGCAAAGGACGAATTCTTCGAAAGGATATCGCTCCTTTCGCAGGAGATGGTCAAAGCCTACGGCAAGGACTTTGCCATGGGAGCATTGGTTCTTGGCGCGCGCTGGATCGCCGAAGGAAAGGCTGGAGCCGCTGGCGAGGCTTCCCCCTCAATGTAATAACGCCCGTCAAACGGGACAGAGGTTAGCGAAAGTTGGGGTGCCTCAGTTCCGAATCAGACCTGCCTCGGCCCTTGGCTGGGCAGCTCTGATCTTCTCCTGCTGATAGAGGAGACAGACTGTCCGAAGCATCGACGCAAGACTGGTCGACACGCCATGGCGCTCAACCGCCTCGTAATGCAGTTGCTCGATCAACCTTGCTCTCGGGACACCCTCGACTGTGGCCATGTCATCGAGCGTATCCCAGAAGGCAGCTTCGAGCCGGATGCTCGTGGAATGTCCCGCAATCCGAATTGAGCGGGTGACTTTGAGGAAGCGATCATGTTCGCGACGTGTGAGAATCCTGCACATCATTTCATTGTCCTCACGTTGCTTGCGTGCCTCGATCCCGTTCTCCGGCCAACGAATGGCCAGAGAACGCTCGATGAGGTTAATTGCCGACCGCGTTTAAGGAATGAGAACGGCCCGCCCATGGATCTTGCCGTTGTGCAGATCCTTGAGCGCCTTGTTCGCATCGGCGAGCTTGTACTCGACCGTGGTGAGGTTCACGAGTCCGCGATCTGCCAGAGCCATGAGCTCCACCAGTTCGGCCCAGGTTCCGACGAGATTGCCAATGATGTTCTTTTCGGTGATGACCATATCGACGGTGGGCACGCGGATGTCCTCGCCGTAGCCGACGACGTAGTAACTACCCATCGGGCGGGTCATGGCCAAACCCTTGGTCGTGGTCCCTCTCTCACCGACAAAATCGATCACCGCTTCGGCACCCTGACCCTGCGTCAGCTGGAGTACAGCTTCGACCTCGTTTCCATCCGCTTTCACGAGCTCGTCGGCGCCTATCTTTCCGGCCAGCGCGAGGGAGTCGTCCGACTTGTCGACAACGATTACGTCGGCTGCGCACATCGCCTTGAGGCATTGAATGCCGATGTGACCGAGCCCGCCTGCGCCGATAACGACACATTTTTCTCCAGGAAGGAGATGGCGAGTGGCCTTCTTCACTGCTCGATATGCAGTCAAGCCCGCGTCAGAGTACGGGGCAACGTCCTTCGGTGCGAGTGTTTTCGGCAGCGGGACGATGTTGCGTTCCGATGTGCACAGGTACTGGGAGTAGCCGCCGTTGCAGTCCAAACCCGGGAATTTGCCCGGGCCGTGCATGTCGAATCCGCGTCGGCACGCAAGGCAGGTCCCTCCCGATATTTTGGGGTGAACGATCACCGGATCGCCCACCTTGATGCCTTCGACCTCCTTGCCGATCGCTTCCACCCAGCCTGCATTTTCATGCCCCATGATGAGGGGCAGCAGGTTGTCTCCATTGGGATCCATGTGCGGCCGCCAAACACCCTCGATAATGTGAAGGTCGGTTCGGCATACGCCAGCGCCTCCTATACGCACGATCACATCGGTGGACTTCTTGATCTGCGGGTCGGGAACCTCTTGCAAGGACACCCACTGATCGCCTGTCAGATTGTCATCGTACTTGTTCAGAACCTGCGCCTTCATTTGATGTCTCCTCCGTCGGCGGTGTTGATGAACATTGCACCAGACATGGGAGCAAACGGCGTTCCAGATGAAAGAATGTCGTTTTTTCAGTTGGTTACCAACATTCGGTTGGCGGCAGGTTGTTCGCAGGATGAACGCAGACGGCGTGTCATCTGTTCAGTTTCTGGCCACTTGAGGTCCAACGCAAATGCGTTGATGCATGAGGAGGAGCTATGTCACATCTTTCAGGAATGGATCGAGCAAGAAGTGCCTTGGAAAGGGGAGATCGTGTACCCGCGGGGTCGCTCCAGCTGATCGTCGCTGATAGCTGGCAGAGGTGCCGCGATGCCGGGCTAGATCCTCGCGCCGACCCTGTTGCGAATGTGCTTCCATTCTCCGATGTAAAGAGACGACGGGAAGCAGCCGCCCCGTTGCGTCAGTTGGCACTCGCAGAGATGCGGCTACTACACTCGCAGATCGCCGGATCGAACTTCATCATCGCTCTCGCTGACAGGGACGGGATCGTGCTCGATACGATCAGCGACCACGAGTTTGCCCAGAGCGCTGCGGGCCGAGCGATCATTCCCGGCAGTGGTTGGCACGAAAACGAGCGGGGAACGAATGCGTTGGGCCTGGCAACGTTGACGTCAAAGCCTACTGCCGTTTACGGGCGGGAGCACTATTTCGCATCCCACGGGCATCTCAGCTGTATGGCTGCGCCGATTTTCAATTGCCGTGGTGAGATGCTCGGGCTTCTCGACGCATCGTGTGCGCATGATGCACGCCAGGAGCACACGCACGCCCTTGTAAGGATGGCGGCCGCTCAGATCGAGAACGGTCTCGTCTTTCAGGAATCCGCGGACAGTTTCGTTTTTGCGTTTCATCCTCGGGCGGAATACTTGGGTACATTGTCCGCAGGATTGATCTCGGTATCGCCCTCAGGAGATGTCACTTCTATCAACCGATCAGGACAGGCGCTTTTGGCGGGGCTCCCGGCGTTGCTCGGGACCCATTTCGACTCGCTTTTCGAAGCAGGCTTCCATGGGGCTTTGGACGGGCTGTTGAGTGGAGGGGTTATCCGAATTCGTGATCTGACAGGCAGCGGGCTCTTCATGGCCTGTCGACAGATTGCCCAACGGAGCAACGTTGCTGAATTGAGAGGCTCTCAAAGGGCCTTCGTTCCCGTGTTGATATCAAAAGCCGACGCTCCCGACTTCGTGTGCGAGGACAACTCCATCTCGAAGTTGCTCGCGGAACTGGCGGATGCGGTCAGTCTCGGGATGCCCATCCATGTCACCGGAGAGACGGGAACGGGAAAGGAGTTGATGGCGCGGCATATTCATAAACTGAGCGAGCGAAAAGGTGAGTTCGTGCCCGTCAACTGCGGGGCCGTTCCGGAGGAACTCTTCATCTCCGAAATTTTCGGGCACGAGCAAGGGGCGTTCACCAATTCCCGCATGAAGGGAGCGCCCGGACTTGCGCGCGCAGCCCATCGAGGAACGCTATTTTTGGACGAAGTGGCCGACATACCACTTGCCGCGCAGACATCTCTACTTCGCTTTCTCGACAACATGGAGGTCCGTCCGGTCGGTGCGCACAAGGTTGACAAGGTCGATGTCCAGATTGTCTCTGCCACCAATCGCAGTATCGAAGAGATGGTCGAACAACGGCTATTTCGTGCGGACCTTTTCTACAGATTGAATGCGTTCAGCGTCGATCTACCGCCACTCGCGGCGCGCAGCGATTTCGCCACGATTGTACGCAATCTCATGGAGAACCTGGCACCGGGTTTACCAGTCACAGACGCTGCGATTGCAAAGCTCCAGCGTCGCAAATGGCCGGGCAACATCCGCGAACTTCGCACCGTTTTGCAGCGTGCGCTGGTTCGACACCGGGGCGAGTATGTGGACGAAGAGTGTTTCCAGGAACCCCTGGCCGCCTCGGTTACCTTAAACGACTGCTGTGACGAATGCAGGGATAGCCCGCTCAACTCTGCCCGCTGCAGGGAGATCAGAACAGTCCATCGGCGGACCGGAGGCAATATCTTGCGAACTGCGCATGAGCTTGGTTTGTCGCGGACTACAGTCTACAAACACGTCCGGTAGACGTGAGACGGGTGCGGTAGGCGTCATTGTTTGGGGATTCGGCGACCTTTTGTTTGCTTGGAAAGGTGCTTAAGCTTGGCTCGGCTCGGAATTTCGATCGAACCGAGATCCTCGATGAAAATCAGTGTCGTGGCTCCGGAAACAACAAGGTACGAGGTTCGGATCCCTTCAAGGCGTCCATCGTTGATTTTGGATGTAGCGATAGGCCGGAGGCGGCCGCAAAACATGAAACCTTTCGCGCGACATCATGTACAAGGCGGAAATTATCCAATGCCGCGAGGCGACTGCTCGTCAAAGCGGCAGCATCCGTCTCTAATTCCGATTTTTCGGGATTGCGAATTCTGGCCGAAGCATCCGGAGAACGGTTTGTTTCGAGCATGGTCTTGTATGACCACCAGAAGGTGATCCCTTTCGGAGAACGTTTGTCCGCTGTTCCAATATCGGCCTTGTGGAGTTAGCGCGTGAGAATTTCGCTTCAGTCTTCAGCCCCGATCATTCTTGAGACTTCCGAGGTTTCGATAACAATGGGGGTCGGTCCAGCGACAGGAGAGCGGTTCACGGAGATTTACTCACCAGGGCAACGAAAATCCAACACCAAGGGATAGACGATGGCCTCATGCTCGTCGTGGGTGCTGCTGACGAGCTTTGTGCTTGCTTGAATGTCACTGCTCATTGCGCGGGAGCCATGCGCGGACTGCCGCGCAGGACAAGTGCGAATGCGCCAAGTCCCAGCAGGGTGAGGCAAAACCCTGCCCATACCGCAGAGAGCAAACCCAAGCCGCTGCCGATGGCCAGCCCACCGGCCCAGGCGCCGATGGCATTTGCGACGTTGAGAGCGGCCAGGTTCATGGCACCCATCAAAGTTGGGGCTTCCGGCGCAAGCCGCGTAAGGCGGACCTGGATCGTGGGTATTGCTGTCATCATGGTTGCCCCAACGCAGAAAAGCCCGACGAAAAGCGTGGAGGCATTGGAGCCGAAGCTGGCAACGATCGCGAGTACGATCACGGCGCTCCCGAAGCCCACCAAGATGCCGCGTGCCGGGTGTAGGTCAGCAATTCTGCCGCCAAGAAGGTTTCCTGCCGTCATGCCGATGCCGAACAGGGCGAGAGCGATCGGGATCCATCCCGGGCTCATGGAAACGACATCGGTCACGAAAGGGCCGATGAAAGTATAGACGGCAAAGATACTCGATACGCCCAGCGCTGCCACCAGCATCATCCACCAGACCGCCGGTTTGCCGAGCGAACTTAGTTCTCGGACGATTGAACCGCCATTCAAGGCATTCGTCCTGGGGAGCCATAGCCACAACGCAGCGGCGGACAGCACACCGAGAGCTGCAACGGCAAAGTAGGTATTCCTCCACCCCAGGTTTTGGCCGAGGAAGGTGGCGAGGGGTGATCCGACGATCGTGGCAATCGTCAGGCCGCTCATCACGAGGGCGAACGCCTTCCCACCATGTCCCGGGCCGACAATATATGATGCCACGACCGCCCCCGCCCCGAAGTAGGCGCCTTGAGGCACGCCACTGATAAAGCGAGCCATCGCAAGCGTGCCGAGGCCTGTCGCCAAGGCGGAGAGGATGTTTCCGCACACGAAGACAGTCATAAGCAACAGAAGTAAAGTTCTACGGTTAAGATGAGCCGCGGCCAGCGTGACGAGGGGCGCACCGATCACGACACCGAATGCGTATGCTGTTATTGCGTTCGTGGCGGCCGGCAGATCGATCTGCAAACTCGCCGAGAACAGCTGCAGAATTCCCATACTCGCGAATTCGGATGTGCCAATACAGAAGCTTCCGAGCGCAAGAGCGAAGAGAGTGAGGCCGGCTTTCTGCCGTTGTCGCTGGTCAGTACAGTGAACGTTTACTGCGGCGCATTGGGCTTCAAAGGCTTTACTGAGCATTTTGGCCTCCGTTGATTTGAGGTGACTGCCTTGTCTCGACGCGGTTTGCTTCATTGGGAATTGCAGCAGCCGATCAAGTGTGCCGCTACCGAGAGCCTTACTGCTGAGAAGGCATCACGATTGTTAAATGACGCTTAGCTCCGCAAAAATGTGCTGCAGCCATCCCGTGAGCGATCCTACGCGGTGCTGCGATTGCCGGCCGCGCCTGGAGCGGCTTGCAAGACAGGGCCTTTTTGTGGGCCGCAATTCCCCTCGCGCTACTGGGCGAGATACCCCCCGTCGATATTCAATTCGATGCCGGTCACGTAGCTTGCCTCTTCGGAAGCCAAGTACAGACAGCCATATGCAATCTCGATCGGCTTGCCGCCGCGTTTCATCGGAGTCATGGCGATGACGGCATCGTTGAGTTCTGGCGCCTGCTTGTCCGTCAACGGCGTATGTATGAAGCCCGGATGTACGGAGTTGACCCTGATGCCGTCGGATACGAACGTTATCGCTGCGTTTTTGGACATGTTGCGGACAGCACCCTTGGCGGCATGGTAGGAGTGCGCACCTGCAACTGCCGCACTGCCCCATATCGAGGAGATGTTGACGATCGAACCCGCCTGCTGCTTGCGCATCACACGAACTGCTTCACGCATGCCGAGGAAAACGCCGGTCTGGTCGACGGCGATCATCTTCAGCCAGTCCTTCATTTCCAACTTGTCCAGGGGTTCGTAAGCGATAATGCCAGCGTTATTGACCAGCACGTCCAGGCGGCCATGCTTCCGGAGGATCGCGCTAACGACGGTTGCCCATTGCTCTTCGCTGGTGACATCAAGTGTCACCGCTTCAACCCCTTCGGGGTATGGTTGCTCGGGCGGCTTGATGTCGCCCGCGACGACGATGGCGCCCTCGTTATCGAAGAGTTCCGCCACGGCGAAGCCAATACCACCAGCGGCTCCCGTGACCAATGCGACCTTGCCTTTGAGTCTCATATCGCAACTCCCGGTCTGACGGTCTCGTAGGCGGAGGCGTGTGCGGGGCGGGTGTGTTCTCCCCGCAATTCGCGATTGCCTTCATTCGCCTACGTGTGGTTCTTGTCAGGCCTACTAGTCGCTGGCCGGCGCCAGAATTTGCATTCGCATCACCTTCACGCCCCCGTCGGCGAGTTCTGGCAGCTTGGCAAACCACTCCTTCACATAAGGCATTGCGTTATGGGCCTCGAAGTCGGTTTCGTTGGCAAATATCTCGTAGAAGATAAAGTGGCCGGGGGTCTCTCGGCTCTCCTGCAGGAAATAGACGAGGTTTGCAGGATCGCTACGCACGAGGTCGATGAGCGGAAGCGTGATGGCTCTCAGTTCGGTCTCCTTGCCCGGTTTGGCACGGACCTCGGCAACGACCGAGTAAGCTCCGCTGGCAATTTTGGCATAGCCCTGTCCCGGACCTTCCTGTGCGAGCGCTTCCGTTTGGAGAACTGTTCCCGCGAGCAGGCCACCAAGCAGAATAGCCGAGGTTTGCAGCCGCAATGTTCTGATCATGTCATATCTCCCTATCTCGCCCCATCGCAGTGGCCGCTGACCAAGCCGGGACCGGTTTGAGAAGTGATGTCGATGCCTTTTGGGTCTACTTCGCGGCGAGTTGCAGATGCGCTGCCAGCGCGTCGGCAAACCGCTTTTTCACCGGTCCGAGCGCCTTCACAAACTCCAGTTGTTCCCCCTCCGGGCCTTTGCAATAGATCAGTTCCCATCCGTCTGATGGCGCGACGGTCACCTTGTTGGTGTTAGCACTCAAAGGAGCCGCCTTTCGCTCCTCTTCGGTCGAAACGCGAATGATGCGATTTGCTCGTACCTGCGTCATTCCGCGTCGTGCGGCCTCCGCCTCGAGATCGGCGATGAACTGATTGAAGTCGACATCGTCTCCGACATGGAAGCAGATGTGCATCATTCGCGGGAAGGCCGGGCTCATGTGCTCCAGCGGTTCGGCGAAAGCCTTCGGGCCGCCCATCGGCTGGTCGGCATCGCGATACTGCAACAGTTCGATTACGACATTATCGAACTGAATGAACCGCACGTCGAGGCGTTGGGTGCCTCCTCTGAGATCGGGAACGCCGATTGTCCGTGGATTTACGCCGAGTTGATTGGCGAGAATTTCCTGGTCGGCCAGAAGCGTATTCTGGACCGCGTCGCCTTGGAAATCGCCGTGGCGGAAGACTT
Source organism: Rhizobium sp. IBUN (assembly GCF_000510625.1). Classification (NCBI taxonomy): domain Bacteria; kingdom Pseudomonadati; phylum Pseudomonadota; class Alphaproteobacteria; order Hyphomicrobiales; family Rhizobiaceae; genus Rhizobium; species Rhizobium sp. IBUN. The sequence continues at coordinate 47,376 of NZ_AZNV01000030.1, forward strand.
CGGTTCCGCCGAGCACTGCCGTGTAGAACTCATAAGCGCGTTCCATGTTTTGTACGGTGAGGCCGAAATGCTGCACACCCTGGAGCCGGGCGCCTAGCGAACCCGTGGCGCGGGTTGCTGCCGGCGTTTCCTCCGCGAAGGCAGTGGCGCTACCGCCGAGGGCGGCGGCAATTCCGCCGAGAGCAACGCCTCCCGCAGCGCAAAGAACAGCTCGGCGATCCGGGTCGTCCGGTTGGATAGAAGTCTTTGGCGTGCGCGACATCGTTAGCTCCCGTGGTTCGTTGGGGTGATTGCGAAAATTCTAACGCGGATGCGCTTGCGAGGCTGGTTAAGATCGGGGAAATTCGGTGAACCGAGCCGCAATCCCGTCAGTAACGATATCAACGCCTGTGGGCGGACTGCGGTCTCCGGGAGCGGCACCAACCAAAGGCTCACATGGGTATGGACAGGACGGCGGGGCGAACCAGACGGATTGCGATCGTGTTGGGTGCAGGCGTGGGGATGTATTTCAGCATCGGGATCGTGCTGATCTATGGCTTTAGCGTTTTCATTGTACCGATCACCGCGGATACTCAGTGGGATCGGACAGTGGTGGCCGCCGTGGTCGCACCGATAGCCATCGTAAACGGTCTCATGTCGCCTGTAGTGGGTGCACTAACGGATCGGTTCGGTCCGCGTCGGGTGCTTGTTGTTTCATCCGTGTCGATGGCGATCGGCCTTGTTGGTGCGGGAATCGCGCCAAATAGCCTGGAGACATTCATCGTGGCCGTCGTTGTGGCGAGCCTCATGGGCGCCGCGCAGACCGGCGTGCCCTATACCTATATGATCGTCGGATGGTTCTCCTCACGACGCGGTCTCGCATTGGGGGCCATGCTTGCCTTCGTTGGACTTGGGATCGCGACGGTTCCTCCCTTCCTCGCATTCCTGATTTCCGTGTGGGGCTGGCGCTTTGCCTTTGTGGCTGCCGGTCTGGTGTCCATGGCGGCTACGCTACCCGTCGCGCTTTTCGTTGTTCGCGACCCACCTGCACGTCGGGAGGTCGTGGGTTCAGGGGGCGAGGGCCACACTGTTCGCCAGGCGGTGGAAACCGCCAGCTTCTGGCTGATGCTGGCCGCCTTCTTTTTCAATTACTTCGCTGCTGCGGCCGGATCGATTTCACTCCCTGTCGTTTTGGCGGATCGCGGCGCCGATCCGGCGAATGCAGCTTTTGTCATGAGCCTTGTGGGCCTCGCTTTCATCGCCATGCGCCTCGGCTATGGGGCGTTGCTCGACAGATTGCCGCCGGTGCCATTGACCAGCCTGGCGTTTTTGTCGCCCGCTGTCGGTCACCTCATTTTATTGAGCTCGGAGGGTCTCATCCCAGTCTATGTCAGTGCCGTCTTTTTCGGCCTTGCCACCGGAGCGGAAGGTGACGCGATCGGTTACCTCCTGGCCAAACGCTTCGGAATGCGCAGCTTCGGTAAGCTCTTCGGCATCAACTACATGGCTTTGACGTTTGGCGCGGGCCTCGGACCGGCCTCATTGCATATCATGGCGGCCGAAGGCACCCACTACCTTGAGGCTTTCACGATCTTTGCTGTCATTGCGGCGATCGCTCCGGTGCTTCTGATTTTGGATGGTCGTACGCGATCGCTTACTGCTCGGGAGCAGACTGAGTACGCTTTGCGCGCCGAGTGACAGGGACAGCGGCCGCACGCCTCCTGCCGACGTCCTTCAATACAATGAGGAGCTCGCGAGCTCTAACAAGATCACGGGTCGCGAACCCGTCGTTGAAGCGCCCGTAGACGGGCGCCAAAACTCCTGCGGCCTTGATGTTTTGATCCGTTCGAAGCCAATGCTCGGCCAGAGCCGTCGCCGCGCGCAACTCCCATGACAGCGCGCCCTGCCGGCGCGCCAGATCGATTGCTTGCACATAAAGCGCCTCGACGGGGTTGTCGGTCCGGTGGTCGCCCTCCTTGCCCAACAAATCCGCCTTTATGCGCAACAGTTCAGGCATGCACCAAATTTCGCCGGTCGAAGCCGAAAGTGCGAGGGCCTCGTCGATTGCCATGCGCCCCGCTTCGACGTCTCCATATTTTCCCAGATCCGCAGCATAAACGCCGATGTAAAATGGGCACCGCATGCGGAAGTCCACAGCGAGAAGCTCATCAAGCGCGCCTCTCAAGACTGCCAGTCCAGATGCGTCGCCGCTCTGCAGAAGCCACTCCGCGCGCAAGCAGCGGCCCATGGCACTCCAAACCGTCATGGCGTGTTCGGCGACATGAGCTTCGATGGCGACAAGCAGGCGCTCAGCGGCAGCAAGGTCTCCCGTCAGCAGCGCGATAGGGCAGGCCGTGTGGACGACGGCATTGCAGAGCGCGAGGGCATGTTGCGCGGCGCGCGCCTCTTCCAACTGGCGCTGTGCCATGGCAACCGCCTTGTCGGGATGTCCCTGTAGCCAGGTAACGTTTGCAAGGGTGCCCCGCGCCGCAGATCGCGGGTCCAATTGAAACCGCGCAGTGTCCGAGCGAGTCACGGGAGGAATGTATCTGCCTATCATGCGTTCAAGGTGATGCTGTGCGTCGGCAAGCTCGCCGAGGTAACGCAGGGCAGTTCCCGCCTGCCTGTCGACGTTATTGCGTGCGTCGAGATCGCCGCGATCGGTTGCCAGCTCTCGGATCTTTTCCGCCATCGCCAGGGCGGCGCGATGGTCGCCCGTCCATGTGAAATAGTCGCACAACCCCCAGAGACATCTGAGCGCGTAGTCGGTGTCACGGAGTGACTCGGCGCAACCGAGCGCTGCCGTCCAGGCTGCCTTGACCTCGGGGAGGGGCCCCCGCGTATGAAGCAGCGTGGTTCCACAGGCAAATTGCAGCTTCATTTCGTCGCCCGCATTGCGGAAATTGGCAAAGCGACTGCCAAGAGCGTGTTCCACCCCCGCGCGACACTCTTCCACGAGCGATAGATGCTCCCAGAAGGGAAGAGCCGCTACTGTGAGCGCTACGCCGATGGCACCGCTGCGGTTCCCGGAGAACGCCCAGCCCAAAGCACTGCGGATATCATCCATCTTCCGCCCGTACTCGGCGAGCCAGTCGGCGGTCGGCCGAATTTTCCATTCGGCCTCGGCGCGTTTGGCGAGTTCGAGGAGATGTTCGGCGTGGCGTTGACGCATGCTGTCGCTTTCGCCGCTTTCGGCAAGTTTCTGCAGCGCATATCTGCGTGTCGTATCGAGCAATCTGTACTGCGTCCCGAACTCTCCCCTCTCCGTCGAGACCAGCGACTTCGCAACGAGGTTCGCGACAGCGTGAATGCATTCAGAGCGGGGGCGACCTTCGTCGACCGCAACCGCGCAAGCGGATTCGAGACTGAAGGCGCCGGCAAAGACGGAGAGGCGTCGCAACAGGACGCGCTCAGGCTCGACGAGCAGTCCGTAACTCCAGTCCAGCGTCGCAGCCAAGGTATGGTGGCGAGGATCACGGCCGCGCCTATCGCTCAACACATGAGATTGATCGGAAAGAATATCGAGAAGTTCGTGTGTACTGAACGCATCCAGTCGAGGTGCTGCAAGTTCGATCGCGAGTGCCAGACCATCGAGCTTGCGGCAGATCTCGGCAACGATTGGTGCGTTCTCGTCGCTGAGCTTGAACTCGTTGCGACTTCCAACTGCGCGCTCGACAAAGAGCTCGACAGCTGGGAACGCCAAAGCCCCGGCTGCAGAAAGTTTGGACGCCTCCGGAGGGGTTTCGAGCGGCGGCAGGCGATGGATCTGTTCTCCAAGAACCCGTATTGGTTCTCGGCTTGTCGCCAGAATTCGCACCCTTGCTGCAGCAGCCAGAAACGCGTCTGCGCAAGCAGCCACCGCTTCGACAACATGTTCACAATTGTCGAGGACAAGCATGAAATCCCGGTCGGTCGCGAAGGCGGCGATCGCAGCTTTGATATTTGCCGAGTGAACCCTCAATCCGATCGCCGTGGCGATCGACGTCGGTACGAGAGTAGCATCGTTCACAGTCGCCAGATCAACGAACCAGACGCCATGTTCATAAGCTGTGGTCAGTCGGTCAGCGATTGCGAGCGCCAACCTCGTCTTGCCGACGCCACCCGGGCCGACGATCGTCACGAGGCGCGAGCCCTCAAGGGCACGCCCGATCGCATCAACGGCAGGATCTCTTCCCACCAAGCGGGTCGCTGAAACCGGCAGGTTATGCTTGCGGGCCGACGTCGCGATACCGGAGGCGCCACTGTGCCCGGAAATATGCACGGGAAACACGAACTGATAGCCGCGGCCGCTCACCGTCGCTATGTATTGCGTGCCGTCGGGGGCGTCCCCAAGCACCCGACGAAGTGCCGCAACGTTCACCTTGAGATTGCTTTCCTCGACGAATGTATCCGGCCAGGCCCGCGACACCAGCTCAGCCTTGCTCACCAGTTCACCAGGTCGCTCGATCAGAGCCACCAAAATTTCCAGAGCGCGGCTACCGATACGGACGGCCGTCTGATCCCGCATCAGCGACTGGCGTTCCGGTACAAGCACATATGGACCAAATGAATAAGAAAGCACGGCCAAAGCTCCGGGCGAAAAAATGCAAAGCCTTTCAATACGGGGACTATCGTTTCACGAAGTCGCTCCTGCTGCGAGATTATAGACAGGAGCAACGAAGCAACCTATAGTAGCGGCGGGTATTGCCTTTGACTAAGGAGCTGACATGGCATCACCTACCTCGCTAAAGCTCGATGACGAGTTAAAAGGCCGCGTCCAACACTTGGCCGAAGTCCGTCGCCGTTCGTCCCACTGGATCATGCGCGAAGCAATTGAGCAATACGTGGAACGTGAAGAGAAGCGGGAGGCGCTGCGCGGTGAGACCCTGAAGGCCTGGGATGAATTTCAGGCGACCAGCCTGCATGTGACAGCCGATGAGGTCGAAAAATGGCTTTCGACGTGGGGAGCCGACGACAAGCAGCGCGCTGCGCCCGGATGCCACAAATAATCTTCTCTCCGGCCTCCATTCGTGATCTCGAGAGACTTCGGGAGTTCTTGCAACGGAAAACCCCGTTAGCGGCCAAGCGAGCGGGCGAAGCTATTATCCAAAGTCTACGGGCGCTTGGCGCGCATCCCTACATGGGTGGGCTCATTGAAGATCTGCCCGATCAGTATCGGGAATGGCTCATGGAAATTCGGTGACAGCGGATATATTGCACGCTACCGTATCGATGAGAATTATTTGACGGTCCTCGCCCTGCGCCATCAGAAAGAGGTTGTCTTCTGATGGCATTGTAGTGATCGGTTTTCCGCTCGTGCAGCTAAAACCTTTGTGCGACAAAGCGGGTCGCCGGTCCGATGCTCATCAAGAGGACAGTGGCCGCCCGTGGGCGGCCCGGAAATCTCGCTCGCGTGTGTCGGCCGGAGTTGTTGCACCGGCCGAAAAAGATCAGGTCGAGGACCGCGCTTACTATCAGGCCGCTCGATGTATTGTATCGATACCGATCATGGACGAATTCGGATGATCGTCTTCCCAGTGCGCCGCTCGGTCGAGTTAAAGGTGGCAATAGCGCTATCGAGTGTAGAGATGTTGCCGATGTTCGTCCGCAGGCGTCCGTCCCGTACCCGCTGAACGATTTCGTCCAGCTGGGAACGATTGGATTCAACGACGAAGTCGATTGCCAGACCGTCGGCGGGCCGCGCCTCTACTGGCCCAACAATGGACACCAGCGTTCCTCCGGCGCGTATGAGGCCCGCAGAACGCTTTCCAATATCGCCGCCAATGACATCATACACCAGATCGACGCCACCGACGTCTTCGAGGACATCATTTTGAAGATCCACGAACTCTTGGGCGCCGAATTCGAGAGCCTTCTGACGGTCGGCGGAGCGCCCGGTGCCAATAACATAAGCACCGAAGTCGCGTGCTAGCTGCACTGCAATCGCGCCAACTGCGCCGGCGGCACCGTGTACGAGGATGCTCTGGCCAGCCTGAAGACGGCCGTGCTGAAACAATCCCTGCCATGCGGTCAGGGCCGAGATTGGCAAGCTCGCGCCCACCGCGAAATCGACTTCGCCTGGCAGCGGCGCGAGGTTGCGCGCCTCGACAGCCACGTATTCCCCTAAGGTCCCGTCGCGATACCAATCCGTGAGGCCGAACACCCGCTGCCCCACCGACAGTCCGGTCGTGCCATAGCCCAGAGCGGTGACCACCCCGGCCAGCTCATGCCCGGGGACCGATGGTGTTCGCTCGCGGCCAACCCGGTCGACCCAGGTCGAGGGCCAGGTCAGTTCTGTAGGGACGAATCCCGCCGCATGAACCTCAACGATGACGTCGTTTATCGCCGCCTGCGGCTCTGGCCGCTCCACCAGCTTCATGCCGGCCGTTCCCGCGGCTTGATCAGTTGCTATGATCGCTTTCATGGGATTAATCTCCTCAGACATTTGTTGCTTCAGACTAAATTTCTCGCGAGAGACTATTCGATCTCGCACACAAGAGGCTGTCGGTTCGCTTCCCCGCCGACCGTGACTCGAGTTTGTGTGCGATGTCGAAGAGATCGCCGCCCGAGTTCGATGGAGCCGCAGCGCCGTGAATCCGGGATGACATTCAACCGCGCGATGGTGGCGGGCGCTTCATCGTTAGAAGCGCAGTTACATCGTCAAGATCATCTGTCGATGAGATGGCAAGGGTCAGCCATTTCCCGTCGACGTATGTTTTGGCCTCATCGTAGCACTTGACCAGGTGCGGTCGCCAAACATAACGCCGCTCCTCAAACTTCTCTCGTTCCGCTCCGCCCATGACCACGACAGCCGAAAACCGCCGGTATTCCGGCACCAGCGTGGTGAACGCCTTGGTTTTCTTGTAGCGCAACGACCAACCGCGGTTCCTGCCACCGTAGAGCCAGTCCGGCTCGAAAACAGCAGGATAGAACTCGTCGATCCAACTGCGCAGTTCGGCCCAATGTCCGAATGCCTGCGGTCCGATCCATTCTCGAATTGCGCTTTCGTCTGGCGGCGCTGAATGATCGGTGATCCTGTCGCCGATCTGCGGAAGCATGGTGGTTGGTAAAATCATCTGAAGGCTCGTTATTGTAGTCCGGCAGGCCGGAGGGGTTAAGATGAAGCTGTGCAGGGGCTTGCGGCGCCGTATCGCGTTAGGGTCAACCGGTGCTCGACAGGGCGGCAGGACCGCTGCGCATGCCTCGAGGCTCCCTCACCACACTGAGGTCGAGAGCGGCGAGGACTTTCTTTCTAGCCAAGGGCGCATCGTTCCAGTCCAGGAACGCAGTGGCCTGCAAGGGGAGAAACTGCTGGGTCTTCAGCCCAATGGAGCTGAGTGCCAGCGACAGATAGGGGGTGAGAAAGTCCGGCTGGTTAGCTCGCTCACCGCTAAAGATGGCTCCGGAGGCGACACCGATAAAGACCGGACGGTCCCGGAGCATTCCCACCTTCCCAGCGGGTGTCGACTTCATTGTGCGACCGACGCGCAGAATTTGATCGATCCAAGCCTTGAGGGCCGAAGGGATCGCGAAGTTGTGCATCGGCGTTCCGATGACAATCACGTCAGCTGCTTCGACTTCCTGGATAAGCGCTTCCGAAACATCGAGTGAACCTTTCGGAGGGGCCGCCAACGTGGTCGGCGTCGATAGCGCCACCGCATAATCAGCCACCGCGTGAGGCAAGGGTTCGGTCCCCAGGTCACGCCGGCTGACGCTTGCGCCGGGTGCAACTTCGAGAAGCCTTTCGACGACTGCCGCCGAAAGCTGACGGCTATGCGATTGTCGGCGCGGACTGCTATCAATATGGAGGATGTTCATGTGATTGCTCCCAGTGACTTCGACAAGTTGCGACGGGATAGGATCAGATCGACCCGGCCGGCGTCACGGCGGGAAAATCCTTCTCGGGATCGAAGACGTTGTTGAAGAAATTCGTCAGCGTGTACATGGCGACCAGTGCCACAATCTCGATAGCGTTCGCGTCCGTGTACCCGGCGTCACGGACGGCTTTCAAATGGGCATCAGAAACGTGTCCGCGGGTCTCAATGACGTTGCGCGCAAACTGGACGGCGGCGTCGCGCTTTGGATCGTTGGCGTGGCCCCTGCGTGCGAGAATGATGTCGCTGGCCGGCAACTTGGCCATGTGTTCAGCGGTGAAACTGTGAACCGTCAGACAGTAGTTGCAACCGTTCACCTCGGAAACGGCGAGGCCGATGCTGTCGCGTGTCTTCACGTCGAGCACCTTGCTCAGGGAGCCGAGCAGAGTGGCCCAGGCGTTGAACGCGATCGGGCTCTGCGCGAAGGCCGCCATCATGTTGGGCGTGAACCCTATGCTTTTGGTGAACATATCGAGGGTCGGTTTCGACTCGGCCGGAACCTGTTCCGGCGTCAGGGTAGTGGTTCTAGGCATCTAAATCTCCATAAGCTTTTGATTGGATTGCAAATCATGCGAAGGTCAGGACATCGGCCACCGGCATGCGCGGCTTCTGCGGCCAGTTGCCGGCACGCTCCGGCCCTACGGTCAAAAGCATGACCGGGATTTCGTCTTCGGCCAGGCCGAACTCGCTGTGCACGGCCTCTGCGTCGAAGCCGATCATCGGCGTCGTACCGAGGCCAAGGGAGCGAGCTGCATAGATGATCGCCGAGGTGCCAAAAGTAGCGGAACGTACCGCTTCGTCGCGCTGCCGCTGGGGTTGATCGTCATAGAGGCCGCGAGCGGGTGCTTCCCACTCCGGCACCAGATGCGCCGGCATGATGCCGGCCTCCACCACCGGGGCGAGGCGCTCGGGGACGGTGCTCGCATCGGCCAACCGACCGATGACAATGAATGTGACGGCGGCTTCGGTGATCGCTGGCTGATTCCAGGCGATCGGACGTAGCCGGGCCTTTGCGCCTTGCGTGCGGACAGCAATAAACCGCCAGTTCTGCAAATGGAACGATGTCGGCGCGGACGTGCCGATCCGCACCAGATCTCGGATCTGATCGTCGCTCAGCGCGGCGGTGGTGTCGTAGTATTTGGCAGCGCTACGGCTCAGAATGGTTTCGATGACGGAATTCGTCGGCGTCGGTTGGTTGGCTGCGTTGCTGATGTAGTTCATTGGGTTGCTCCCTCATCAAGTGATTGCGGAGCCCAATTTACCGACCAATTTGATAATAACGAGACTGAATTATCTCAATATGATGCTCGAAAGGATCAATCGTGCGCGTCTCTCCTAACCCGCGCCCGTCTCGCCGCCATGCGCCTGTCTGCGCCATTCGCCGGGCGTCATCCCCATTCTCTCGGCAAAGACACGCCGGAATGCCGAAACGGATTGATAGCCGACCGTTTCGGCCACGGCCTCGGTGCTGATCGCAGGCTTTTTCAACTCGTTGGCTGCAAGGCTCATACGCAGATCAGTCAGTAGATCGAGGGCCGAACAACCCAGCCTGTCCTGAAAGTGTCGCATAAACGTAGCGCGTGACATGCCACACAAGTCTGCGAGATCGGGGAGCTTCCAAGCTTGGGCCGGGTCGCCAAGCATGGCAGCGATGGCTGGAGCCAGCCGCGGATGGCCGGCTAGGGCCAACAGACCTTCGGGAGCTTTCTCGGACTCACTCGCGGCGCGAAGCACGAGTGTAAACAGGGCCGAAGAAAGCGCATTGAGAACCGCGCGCCCTCCTGCTCGGTCGCCGGCCGATTCCATTCGCATTAGCCCCACTAGACTTGCCAGTTGGTTGGAAGCCGAACCACTATCTCCATCGCCGTCCATAGCCCGCGTTACGAGGTTTGTGGGCAGGTAGTTGCGGACCAATCTATCATGGGGCGCAGCAATGAAGAATCGGCCACACAACAGATCGAGCCGCTCTCCCTGGCTGTCATTTTCGCTCAGCATCCAACCGGCGGCCCCTTGGTGCTGTTGAGTGGGGATCGGTGTTTGCCCGCTACCGTCGTGCAGCACATGCGCCGCGCCGTGAGGTAGCAGCACAATATCTCCGCTCACCAGCTCCCTCGCTGTTCTCGTCTCGGGATCCTCGAAAACGGCTCGCCCCTTGACGATGACGTGATAGGGGATTTCGTTCGCCGCCGCCCGGCTCCAGGCCACGCGCCATGGCGCACCGTAGGCACAGCGGACCTCGAGCTGACCTGTGACCGTGATGATTTGCAGGAGATGGCTCAACCAGTCGACTTCAGACATTGGACCTCAGGGAGTTAAAAGGCTCAAGCACCTTATCTATCCTAACGACGGCTGTACGCGCTACATCGACGGCGGTTTGGCCGCGACGTTGCTGGCATCGGCGAAAACGACATGGTTCACGACTTCAGCCACCCAACGATAGTCGCCCTGATCGAAGGATTCCTTCGCCTGTCGCAGCACGTTATCGGCACCGCCCATGAAGTCGACATAACGCTTGCCGGCTTCGGTTGGCGGTAGCTGGTGGAGAGTAGCAGGAGAACCAACGACCGCTTGTTGGACAAAACACACAGAGCGGGAGCGGGGTCGATCGAGCGAGTTATTGCCGCGCGACCATGACGCCAGCTCAGCTTTGCTGACTGTCTAGTCCTGTCTAGTGCATCGAAGCTCCCGGTCGAACTTGGGTTCCGGGCTGCGGGTCATGCCCGGCTCGTCGTCTCCACCAGTGCCAACTGCACATGAAGACGTTTGATATCTCCGTGGAGCGTGACGAATGGTTACCTTGGCATCTTCGTCATGGAAAACGAGAGCGGCTTCGACCTCGAAATCGAACTCCGGTTGCTTCGCCCACTCAGTGGACATGACCAGCTTCCCTGAGCAGAGCATGGAAGGTTCGCATGGCGTCGTTGATATCTCCAGCACATTGGAACCACCGCGGTGAGCGCATTACAACCGAGGAGCCGACGGCACTGTAGTACCCGCAGGCGCGATGTGTGGGTGGGTCAAACGCGATGTCGAAGTAGCCGAGCGGGCCACCGGAAGCCATGTCGTAGACGTCAGCCGAATAGAGGCCCCAAACTTGATGGTTCGGCATCATGATTATGATCGCCATCAGAAGGGGGTGAACCTCGGCCATCGTCGCCCTCCTGGGTAGCGTCCGGTAGGTTCCCGCAATTTGCTCAGCGCGCGGCTGTCCGGCCGGCATGTGTGACATGGCCGTGATCCTCTCCTAATGTTTGGATGTTCTTATTATGTTCTCTTTTGTGCCGGAGTCAACATTGAGATAACGGCGCAACGGAAACTCACTTCGGGTCTGGCCCAATGCCGAATTTCAACGCACTCGAAATGCGGCATACCTACAAGGGTATCGTGGGTTCAAATCCCACCCTCTCCTCCATAAAATTATAAGAAGTCAATTGTTTACGGCGTTGTTGCTTTGAACTCTGGCGCCGCTCGCTCATCATTGCAAGTGCAATTGATTGCAGGGCCACTCTGACGGCACGTCCGGCGCGGCTTCCTTCTTCTTCCAGCCAGCAACCGTCAATCGCGTAGCAGACGACGCCTAGCCCGTTTGAAGCGCTGCAGATATCTCCGCAAGTGTCGCCTTCTCGGCGTCGCTGACGGCGACGCCGCCTATGCCCATGAAGCCACCCTCCTTGGAAGCCTCCGCCACTCGCTGGCTGATCTGGTATAGCCAGGCCTTGACGGCCGCCGCATCGCCCGGAGCCTTGGCCTCGATGATCGCTCTGGCCTGCTTGAGCACCTCGATGCACTTGGTCTTCATTTCGTCGGGTTTGGCGCCTTTGAGCTTCGCCTGCAATCCGTCTCGCGCGGCGTCGCGTCCTTCCGAAGTTTCGAAATCGCCGACGAGCGCTAAGATCAGTGGATTTGCGTCGCCGGTCTTGGCTTGCAAGAGCGCGCTACTACTTGCAAGGCTCTCCTTGAGTGTGCCCCAGAGACCGCTCGGCTCCGCCGCAGTCACCGCGATGCCGGCCATCATCGCGCTCTGCAGAAGGGTCTTCCACTCGTCTGTGGTGAACGTCGACTTGTCGGCCATGGCTGCCACTCCCTTGCTCATTGGTTTTCGTCGGCATAATTGTCGGCGATCTCGCAGCTGTCACGCGGACAGGGCGGCGAGCTTCGTCTTCAATGTGTCGATGGTGGGCTTCAGGATCTCGGAGACCCCAGGGATCGCCAAGACCTTGTCAAATAATCCGTTGAGCGTCGGTATCAGCGGGCTTACCATTGCCGTAAGGGCGGCCCGCTGGCCAGCAGAAAGCTGTCCCAGCACGGCGCTGACCTTGTCGAGTTGGTTCCCTGCATCTTGCAGCTTTGGCAAGGCGGCGTTGGCTGAGGCTGCGTCGGTTATTCCGGTGACCGTCGTTTGAAGGCTGGCAAGGCTGTCCTTGACCTGCTTGCCGACGTCGATTCCGCCGACCGTCAAGCTCTGCTCGCCCGTGGCGACCTGGGGAGTAACTGGCTGGCTCTGCCGGCCGAACAGATAGAAAAGCACGCCTGCAATAACCAAGGCGGCAACCAGCCAATAGAGCCAGTTGCGTGATGCGGGCGGTTCGCTCGCGGCCGCGCGTTGCCCGGCGCCGCTGATGGAGGAAACGGACGAGGCTGCGCTGCGTGCTGATTGGCCGGCGGCCGCTGTAGTCGCTCGCGCCGTAGCGCCGAGCGACTCGAGCAGGCCAGCGCCGCCGAGTAGTTCGCTCATCCCCGACGGCAATGCAGCGGCAATATTGTCCTTCTGGCTCGCGAGCAATCCGGCGATGCCGTTGGCGCTGAGATCGCCGCCGCTGTGCTGTGCGAGGCCTCCCATGACAAGCGGCGCCAGGGTTCCAAGCAACGACCCGCTTGCACTCTGATCCAGACCAGAAATCTTGCCTATGGCATTCGCAAGCGCTCCGCCATCTTTGGAGCCGAACACCGACGAAATGATTTGCGAGCCGCTCTGGGCAAGCGATTCCGGGCCGCCCGCTGCGAGCATGCCAGCGAGATTACCCAGCGATCCGCTCTGCTGTCTGGCCGCGTCGGCGATCTTCTGTGCCCCACCTGGTTGTGCGGCAATACTCCCAAGCCCTGCTAGAACTGCCGGCACGGCAGCACCCACAGCGTTCTGCACCTTGCCGCTATCGAGCCCCAGAGCTGCCGCGATACGCCCGATCACATCAGGCGTCAGCATCTGCATGACATACGAAACAAGATTGCTGGCCATTGGTGTCCCTCCCCAAGATATCGTTGATAACTGCCTTTCTCACCGAGCCATCTACTCGACGGCTTGGTGACGGGCGGCAAACGATTCGCGCTTCTCGGAGTTCGCCCCGAGACTTGGTTGTCAGAATTTCCAATCTACTTTTATTAGCATTTAAAGATATATTGCACCAGGTTGTATGTCTCTGGGTGGCTATTGTCGGGCGCGAACCCATCCGACGCGGTCTAGCCAACGACGCAGACCATCCTGATCGGCTCCCACGCAGCCACCTCGAAAAGCGCATCGATCATCGTGACGGGCAGGGCCCATGGCGGGATAATCCTTGGCACCTGCCGAAATACACGCCTGATCGACAACAGCTGTTGGAGGTCACATGGCGTCGATCAGAAAGCTCAGGGGACGCTGGGAAGAACAGGTGCGCCGCCCTTGCAATAGCCCCGCCGCAAGTCGTTCAACGGTAGGCTCGAAGCCCAAAAGTGGCTGGCGATTCCGTCAGTCGCTCCCGGCAAGACGTGGGACTTCCTGAATTCAATCAAATAGGCTGCCCATTCGCAGGATCAGCTTTTTGTCGAAGAGGTGCCCCCTATCGAACATCCACTTCAGCGCTTGCGTGTTGCTCCATGCGCGTTTGTAGGGGCGGACGCTCGTAAGGGCGTCAAACACGTCGCACACCGTGCATATACGAATAGGCAAACTCAGTTGATCGGCTCTAAGGCCAAGCGGATAGCCGCTTCCGTCCAGGGCTTCATGGTGAAATCGACAGATTTCAAGAATCAGGTCAGAGACTTCCGGATATTGTTTAAGGAGCATGTAGCCGCGCTCGGGATGACTGCGTATGACTTTGCGCTCCGCATCTGTCAGTTGTCCGGTCTTGTTGAGGATAGCGTTTGGTATCATCAGCTTGCCAAGATCATGTAAGAGGCCGGCTAGGGTCAGTTCTTTAATCGTTTCCTCTTCCAGACCCGACAGGTGGCCGAGCCCCGTCATGAGCCCGCCGACCGCGAGCGAGTGCACGTAAGTTCCCTCATCCTTGGTCTTCAGCCGCGTGACCTCGACCAATAGATGGGGCGAGGCCTTTAAGGAGGCGGCTATGTGCCTGGCTGCGGGGGCGAATCGATCGATATCGAATTTTCCTAATTTGATATCTTCAAAGCCGTCGCGCAAAATCCCGGTAACTTGAGCTACAGTGTGCTGGATCCGCGTGCGCTCGTTCAGCTCCTGCATAGACTTGGGTTGGAGGTCTTCGTCCGCCTGTCGGAAAACCGGTAACCCACAATCGACCCTGCTCTTTACCCGGTTGACCAACACGTTTTCCGCCGACGAGGCGAGTATAGAATGCAGAGCGGAATCCGTTTCCAACAAAAAGCGTCGGCCGGAGAACTCCAAGTCCGAGCATTCTACCGATTCAATAAACATTCCTTTGCGAAGCATAGACTTCGGAATGCGCAAGATCACGCTTAGCGACTCCTCATTGCTGATACTTTTCCCCTTTTAAGGGTATATCTAATATCTAATAAAAAACCTTTACGTGTTTCGATAGAAAGCTGCGGTTGCGGCAGGCTGAGCCGACCGGAACGAGAGGATATTCAGGCACCCTTGTCTGCTTACTGACGAGGCAAGGACTCGTCGCAAGTGCGAAGACGATACGTATCTTGAGACGCCGGGATAATCCTTGGCTCCCCGTCAGAGGCGAGTTGGCTTACCGGACGATGCTCGGCTTGAAGCACGACGGACGAGCGCACGCTAGCGGTGAGAACATGCGACGGCGGCTCCACCCGGGAAGGTGTGTTCCGCGTAACGCCGATTTCGCAGTCTTCCGTCGTCCCTGCAGCCGCGCGGCTTCCCGCACACAGAGACCGTAAGACCTTGATTGACTGGGTAATTCATGCCTCTATTCAGGGCGCAACGGCAGAAAAAGGAACGGGCACTGTGCGAAAGAATTCCACTCAGGTCGGACCTGGCTATCCGCAGCTCGTCGTTCTCTTCGGTGCAACGGGTGATCTCTCGCGGCGCAAGCTGCTGCCGGGGCTGTTTCATCTCATTAAGGCCGGCTTCATCCCGGGGTGCCGCATCGTCGGCGTCTCACTCGACGAGATTGATGCCGATGGTTTCCGCGCTATCGCACGCGAGTCGCTGAACCAGTTCCTGACTCGCAAGTTCACTGAGGCCGAATGGGAAGATTTCTCCGCTTCGCTTGACTATGTCTCGCTCTCTGCCGGCGCCGGCGTCCTGAAGGAAGCGGTGAAGCGGGCAGAGGAGGCGCTCGGGCCGGAGACGCGGCGCGTGCACTATCTCTCTGTGCCGCCGAAGGCAGCGCTTCCGGCCGTGCAACTCCTTGCCCAGGCCGAACTGGTCGAGCGTTGCCGGATTATCATGGAGAAGCCATTCGGGACGGACCTTGCCAGCGCTGTGGAACTGAACACGAAGTTGCACGAGGTTTTCGATGAGAAGCAGATTTTCCGTATTGACCATTTCCTCGGCAAGGAGCCGGCGCAGAACATCCTGGCTTTCCGCTTCGCCAACGGCCTTTTCGAGCCAATTTGGAACCGCAACTTCATCGATCACGTGCAGATTGACGTTCCGGAGACGCTAGGACTTTCAACTCGCGCCGCCTTTTACGAGACGACAGGCGCCTATCGCGACATGGTGGTAACCCATCTCTTTCAAATCCTCGCCTTCATGGCGATGGAGCCGCCCACGGCTCTGGAGCCGGCGCCGATCTCGGAGGAAAAGAATAAAGTATTCCGCTCCATGCTGCCGATCGAGCCACGCGACGTGGTGCGCGGCCAATACATCGGCTACCGCAAGGAGCCCGGGGTCGATCCGGAGAGCGACACCGATACTTTCATCGCCTTGAAATGCGCCATCGACAACTGGCGCTGGGCGGGTGTGCCCTTTTTCCTGCGGACGGGAAAACGTCTGGCCGAGGGTCAACGCATCATCTCGATCGCCTTCCGCGAGCCACCCAAATCTATGTTTCCGGCCGGTTCGGGCGTTGGGGCACAAGGGCCGGACCACCTCACGTTCGACCTTGCCGATGCCTCAAAGGTCTCCCTGTCCTTCTATGGCAAGCGGCCTGGCCCGGGCTTCAGGCTCGACAAGCTATCGTTGCAGTTCGCCATGAGCGAAACCGGATTGATCGGCGAAGTGCTCGAGGCCTACGAGCGCCTGATCCTCGACGCCATGCGTGGCGATCACACGCTGTTCAACACCGCAGAGGGTATTGAGCGATTGTGGGAGGTCTCGCAACCTCTTCTGGAAAACCCTCCACCGGTGCGCCTCTATGATCAGGGCGGCTGGGGGCCGAAATCGATCCACCAGCTCATCGCCCCGCATGCCTGGCGCCTGCCGTTCGAGCGAGCCTGGCGAGATTCGGCCAAGGAGTAACCGGCATCCTTGCCGGCATGCATATCCGGGCGATCAGTTTGTCGTGGAGCTTTTCGCCACCGGCGAGGTCCAAGCTTATCGATTAGTGCAGCCTATCGCGAACGATGTTGCTTTCGTCGAACGATAAAATCTGCGGCTTCAGGGATGTTAGTTTGTCTTCGCCCAAATAGTGCGAAATCTCTTCATGCCGCCCGTTCGCGACGTTCAGCCATCGCCGTCCATCTGAATCGCCTCAGCGAGATCGCGCATTGAGGGCCGTGACCGGACCAGTGGCTGAGCCAAGCGCCATGGCGAAGCGCACGAAAAAACCCTAACCTTACAACGCCGTTCTGCCTCCGACTCTTGGGCGCCTTCACTTCGCGAGGACGAGGAGTACGCAATAGTAGCTCATCGTCGTCAGTAATAGCAGCGAAGCCGATGCCGCGAAAAGTACTCGTCTCCCTTTGCTGGCCACCGTCCGCATATTGACCGAGAGGCCGAGGGCGGCCATCGCAACGACCGTCAGGCCGCCCGAGATCGTCAGGAGGATCGGGATGAGGGCGGTTGGAATGAGCCCCATCGAACGGGCGATCACGACGACGATGAAGCCGATGATGAACCAGGGAACAAGACCGCGCTGCGCCTGTGCGCAGTCTCTGTGGTCCGTCCGGAGAAGGCCGAGAACGAAGATGACCGGCCCCAACATCAAGACGCGAAGGAGCTTGATCACTGTTCCGGTCTGCACGGCGACCAACCCCGCAGGGGCGGCCGCAGCGAGGACCTGCGGCACCGCATAGACGGTCAGGCCGGCCAGCGCACCATATTGTCTCGCCGTCATGCCCGCATAGACATAAATCAGCGGCAAAATGAGCAAGGAGGCAACGCCCAGGACCGCGGTGAAGGCGAGCGCGGCAGCAACCTCATCGGAATCCGCGTCGATGACCGGCGCCACGGCGACGACGGCGGAGTTGCCGCATATCGAATTGCCGCAGGCGATCAGCATGGCAAGTCGGTCCGACAGGCCGCACAATCGGCCGACGAGGAAGCTGACGCAGATCGAGATGACCACGATCGCCACGACACAGACAACAAGTGTCGCACCGGCACTCCACAGCGTCCCGAAACTCAGGGACGCGCCAAGGAGCACGATGGCGATCTCGAGCAATGTCTTGGAGCTGAAGCTGATGCCAGGCTGCCAGGATTTCCTGCTGGGCAAAGCCGTTCGCGTGACGATCCCGATAACGATCGCAAAGACGAGCGCTTCAAAAGGACCGACGCCGAACACCGCAAGTTCGAGCCGCTCGAACAGATAGGCAGCGGCAGCAACGCCAATACAGACGAGCAGGCCAGGAACGATCTGGCTGCTATGTTTGAAATAGTTCTGGAGGGTCATCGGGCACCTGGAATTCAGCGATTGCCCTTCAGATTTTTCAGCTAATTGCGTCGACTTCCATCGAATATTCTTCTACGTTTTATTCGAGAAAGTAGAATGATTTCCCATGACCTTTGAACAGCTTGCAATTTTCGTCGCGGTGGCGGAGCGGGAGCATCTCACCAAGGCTGCCGCCTCGATCAATCTCACGCCATCCGCCGTGAGCACGGCCATCAAGAACCTGGAACACCGTTATGGCGTCGAGCTTTTTCACCGAGTCGGTCGGCGCATCGAGCTGACGGAGAGCGGCCGGATTTTTCTCTCCGAGTCGAAAGCGCTGTTGGCGAGAGCCCGCGCTACCGAACTCGTACTCAGCGAACTCGGCGGGATGCAGCGCGGGACGCTCAGCGTCTTCGCCAGCCAGACGATCGCAAGCTACTGGCTGCCTTCCCGGCTCATGCGGTTTCATGCCTCTCACCCCGGCATCGACCTCAAGCTCACCATCGGCAACACCCGTACAGTTGCCGACGCCGTCATCGATGGCGAGGCCGATGTCGGCTTCGCCGAGGGCGATCTCGATGAGCCGGCGCTTGCCGCATCGGTGATCGACCAGGACGAACTGGTGGTCGTTGTGGCGGCAAACCACCCCTGGGCGGGCGCCAAGACGCTTGCCGCCAGCGATTTCACGGCCGCCCGCTGGGTGATGCGCGAGGAGGGTTCTGGAACCCGCTCGGTATTCGAGCATGCGCTGGCCAAGATCGGTGTCAATTCGGATGATCTCAACGTCGCGATGGTGCTTCCCTCCAACGAGGCGATCCTGTCGGCGCTGAAAGACAGCATATGTGCCGCCGCCGTTTCCCGCCTTGCCGCCCAGCAGCACATCGAAGCCGGCAAGCTGATCGAAGTCAATTTCTGCCGGCCGATTCGCGAGTTCCGGCTCCTTAGGCACAAGGAGCGGCACAGCAGCAAGGCCGCCTCGAGGCTAATCGAGATGTGCGGCCATTCGGCTCAAAGCTCATCCAGCGCTGCAACGGTTGCGGCAAACTATGTATCGGCTCGATAAAAAGACCCGGGCTGGCCCTCCTACAGCCGCCATAGTCATGGCGATTGTTCCACAACAGCGGCTTATGTGGCCGATTTTCCAATAATCCAGCAGCTGAGCCAAATCAGCTGAGGGTGGCGACGGTTCGGATCCGTTCGAGAGCATAAAAGAGCCGCAAGCGGTTGATGATGGTTCTAAACTTCTTGTTGATTTGTCATTCAAATGCATTACTTTCTCTTCAGATGTGGAGAAAGTTATGGCTGCAAATGCACTTGTCCAAACGCGCATTGATGCCGAAATTCGGGATCGTGCCTCCGCCGTGCTTGAGAGCATGGGCCTTACGGTATCGGACGCAGTCCGTATCCTGCTGACGCGCACGGCCAACGAGGGCGCGCTGCCCCTCGAACTCCTTTCGAGCGAGGCGCATGACGCTTGGTTTCGCACTAGGGTGCTTGAGGCGCTGAACGATACTCGACCGGACATCCCAGATAATGAGGTTGAGGCCCATTTTGCGGAACGTCGAGCGGCAGCCCGACTTAGGGCGAGCGCGCGCAAATCGTGAAGCTTACTTGGTCTGCGTTCGCGTTATCTGATCGCGATGCCATATTCACATATATCGAGACAGATAATCCTTCAGCTGCCGTCTTAATCGACGAACGGATTGTGGACGCAACTCGCCGCTTGATCGATTTTCCTGTGAGCGGTCGCATTGGCAGAATTCCTGGCACACGCGAACTTGTGATCACCGGGACGCCGTGCGAAACAACCGTACGCATTCTTCGCGTCCTTCATGGCGTGCAGGAAGGAATGGCCAGACTCCCTGCTGACCAGCTAGATCGGCCCTTATTAGCGGTGCGTCGGTTCGGATCCGTTCAAGACCGGCAATGAAGTTGAGGTGTCGAAACAGCGCGCCACGAAACGTGTAAAGATGACGTCGTTCCGCTATATGGTCGGTGAAAACAGGAGATTTCTATGCCCACCACCCCGCATAGGAATAAAAGCCCGGACGCCAGCGTGCCGCTGAATATGCGTATCAAGCCTGCGACCCGCAACTTGATAGACCGCGCTGCTGAATTACTTGGCAAGACGCGCACGGATTTCATGCTGGAAGCCTCTGAACGCCGCGCAGAGGAAGTGCTACTCAACCGTACTATCTTCACGGTCAGCCCCGAAATCTATGCAGAATACCTTGCGCGACTGGATGCGCCCACGCAACCCGATGAGCGTCTGAAACGCACCATGTCGACCAAAGCGCCGTGGGATGAGGCGTGACTTTCAGCGCACCGACACCACTGCCAGATCACCACGAGCTTCCAGAGCTTAATGCCGGCGTCCTTGAACTGGATGACTGGCTGCGTCGCCGCGCTCGCGTCAAGCGGGCATGTGGCGCATCGCGCACCTGTGTGAAGAAAATCGCGGCATCGCCTATTACGCACTCGCTTCCGACGCAGTGAAACAGCCGGGAGTTCCCGGCCGTTTTCGGCGCAACATGTCAGATCCAATCCCGGTTGCCGTGCTTCGTCGTCTCGCCATCGATCAGTCCAATCAGGGGCGCAGGATAGCATTGGTGCGCGACGCAGGCTTGCGCTTGCTCAATGCCGCAGAAATCCTCGGCATCCGCGGCGTGCTGGTGCATGCGATTTCCGATGGCGCGCGAGCCTTCTATGAGGCGGTGGGCTTTCTGCCTTCCTCATCTGATTCCATGATGCTGATGATCGGCTTGAATGATCTCAACAGCGTGATGAACTCCCAACCTTAGTTTTTCGACATTTGGCGCAGCGCACTTACAGTCGTTTCTAACTGGCTGTAACCAGTGTAGAAACCATGCCGTGTTGTGGGTTCGCTTCTCGTCAAGGCGACCGATTAGGTTTTTCCAACATTACTTGTGCGATTTGCGACCGGGCTTCAATGGCTCCGGCCTAGGATCGGCCGGATCAGGCGAGGTGAAAAAGATCGCAACGTCCACCTTGAGAGCCCTTGCAAGGCGATCAAGCAGATCAATTGATGCATTGTGTTTGCTTCGTTCGAGATCGCTAATCACTGTGCGATCTACTCCCGCATCGACCGCCAGGTTTTCCTGGGTAACGCCCAGCGATGAGCGCAATTGTCGAAGATTCCAAGCGATGCGAGCACGAGTGTCCATATTTCATGGCCACCATCTTGCGTTGCATTAATCCATAGGATATATCCGACATAATATATTAATCCTCCCGGACAGGGATTCTCTGGGAAAAGCGGATCGGCGAACCTCATGGAACTACGCCAACTCTCCTATTTCAAAGCGGTGGCCGAGGAACTGCACTTCGGCCGGGCGGCAGCCCGGATGTGCATTGCCCAGCCGGCACTAAGCAATCATGTGATGTCGCTGGAAAGGGAGCTTGGCTGTCCGCTCTTCATCCGCTCGACCAGAAGGGTGGAACTGACCAGGGCAGGGGAAACCTTCTATGATCGCTGTGTGCGGATCTTAAGCGACATCGACCTGACCACCGAATTGACGCGGGCAGCCGGCGGCAGTCGCATCCGCCAGATCAGGATCGGCAGCATCTACCCGGCCACCATGGGCATGCTGCCGACCTTCCTTGCCAAGATCGCCCGCAAGTATCCCGATGTCCGCATCCATATCGC